>NZ_JARXWD010000023.1:0-57965 GCF_029892765.1 Stenotrophomonas sp. 1278
GGGGCCGGTGGCAGGGGCGTGAGCCGCATGGATGCGGCGACCGAGCTTACATGGACGTACTTGCAGCGGCCCCTGCCACCGGCCCCACCCCGCCATCCCACAGGAATGCCGCTGTTGCTGTTGCTGATGAGGTTGCCGGCCAGCGGCCGGCACTACAGCCTCTGCGGGTGCAGGGCGCAGCCCTGCCGAACACCCCCTCAGCCGTCGCCCTGGATGCCGCCGGGCGCCTGCGTCGGGTCGCGCCAGCGCCGCACCGTGCGCTGGAAGAACAGGTTGTTCGGCAACTGCAGCACCGTGCCCTCGTGGCCGTTGCCGGTTTCCTGCAGCGTGGTGTAGATCAGGTTCACGTCGATCACCCGGCCCTTCAGCCCGGGCTTTTCGCCGTTCTCCAGCACTTCGATGTAGTCATGCAGGCGGAACGGTCGCGTGGTGAAGATCAGCAGCGTGCAGAAGATGTTGGACAGCACGCTCCAGGCCGCGAAGAACGCCACCGCGCCCACCGCAGCGAAACCGGTGAAGGCCGTCCACAGCACCGAGGGCGATGCGCCGAGCAGGCTGAGGATGTACAGCACCGCGCTGAAATAGACCACGAAGCTGGTGATCCGGCGCGCGCCCATCACCATTTCCGGCGGCAGCGTGTAGTGGTCGGCGAAGCGGCGGATCAGGCGCCGCGCCAGCACCCGAAGCAGCCAGGCGGCGAGCAGGGTGATCAGGATCTGCAGGGCGATCCCGATGTCATGCAGCCAGGGGTGGGTCCAGGCGGGCAGGTGGTCCTTCAGCGACAACATCATGGGGCGACAACGTGTGACGGAAACGGGGCTTGATGTTACCCGGCGCGTGTCGACGTTTCGACCGCCTGTGCCCAGGCAAGGCAGACAAGGTCCTGTTTGTGCTGCTGCAGGCAGGCGCGGCCGCTTTCGGCACGCCAGTGCAGGGAAACGTCGAACGCCTGCAGCAGCATGCAGGCCGCGATCGCCAGCAGGGCGGCGCAGGAAGGGCTGGACATGGGAGGCTCCTGGCCGGGCAGGCCTGCGGGGGACCTGTGATGGATGCAGCCAGGCGCGAAAAGGTTGCAACCGAAAAGCGCTCCGGAAGATCTAAACCTTTTTCCGGCAGGCCGCATCCAACGGATATGCTCGACACCACCATGCCCGCGCCGCCTGCCGCCAACGACGTCGTCGACGAAACCGCCTTGGTACGTGCAGCGGCGGCCGGCGATACCGCTGCCTATGAACAGCTGTATCGGCAGCATGCGCCGCGGGTGTTTGCCACCCTGTGGCGGCTGTGTGGCGGGCAGCAGGCGCGTGCCGAGGATGCACTGCAGGAAGCGTTCCTGCAGGCATGGAAGGCACTGCCCGGCTTCCGTTTCGAGAGCAGCCTGTCGACCTGGCTGCATCGGTTGGGAGTGAACGCCGCGCTGATGGAACTGCGCGGTCGTGCCGCCGGGCATGACCATGACAGCCTGGACGACGTGGACGGTGGGCTGCCGGAGATGGCGGTGCATGACGGCTGCGCCGGCACCGAACGCGACCTGGAACGCGCGTTGGCGACCCTGCCGCCGCGCGCGCGTGCGGTCTTGGTGCTGCACGATATCGAAGGCTGGAAACACCATGAAATCGCCGGCCAGCTGCAGATGGCGGTCGGCAGTTCCAAAGCACAGCTGCATCGCGCGCGTGGCCTGCTGCGCGCGCGCCTGGGAGACATGACATGAGTACGCACGACCCCGATCACGACCTGCTGGCGCGCCTGCGCGCCCTTCCCGCGGAACGCAGCGCACCGGCCGATGGCTGGGAACGCCTGTCGGCGCGGTTGCCACCCCGCGAGCCGGTTGCCGTGCAGCCGCCGGTGGACAACGTGGTGGCCTTGCCACTGCGCACCCGTCGACGCTGGTGGCTGCCGGTTGGCGCGGCGTTGGCAGCCAGCCTCGCGCTCTACGCGGTGGCGCCGTGGCGGCACGCGCCCGAGTCGCTGCCTGCACCCAGCGGCCTGCAGCTGCAGGCCGATGCGATGACCGAACAGTACCGGCAGGCAGTGGCGTCGCTGCCTGATGGCACTGCGCCGGAGTGGCAGCCCGCGCTGCATGAACTGGATCGCAGCGCGGAACAGATCCGCGCCGCGATGGCGCAGGACCCGCGTGCGCCGCACCTGCTTGGACAGCTCAAGCGGACCTATGCGCTGCGGCTCGAACTGACCCGGCAGGCGGCCCAGGCCGCCTCCGGTCTGACAACCTGAGGAGACCCCCCGATGCGAACCCTTTCCCCTTTCTGCGCGGCCCTGCTGCTGGTGCCCGCCATGGCGCTGGCCGATACACGCGTCGATGAACGCCACAATGTTGCTGCAGGCGGCCGCATTGAACTGAGCAACGTCGCTGGCAAGGTGACTGTACGCGGCTGGGACCGCAATGACGTGCAGCTCACCGGCACGCTCAGCGACGGCCTGCAGCTGCGCCAGGAAAAGAGTGCCAACCGGGTGCGCTGGGAAATCGAGTATCCGCGACGCGGCAACAATGGCGGCGCCACCTTGACCCTCAACGTGCCGCGCTCGGTGGAGCTGCTGCTGAGCACGGTCAGTGCCGACCAGGACATCAGTGGCGTGGACGTGCGGCGGCTGCAGGCCGACACTGTCAGTGGCAACCTTGCCGCCGCCGGTCGTAGTGGCGACAGCGTGCTCAATACGGTCAGCGGCAATGTCACTGCGCGGTTGCAGACCCCGCGGCTGGACGTGAACACGGTCAGCGGCCGGATCGAGGCCGGTGGGGGCGTTTCCGGTGAGATCGGGGCGCAGACGGTGTCTGGCCGGGTAGGCGTCGATGCCGGTCGCATCCAGCGCCTGGTGGTGGAGACGGTATCCGGAGGCATCGACCTGTCGGCGACCGCCTTGGCACCAGGCGGGCGCATCAACGTCGAGTCGGTCAGTGCCTCGGTCAGCCTGCGCCTGCCGCGCACGGTGTCGGCGCAGCTGTCAGTGAACAGCTTCAGCGGGTCGATCAACAGCGACGCCGGCAAGGTGGAGCGGCCGCGCTATGGGCCGGGCAGCAGCCTGGATGCGCGGCTGGGCAGCGGCGACGGCGATATCCGCGTGCAGTCGCACTCGGGTAGTGTGCAGGTGCGCCTGGACCGCTGAGCGCGGCCCGGCAGGCCGCGGCGGCAGCGCCGCCGCGGTCGGGGGAGGGTCAGCTGGCTTTCTTCAGCGCCCAGGTGGTACCGAGAACTTCAATCTTGCCACCGCTCTTGCGGAACGCGGCCAGGTCGGAGGCGATCGAGTCGCTGTTGACCACGGTGCTGGCGGATGCGCCCTTGCGTTCGCTGCGGATGCTGTTGCTGGCCTTCGCGGGGGTCTTTGCCTTGCGGGGCATGGTTGCTCCTGTCAGGTGGAAGGGGAGGAAAGCGCGCAGGATTCAGCCTGGCGCAGGTAGTCCTGCCGCTCGCGGCGGCAGTCGTCGCCGCCCATCGAAAACTGGCGGCAGATCGCCGGGCGCTGCGAATAGATCGTGCAGCGCAGGTGATACGGATCGATCGCCGCGCACCAGCCTTCCTCGTTGCGCGCCATCACGGCACGGCCGTGTGCATCGCGCGACAGGAACTGGCCAGGCACGTGGTCGCCGGGCTGCAGCAGCACCGGCAACCGGCAACAGACCGCGTCACAACGGCGGCAGTCGATGGGTGCTGGTTCAGCGTCAGGTTGTACGGCCACAGGGGCCTGGCGGGTGCCCAAAGCGGGTCTCGATGGCGGCTCGGGTAATACGCGGACCATGATCGAGCCAGAGGGCATGGTCGCCAGACCCGCTGGGCGGGTCAGGCTGCACCATGGGTACACACACCGGCGAGGCCAGCGGAAGGTGCAGCGGTTTTCTAGCCGGCCAAGCGTAGCTCAGACCGCGTAACGTTTTGTTAATCCCGGCTGGCTGCCGCCAGCGCGAGGCCCTGGACGACCCCCAACGAGGGCTCGCCGTGCACCATCCGGGCGCCCGGGAACGCCTCGGCAGCGGCCTGCCGCAGGTAGCCGGCGCGGGACATGCCGCCGGTCAGGAACACCGCGTCAGGGTCGCCGCCGATGTCGCTGCGGACCTGGGACAGCAGTTCGCGGATCTGGCTCAGGTAGCCATGGGCGGCGGCGGCCAGGCCGTCGGCGCTGTTGTCCACGTGCAGGTCGCGGGCGATGTAATCCAGCGTGCTGCGGTGTTCGCTGGCACCGCTGAGGGCGATCTTGGCGCGCTCGACATCGCGGTACAGGCGGGCGGTGTTGCCGGTGTCCTGCAGCGCCTGCAGGCGCGCGCCCCACGGCGCGTCGACGTTGTCGTAGTTGTGCTGGCGGAACTCGCGCTGGCGGGTCATGTCCTGCACGGTGGCCGCTTCCACGTAGTGGTGGGTGGGCACGCGGGTGATGCCGCGGCCGAACAGCGGCATGTAGCCGGACAGGCTCAGGGCCAGGTCGATATCGGTGCCGCCGCGGGCAATACCCCAGGCACGGTGGATGCGCGGGGCCTGGCTGCCGCCCACTTCGGCGTGCGCGATATCGGTGGTGCCGCCGCCGATATCGACGATCACCGCCTGATGGCGATCGCGGCTTTCAGCGTGGTAATGCATCGCTGCGGCGGCAGGCTCTTCAAGGAAATCGATGTGGTCGAATCCGGCTTGGCCGGCCGCTTCGCGCAGGATGTCCAGGGCCTGGTCGTTGCCGGCCTCGCCGATCGAGCTGCGGAACTGCACCGGGCGGCCGAGCAGGGCGCTGCGCAGCGGCTGGCCGAGCTGGGCGCTGGCGGTCAAGCGGATGTGTTCGAGGATGTGCGCGGCAATGCCGGTGATGGTCTGCCGCGCGCGTGGGTGCAGGTTGTAGCCGAGCATGGACTTCGGGCTCTGCACGAGGTTGCCTTCGTGCTCCTCGAAATACGCTTCCAGCGCGTCGTCGCCATAGACGGCGTTCTGCAGCAGGTCGCTGGCGCTGCGTTCCTTTCCGGCGCGAGCCTCCATCCATTCCCGGCGCAGGGCGCGCAGTGCCTCGCGGCGCAGGGCCTGTGGCGTGCGCTCCTGGCCAGCGGCGCGGGCTGCACGGGCGGCGCTGTCGATCAGCTGCTGCAGTTCGTGTTCCTGCCCGGCGTCGAGCTGGAAATCGTCCGGGTCGGGCACCACGCCGGGGAAGTACACGCTGGTGCGGAACTGCTCGGCCTCGCCGAAGCGGATCGGCAGCAGCTTCCCATCACGCACGATGGCGGCGGCGGAGTTGCTGGTACCGAAGTCGATGCCGAGGCGCATGGGGAGGTCCGGGGACGATCAGGGGCCGCGCACTCTGCTGGAGTTTGCCGCGCGCTGCAAGTTCCGGTGCCTGCCTCGGGCGGGGCGGGGCGAGGTCCGGTCCGGACCGACGTCGAAAAATGAACGAAAAGGCAGGGCGGTTACAATGGCCGCTGTTGATTCATTTTGAGGTACTTGCAATGTCTTCTGTTCCCGCCTGCCCGCAGTGCACCCTGGAAAACACCTATGCCGATGGCGCGCTGTGGATCTGCGCCGACTGCGGCTTCGAGTGGACGGCCGAAGAAGGTACCGGTTCGACCCTGGTCGTGCGTGACAGCAACGGCAATGCCCTGCAGACCGGCGACACCGTCACCGTGATCAAGGACCTGAAGGTCAAGGGCTCCTCAATCCCGCTCAAGCAGGGCACCGTGATCCGCAACATCCGCCTGGTCGAAGACGATGCCGAGCACATCGAGGGCAACTCGGACAAGATCAAGGGCCTGGTGCTGAAGACCTGCTTCCTCAAGAAGGCCTGATCGCGCCTCAGCGCTTGGCCTGCTGCGCACGCCAGCGGGCCAGGCTGTCCAGCTTGGCCTGGTAGCGTGCCTGCTGCGTTGATCCGCCCAGTTCCTGCGCCCGCAGCAGTTCGCGGTCCGCACGCTGCAGCCGGCCCGTCAGGAAATACACCCGCGCCAGGCCGAAGTGGAACTGGTGCGCGGTGTCGTACAGGCGCACCGCCCGCCGGTAGTACGTGATCGCCTTGTCCAGGTCGCCAGCGCGTTCGGCCTGGGCACCCTGCATGTACTGCGCGAACGGGTCCTCGCGCTGCACCGACTGCAGCTTCTTCTGCATGGCTTCCGCCTGCGCCGTCATGCCCAGTTTGCGATAGAGCGCACTGGCGTTGTTCAGCGCTGCACTCTGGCGTCCGTCCAGGCGCAGTGCCGTGTCCAGCGCCGTGCGGGCCGCCTGGTCATCGCCCAGGCGGTTGTCGAGCACGCCGATGTTGTTCCATGTCGAGGCGAACTCCGGATCCTGCGCCAGCGCGGCATCGAAGAAGGCACGTGCTCCGCTCAGGTCGCCATCGGCCAGCTGCTCCGCGCCCCGGTTGTTGTAGTAGTGCGCCAGCGCCCGTTCGCGGCCAATCGGTTGCGGCCCGTGGCGGTCGTACAGCACGTTGCGGTCCAGGTCGACCGTACCGTAGCGGCCACCGACATCCACGCCGGCGTTGACGTGCCCGACGTTGTAGACAACGCCTTGGTCCTGGTCCTGGTACCACGACACCACCTGGCCGACTTCCTGCACCCGCGCCTGGATGCCGGCCTCACGGGCGAGGGTGACGAACAGCAGGGTGAAGGCGAGGCAGTTGGCGCGCTGGTGCTGCCAGATCTCGCTGACGGTGTAGGTCGCATCGGCGTCGTACTGCAGGTCCAGGCCGTGCTGGCTGAAGATCATTTCCACCAGCGCCTGCAGGCGCTGGTCGCGCGAGTAGCTGCGGCTGATCACCTGCTTCTGCAGCATCTCGCGCATCGCCGGCGGGATCGCGAGCACCTGTTCGGGTGTCGGCACGCTGGCGGCGGTGACCTTTACGGTGGAGATGGTCGGGATGGCGGGCGCAGCGGCTGGAGCATCCTGCGCGGACAGGGCTGGCGCGCCGAGCGCGAGCAGTGGCAGGAGAAAGCATCGGGCGGCAAGACGGCGCATGACGGTTTCCGGCAGCGGCGGGCGCTCCCGCCTGCGGCCAGTGTAGACCCGGGCGTGGCGGTCCGCATCCACCGGCGGTCAGCGCTGCGCTTCGTCCACAGCCGGTGTGGACCAGCACGCGACAAACCTGTGGACAACTGTCCTACGCCCTTGCCCGGCACGGGATGTGAGTGGCTGGTGAAAAAACAGCCAGCTTGCCCGGCGGTGCCAAGGGCGGGATCATCCCTGCATGGACTTCGCCCCGCTGACTCTCGCTCCCGCGCATTGGCAGGCACTGCAGGATGCCTATGCGACGCCACCGCGCGCCTACCACCACTTCGGCCATGTGCGCGCGGTGCTGCAGCATTGCCAGGAGGTGGCTGCAGGTCCGGGCTGGCAGCAGCCGGCCGAGGTTTATCTGGCAGTGCTGTACCACGATGCGATCTACCAGGCCGGCCGCAAGGACAACGAGGCCAGGTCGGCCGCGCTGGCCCTGCAGGCGATCGCAGACTGGCCCGAGCTCGCATCGGTCGATGCCAGCCGGGTCGAGCAGTTGATCCTGCTCACCGCCCGCCATGGCGAGCTGGGCCCGGCCGATGTCGATGCCGAAGCGGCGCTGTTCCTCGACTGCGACATGGCGATCCTGGCGGCACCCGAGGAGGTGTTTGCCGCGTATGACCGCGGCGTGGCCGAAGAGTACAAAGGCGTGGTGCCGGGCTTCCTGTACCGCGCCGGACGCCGCCGCTTCCTGCAGGGGCTGCTGCGCGCGCCGCGGATCTTCCTCAGCGACTTTTTCGACCAGCAGCTTGATGCCGCCGCGCGAGCCAACCTGCGCCGCCAACTGGGCGCCTGAGCGCGCCGCTACACTACCCACCTGCCATTGCGTGGTGTTGTTTGCAGCCGTGACCGTCTCCGATACTCCTGCCGATCCCCGTCCGCTGCCGCCGGAAGAACCCGGTCCCAACGAGTGCTGCGGCAGTGGCTGCCCGTTGTGCGTGCTCGACCTGTACACCGAGGAGCTGCAGCGTTACCGCAAGGCGCTGGCTGAGTGGCAGGCACGGCATCCGGACGCTGGCCCATGACGCGGGCCCGTCCGGCCGCGACGCTGGCGCTGGTGGCACTGCTGTTGTTCGTGGTGACCGCGTTGTGGACGCAGTTCGCGCGGGCCGACCTGGATTGGGTGAAGGCCACCTTGAGCCTGTACCTGCATGGGCCGTGGGGCCTGGCGCTACGCAGCGCCTACTGCCTGCTGGCACTGGCCATCGCCGTGCTCGGTATCGCGTTGTATCGGCACAGCGTGGGGCCGCGGCGCAGCGCAGCGGCACCGCTGTTGTTCTGCGTGGCTGCCGTTGGCCTGGCCACCGTCGCCATCGGTGACAGCTGGCTGCCTGCGGCAACGCCGTTGCTGGCGCCGTTGATCCACGGCCTGGCCGCCAATACCGCCTTCCTGTGCGCCAGCGTCGGCATGCTGCTGCAGGCCTGGTACCTGCGCCGCGAGCCAGGCTGGCGGGGCAGTGCGGCGCTGTTGTGGGGCTGGGCCTGGCTGGCCTTCGTGCTGCTGTGGGTACACGTGCTGTGGCGCGGTGGCCCACCGCGTGGGCTGGGGCAGAAACTGGTGATCGCGGTGATCGTCGGCTGGCTGCTGTGGTTGGCGCTGGCGCTGTATCGCCGCGGGCGTGCCGCCGGCACCCGCTGAATCAACCACCTGCCCGATTGCAGGGCGCCTGTACCGGTACGTGCCGTGCACGCAGCAGCGGCGTATCGTGTGCGCATTCCAACGGGATGCGAAACGATGCGTGCAGGGCTGGGCAGGGCGATGGGACTGGTGTTGGCGCTGGCGGCGGTGCCAGCGGTGGCGTCAGTGCAGCAGGTCAGCCATGGACGTTTCGATCAGGTGCCGGTGCATGTTCCGGCCGGGGCACCGCAACGGGTGGTGATCTGGTTCCATGACGGCGCCGATGCCGATGACAGCCGCATGCCGATTGAAGCGCTGCGCGCCGATGGTGCACTGGTCGCATCGGTGGATGTGGCCCACCTGCGTGGCGTGCTCAAGCGCGAAGGCAACAGCAGCTGCGCGTTCGGCGCGGGCGATGTCGAGAATTTCTCGCGTTGGGTACAGGCGTTCCTGCATCTGCCGGGGTATCACCTGCCGTTGGTCGGCGGCAGCGGCGAAGGCGCCGAACTGGCCTATGCGCTGGCAGCGCAGGCCGACACCCAGGTCTTTGCCGGCCTGCTGACCTCGGGATTCTGCCCGGCACATGTGCACGAGCGCATGGTCTGCGGTGATGGCGTGAAGCACGACCGCCTGCAGCCCAGCGAACTGAATTTCCCGTGGTTGAACGCGGCCGGCGCGCCGGGGTGTTCGACCAACAGCGCTGGCCCGTTCGTGCAGCAGGTTGCAATGGCGCGTGAATTCAAGCGCACCGCCGCTGGCGATGCGACACCGGGGCTGGTGGCCGCCGCGCGGGTGATCGGCGCACAGGCCGGGGTCGCGCTGGCACCGCCGCCGGATGCCCTGAAGGGGCTGCCGGTAGTGGAAGTGCCGGCGCAGGGCAGCGGTGACACGTTGGCGGTGTTCGTTTCCGGCGATGGCGGCTGGGCCGGCCTGGACAAGGACGTGGCCGGCGCCCTGGCCGAACATGGCGTGGCGGTGGTTGGCATCGATTCGCTGCGTTATTTCTGGAGCGAACGCACGCCGCAGGGATTCGCTGTCGATCTGCAGAAGATCATCGGCCACTACCGCCAGCAATGGCAGCGCGACAAGGTGATGCTGATCGGTTTCTCGCAGGGCGCCGACGTGCTGCCAGCCACCATCAACCAGCTTGATGCAGGCACCCGCGCTGGCCTAGAGCGCATCGTGCTGCTGTCGGTGGGCAGGAACGCCGACTTTGAATTCCATGTCAGCAACTGGCTGGGCGGCGGTGGCGGCGGCCTGCCGATCGCGCCGGAAGTGGCGAAGCTGCCGGCGGACAGGACCCTGTGCGTGTACGGCGACAAGGACGAGGATGCGCTGTGCCCCGATCTGCCGGGCAACGACGGCGTGCACAAGGTCAAATTGCCGGGTGACCATCACTTCGGCGGTGACTACGATCGCCTGGCCGAGGTGATCCTCAAGGGCGGCGTGTAATCGGCCTCATGGAACCACCGCCGGGCATGGCCCGGCGCTACCCGTGCGGACGATCCATCAGGTGGCGCCGGGCCATGCCCGGCGGATCGGGGCGTCAGTTGCGCCGCGGGTCCAGCGAGATCAGCCGCGTGGCATCCAGCAGTGCAGCCGGCAGGTGCATGCCGCCGGGCGCGGCCAGGTAGCGCGGTCGCCACTGCGGATCGAACTTCGACTTGAACCTGCGCAGGCCGCTGAAGCCATAGAAGCGCTCGCCGTGTCGTGCGAGCAGGCCGGCCAGGCGGTTCCAGCGACCGGCCAGGCGGTGCTGGGCCAGGCCGGACAGCGGTGCCATGCCCAGCGAGAACCGTGCATAGCCCTGCGCGCGGCCCCACAGGAACAACTCGATGAACAGGAAATCCATCGTGCCCTTCGGCGCGTCGCTGACGTGGCGCATCAGATCCACCGACAGTTCGGCGCCCGCCGGTGCCTGCCACAGGTTGGCAAAGGCCACGATCCGGCCTTCAGCTTCGACCAGGGCGATCGGGAAACGCACGAGATAGTCCGGGTCGTAGCTGCCCAGCGAGAAGCCTTTCTCGTCGCCTGACTTGTCCTCCAGCCAGGCGTTGGAAATCGCATGCAGGCGTGGCAGCAGGGCAGGGATCTCTTCCGCCGGTGCTACGCGGAAGGACAGCCCGCCGCGCTTGCCGCGGTTCCAGGCTTGCCGCAGGTCGGCACGCTCGCGGCCTTCCAGACCGAAGTCGTGCAGCGGCACCATGGCCTCTTCGCCCAGCTTGACCAGGCCCAGGCCGAGATCGAGATAGGTCTGCCAATACGCCTCACCCACCTGGTAGAACACCGGGCGCAGTCCGAGCCGGTCGGCTTCTTCGCGGAAGCGCCAGATCAGTGCGCGCGCCACCTCCGGTGGCCCGACCGGATCGCCCATCGCGATCAGCGAGCCGCCGTAGCGCTGCATCATCACAAAGCCCTTGTGCTGCTCATCGCGCAGCACCGCCTTGTCGGCAGTCAGCACCAGGCAGGCCTGGGTGTCGGTGGCGCCGGCCAGCACCGGTGCCAGCGCCTGCAGGGTTGCGTCGTCGGCAGGCGGCAGCGGGCTGCGCGTGCTGTGCAGCAGCCGCGCCAGGCCGAACATCACCAGCGCCATCGCCACCAGCAGCAGTGCACGCAGCGCGCGCGGCGCATTGCCGGACACGGCGAACTGCCACCACAGCTCGTTCTGGTATTCGACGTGGCTGTAAGTGAAGAACAGCAGCCACGTCACCGCCACCAGCACCAGGCCGAGGTTGCGCAGCCATGGCCACGACCAGGCTTCGTCCAGCAGCGCGCCCTGGCGATAGAACTCGCGCCGCGCCGCCCACAGCGCCATCGCCACCAGTAATGCCGACAAGGCGATCAGCGGTTGGCCACCGCGCAGCCAGATCGGCAGCGGTGCGATCACGCAGATCGCCATCGCCAGCATCCAGGCCGCGTGGCTGCGGCGGGCCAGGCCCTGGCCGATCAGCAGCAGGGCGACGCCGGCCAGGCTGCCGATCAGGTGCGAGGTTTCCAGGATCGGCAGCGAGGCATTGATCAGGTGCCGTCGCGGTGTGGGCAGGGTGCCGTCGATGACCAGCGCGGCACCGACACTGAAGGCGGCCAGCGCGATGATCTGCGGCAACCACGGACGCAGCGCGTACCAGCCGGCGCGGGTGGCACCTGCGCTGGCCTGCAGCGGCTGCCGCAGCGCGGGCGCCAGGGCCAGCACGGTGGCCAGCAGCAGCGGCAGCACGTAGTAGCTGACGCGGTAGATCAATGCCGCCGCCAGTACTGCAGCCGGCGCCACCTGCGGCAGCAGCTTCAGCAGGCTCCACTCGAACACGCCAAGGCCGGCCGGTACCGTCGACACCAGGCCGGCCAGCACGGCCACCAGATACAGGCCGACGAAACCGGGCAGGCCGGTCGGCGTGGAATCGGGCAGCAGCACATAGAACGCGGCACTGGCCAGGACCAGTTCAACCACGCTCAACACGGTGACCCCGAGCATGGTGCGCCGGTCGGGCAGCCACAGGCCATGGCCGAAGATGCGGAACTGGCGACCGTTGCGGCCGACCAGGACGAAGGTGGCCGCATAGGCGAGCAGCGCGACGATGCCGACCACGCGCACCGCGCCGGGGTCCAGCGGCAGCGCAAGCGCGGCAGCGGCCGGCTCCATGCACAGCGCAACGCCGATCAGCAGCCACGCGCCGAAGATGAAGCCGAGCGTGCTCATCAGCACCACCTGGCCGATCTGCGCCAGGTCCAGGCCGGCGCTGCGGTAGCCGCGCAGGCGCACTGCGCCGCCGGTGAGGGCGGCAAAGCCCACGGTCTGGCCCAGAGTGTGGGCGAGGAAGGCGGTGATGCCGATCCGTGCCGGGTGCACGCGGATGCCACTGCGGCGCAGGCCGATCGCATCGAAGCCGATCAGGCAGGCGTAGCTGGCCAGGCCGAGCAGCACGGTCAGCGCGATCTGCGCAGCGCTGAGCTCGCGGAAGGCCTGGCGGATGGCGCGGTAGCCATGCTCGTCGAATTCGCCGGCCAGCCCATGCAGGGCCAGCGCGAGGATCAGCAGCGGGACGACGATGGTGACGACCCGCTTCCAGGTCGGTGTGGAAGGGGAGGCAGTGGAATCGGTGGGTGCGGTCATCGGCGCAAGGGTGCGTCAGAAAGGGCGAGGGCGGTGTCAACGCAGGCGTGGCGCATCGTGCGCCTGTCCACGCCGTTTGACCAGCACTGCCGCTGTGCTGGTGGTGGCGGTATCCAGTGGCCGCACCGGGCACACACTTCCAACGCCGGCTGGGTGAGAATGCAGTCCAGACCACCCGCAGGAGCCACGCCCATGATGGAGCGTTACGACGTCGGACCGCGCATGTCCGAGATGACCGTGTACAACAAGGTCGCCTACCTTTCCGGCCAGATTCCGGAAGACACCAGCCAGGACATCACCGGCCAGACCCGGCAGGTGCTGGCCGAGATCGACAAGCTGCTGGCGCTGGTGGCCAGTGACCGCCAGCACGTGCTGCGTGCGGAGATCTTCCTGGCCGACATGGCCGATTTCGAGGGCATGAACAAGGCGTGGGACGAGTGGGTGGTGGAGGGCGCGACACCGGCCCGTGCCACGGTTGAAGCCAAGCTTGCGCACGCCGAATGGAAGGTCGAGATCATCGTTACGGCGGCAGTGCCGTAATGACCGGACAGGGGTCAGATCCCATTTGCTCCGGAAAAGGGATCTGACCCCGTTTGCCGGGGGGGCAGACGCTGCAACATCCGTTACAGCTGCGGCTGCAGTCGTGTGCTTGCCTGCGTGCACAAGGCCAGGCAGGCCAGCATCAGGCCTTCCATGACCCGGTCGCCGACGTACTCCTCCGGCGCGCCGTTCTGCCGGGTGCGTTCGGCGGCCAGCAGGACCTCCTGCACCACGCGCAGCCCGGCCAGCGCGCAATCGGCATCGGCCAGCGCCATGCACCGGCTGGGAAGTTGATACCGCTCCGGCCACGGCTGACCGTCAGCGGCGGCGCCGGTACCGATGCGTCGCAGGGTCGCAACCAGCGTGGTGGGATCAAGCGATGGCGACGGTTCCGTGTCCTCGTCGGCGTCTGCCGGGCCGAGGTAGGCGTGCAGATGGGGGAAATCCGATGCGTTCATGGCAAGGCTCCGTGCAGGACAGACGGTAGCCGCCACTCAAAGGTGGCGGACGGAGACGTGGCTCGAAAACCGGTGTCGAACGCTCCGGCTGGCCCGAAGGCCCCCACGCCCCGCCCGCCATAGCCGGCAGACGGATTGCCAGCCGGCGCCACGCAAGGTGACACCGGCTGGCAAGCGTAAACAACGTTCGACAAAGCGGGTTTTCGAAGCCCGGCCACCTTTTTTCGGTGGCTCATCATCTGTAAACCTGCTGCTGCGCAATGCCAATCAGACGAGTTGCATTGCTCGCACCATCAAGACGCTTTCAGCATTTTTGCATGCTGTTGAAGGGCCTCAAGCGCAGCTGGCGCAGGGGGGGGCGAATGATCGAGCAATCTGCGACAGACATCCTGATTCGGCAGTTGCCAGCGTGCACGGTAAAGGTCGATTGCGACGAGGGTTCATGACATCGGACAGATAGTGCGGACCAAGGTCCGCACCCACCAACACCCCAGCCATAGCATTGCAGTTGCTCGACCGTCCGCCACGGATATCTGTCAGGGGCTGGTGGGCGGGGGCAAGCGGGACCGTTGGCGCCATGGGCCAGGCGCATGCGCCTGGCGGGTTGGGCAGGACGCCCAACCCAGGTCTTGCCGTGTGCGCAGGATAGCGCACACGAGCAAGGCGCCATCGAGCCCCCATGGATGGGTTCACGGCGTGTCCCGCTTGCCTCCGCCCACCCGCCCAGATCCTGAAGCCCAGGCAGCCGATGCTCCCAGCCGTTGCCGTTGCCGTTGCCGTTGCCGTTGCCGTTGCTGTTGCTGCTGCTCTCAGCACAACGCGACGCCGCGGCGTCGCAAAAAAAAACCTACACCAACACCAGCTCGATGCAATCCACCGGGCACGGTGGAATACACAACTCGCACCCCGTGCACAGATCGGCAATCACCGTGTGCATGTACTTCGCCCCGCCGACGATCGCATCCACCGGGCACGCCTGTATGCACTTGGTGCAACCGATGCAGTCAGCCTCCACGATCAACGCCACCTGCGGCGGCTTGTGCTCGCCCCGGCTGCGATCGAACGGCAACGCCGGCACACCCAGCACCTGCGCCAACGCCCGCGCACCGGCATCGCCGCCGGGCGGACAACGATCCACGCCTGCCTCGCCACGTGCCATCGCCTGCGCATACGGGCGACAGCCGTCGTAACCGCATTGCCCGCATTGGGTCTGCGGCAGCAAGCGGTCCAGGCGTTCGGTCAGGGGCGGAATCAGGCTCATGCGTGGCGAAGGCTGCGCGTTGGGTTACTTCAGGGGTTTGCCGCGGTACCAGCGCTCGTGCGCCAGGGCCAGCATCGGGCGATCCTCCGCGCTGTCACCGTAGGCATGGATGCGTGTGTAGCGTGACAGGTCGAACTGGCGGCGGATGTGCTCGACCTTGCGCGGACCACAATCGCCACCGGCGTAGCGGCCGGTCAGGCGTCCGCTTTCGCTTTCCAGTCGATTGCAGATCAGCTGCAGGCCCAGTTGTTCGCACCACGGCCGCAGGTACAGGTCCAGTGAACCGGACACCACCACCACGGTGTGCTGCTGCTCCTTGTGCCAACGGATCTGCTCCAGCATTTCCGGTCGCACGACATCGGGCAGGAACTCGCGGGAGAAGCCCGCAGCCAGCGTCTCGATGTCATCGGCGTGGCGCTCGCTGAAGGTCAACCGGGTCACCCGTGCGCGGATGCGCTCGGCGGAGATCAGTTTCAGCTTGTAGGCCAGCAGCCACGGGCCGACTTTCCACCAGGCCTGTGCCAGCTGTTCGGCGGTGGCGACCCGGCGCAGGAAGCGGCCATAGGTGTCGCAGGTGGTGACAGTGTGGTCGAAGTCGAACAGCGCCAGTTCCAACGCAGCATCTCCCATCACGGTACCTCCCTTCGCGGTGCTCATGACCGGGCGCGGCCAGGGCCGCGCCCGTACTGCATCAACGAACCGGCATGCCCGGCTGCGCGCCGCTGTCGGCGTCCAGCAGCGCCAGCGCGCCGCCATCGAAACCGGCCGACAGGATCATGCCTTCGCTCAGGCCGAAGCGCATCTTGCGCGGTGCCAGGTTGGCGATGAACACCACGCTGCGGCCGACCAGCGCTTCCGGCTCGCCGTAGCTGGCGCGGATGCCGGAGAAGATCTGGCGCTTGCCGAGGTCGCCGGCATCCAGTTCGAAACGCAGCAGCTTGTCCGAGCCTTCCACGAACTCGCACACCAGCACCTTGCCGATGCGCAGGTCGAGCTTGGCGAAGTCGTCGATGCCGATGTAGGCCGGCGCGTCGGCGCTCTTTGCTTCGTCCTTGGCCACTACCGGTGCGGCAGGCTTGCTTGCTTCAACCTTGGCAGCGGGGGCGGGGGTGGTCAGGGTGTCCTTGGAGGCGTCGATCATGGCGTCAATCTTCTTCGGGTCGATACGGGTGAACAGCGGGGTGTAGTCGGTGATGCGGTGGCCCAGCAGCGGCTGCGCCAGCTCGGTCCAGTCATTCACCGGCGCGGCCAGGAAGGCCTCGGCCTGCGCGGCGGTGGCCGGCAGCACCGGCTTCAGGGCGGTGACCAGTACGCGGAACAGGTTCAGGCCCTGGCTGCAGACCGCCTGCAGCTGCGCATCGGCGCCTTCCTGCTTGGCGATCACCCACGGCTTGACGTCGTCGATGTAGCGGTTGGCTTCGTCGGCCAGGGTCATGGTCAGGCGGATCGCCGCGGCCGGGTCGTTGCGCTCGTACGCCTCACGGATCGGCGCCAGGCCATCGACGAAGCGCTGGTACTGCGCCGCGTCGGGCAGCTGCGCGGCCAACTGGCCATCGAAGCGCTTGCTGATGAAACCGGCGCAGCGGCTGGCGAGGTTGACGAACTTGCCGACCAGATCGGCGTTGACGCGCGCGATGAAGTCGCCCAGGTTCAGGTCGAGGTCGTCGACGCCACCACCGGACTTGGCGGCGAAGTAGTAACGCAGTGCCTCCGGCTCCAGGCCGGCATCGAGGAACGTACGCGCCATCACGAAGGTGCCGCGCGACTTGCTCATCTTCGCGCCATCGACGGTCAGGTAGCCGTTGACGTGCAGGCGGGTCGGCGCGCGGTGGCCGGTGCCGTGCAGCACTGCCGGCCAGAACAGGCCATGGAAATTGACGATGTCCTTGCCGAGGAAATGATGCAGCTCGGTGCTGCTGCCGGCGCGCAGATGCGCTTCGAAATCCTCGCCGATCCTGCTGCACAGGGTCTGGAAGCTGGACAGGTAGCCGATCGGCGCGTCCAGCCAGACGTAGAAATACTTGCCCGGCTGGCCGGGAATCTCGAAACCGAAGTACGGCGCATCGCGCGAGATGTCCCACGCACGCAGGCCGCCTTCGGCGTTGAGCCATTCACCCAGCTTGGCCTTCACGCCCGGCAGGGCGACATCGCCGGCCAGCCAGTCGCGCAGGAAGCCGTCGAAATGGCCGACCTCGAAGAAGAAGTGCTCCGAATCGCGCATTTCCGGGGTGGCCCCGGAGATCACCGAGCGCGGCTCCTTCAGGTCGGTCGGCGCATAGGTGGCGCCGCAGACCTCGCAGTTGTCGCCGTACTGGTCGGCGCTGCCGCAGTTCGGGCAGATGCCCTTGACGTAGCGGTCGGGCAGGAACATGCCCTTGGCCGGGTCGTAGAACTGCGCCACCGAACGGCGGCTGATGTGGCCGGCCGCTTCCAGCTTCAGGTAGAACGCTTCGGTCAGCGCCTTGTTGGCGGCGGAGTTGGTCGAGTCGTAATGGTCGAAGGCGACGCCAAAGGCGGCGAAATCGCGCTCGTGGCTGGCCTGGATGTTGGCGATGAAGGTTTCCGGGGTGACCCCGGCCTTTTCCGCAGCCAGCATGATCGGCGTGCCGTGGGTGTCGTCGGCGCACACGAACCAGGCCTTGCCGCCACTCATTCGACGCGCCCGCACCCAGATGTCAGCCTGGATGTAGCCGACCAGGTGGCCCAGGTGCAGCGGGCCGTTGGCGTAGGGCAGGGCGGTGGTGACGAGCGCGGTACGGGTCATGGTCACGGGGTGCAGCCAGGGGGAACCGGGGATTATCGCATGCCCGCAACGCGGTGACCCGGCCGGAGCCGGGTCACCAGGGCATTGCCGGGGCCGTGACGCTTACTCGCGGACCCAGGTCTGCGCGCGGCAGATGAAGGCGATGCAGCCGGACACGTCCAGCTTGCCGCCGCCCGGCTGCAGCTCGATCTTCGAGCGGTAGGTCTTGCCGTTGGCCGGGTCGAGGATGGTGCCACCGGACCACTTGCTGGTGGTGCCCTTGTCCTGGCTCAGGTTCCAGAGGATGGTCATGCCCTTCACCGGCTTGTTCTTGTTGGCGCCCTCGCAACCATCGCAGACCGGGTTCGGGCCCTTGTCCGAGTGCAGGATCTCGACCACCTTGCCGGACAGCGTGCCGTTGGCGGCCTGGCTGATCTCGACGATCGACTTCACCTTGCCGGTCTTGTCGTCGATGGTCTTCCAGCGGCCGGCGGCACTGTCGGCGGCCTGCGCGGAGAGCGCGGCCAGGCACAGCGGCAGCGCCAGCAGCAGGGTCTTGAAGGTCTTGCGCATGGTCCCCTCCCAGGGTTCATTCCGGCACGATGCCGGTACGGGTCGACTGTATACCCATTCGGCGGGGTATGGGGAAGGGGGGCTTGGGCCGGGTTGCACCCGGCACCCGCTACGGCAACAGCAACAGCACAGCAACAGCGTGCATTCCGTGGGATGGCGGGGTGGGTCCGGTTGCGGGGGACGCCGTAAACCCATCCATGGGGGCTTGGCCGCGGCATCCATGCCGCGGACACCCCCGCAACCGGACCCACCCCGCCTTCGACAGGTTCCGCGATCGGTTGGAATGGCGTTGCCTGCTCTTGGTGGGTGTCGACCTTGGTCGACACGCAGATCCATGTCATGCGTTGATGAATGCTTGTCGATTGAAAATCGCTCAGCCGGTCTCGTACAGCTCCAGTGGCAGGTCGTCGGGGTCGGCGAAGAAGGTGAAGCGGCGGCCGGTGTATTCGTCCACGCGGATCGGTTCGCATTCCACGCCGTGGCGGGCCAGGCGTTCGACGAAGGGTTCCAGCGCGGCTACCCGGAACGCGAGATGGCGCAGGCCCTGGGCTTCGGGGCGGCTGGGCCGTGGGGGGGGCGAGGGGAAGGAGAACAGTTCCAGCTGGCCGCCATCGGGCAGGGCCAGGTCCAGTTTCCACGAGTCGCGTGCCGCGCGGTGGTTCTCGGCCAGTATGCGCAGGCCCAGCACGCGCACGTAGAAGTCTTTCGAGCGGGCGTAGTCGCTGCAGATCAGTGCGGCATGGTGGATGCCCAGCAGGCCGGTGGTCGTGGTGGTCATTGCAGGGTGTCCAGCCAGCGCTGGGCGATCTTCAGCGCCAGCGGATAGGGTTCGGGTGCGTTGCGGTTGCTCAGCACGATGACTGTCAGGTGCTTGTCCGGGTAGCGCAGGATCACGTTGCGGAAGCCGATGCTCTCGCCACTGTGCCAGTGCATGCGGCGGTTCAGGCGCCAGCCGAAGCCGTAGTGCGGTACGTCCGCTTCGGTGGTGGCGGTGGCCGGGCTGAACATGGCCTTGCGTGATGCGGCCGACAGCAGGCGGTCGTCGTACAGGGCCGCGTCCCAGCGGGCGAGGTCGTCCAGCGAGGAGTAGATGCCACCATCGCCGAGCACGGCGCTGGTGGTGCTCTGGTCGGTACGTTGCCAACGTCCGTCAACTTCGCTGTAGCCACAGGCACGCTGCGCGACCCGGTCGACCCCGTCCTGGTGGGCGACGGTATGCGCCATGCCCAGCGGCTGGAAAATGCGCTGCTGCAGGAAGCTGGCAAAGTCGCTGCCGGCGGCGCGGCCGACGATCAGCGCCAGCAGTGCGTAGCCGCTGTTGCTGTAGCGGTACTGGCTGCCGGGTGCGAAGGCGAGTCGATCTTCGCGGGCCAACAGCGCCAGCACATCGGTGTCGTGCACCTGCCGGGTGTCGGCAGGGTCCATCAGGTCTTCGTAGTCCAGCAGGCCGCTGGTGTGCGACAGCAACTGGCGCAGGGTGATGCCGGCAGCAGCGGGCGGCAGTTCCGGCAGCCAGCGCCGCGCGGGCTGGTCCAGCTCCAGGCGGCCGTCCTCGACCAGCAACAGCACCGCCGCAGCGGTGAACTGCTTGCTGACCGAGGCCAGGCGGAAGTTGCTGGCCGGCGTGACTGCGCTGCCATCTTCAACCACGGCCAGGCCGTAGCCGCGACGGAACACCGGCTGCCCGTCGTGCAGCACCAGCACCGCTGCGCCCGGCACCTGGCCGTCGTAGGCCTGCATCAGTCCATCGATGCCTGCATCCGGAGGTGCCAGCGGTGCCGCTGCCAACGCTATCGACGGCAGCAGAGCGAGAACCGTGGCACACAGCAGGGCGGCAGGGCGCATGGCAGCTCCGTGGCGGTCAGGGCGCGGGCGCAGGCGTTGCAGCGGCCGGCTGCGCCAGCCAGCGTTCGATCTTGTGGTCCAGTACATCCAGCGGCATCGAACCGTCCTTCAGCACTTCGGCATGGAAGCGGCGCAGGTCGAACGCAGCGCCCTGGCGTGCCTTGGCCTTGTCGCGCAGGGCGATGATCGTGGTCAGGCCGGCGACGTTGGACAGCGCCTGGCCAGGCTGGGCCATGATCCGTTCCACTTCCGCGTTGGCATCGTCAGCACTCATGTCCACGGTTTTCTGCAGATAGGTCACGGCCTGCTGCTTGCTCCAGCCCTGCGCATGCACGCCGGTATCGGCGACCACGCGCGCGGCGCGCAGCAGGCGCGAATACAGATAGCCGATGCGGTCGTACGGATCGGTGTACGCGCCGAGCTCGTCGCCCAGGGTTTCCGCATACAGGCCCCAGCCTTCGACGAAGGCAAGGTCACCGCCGAGGCGGCGGAAGCGCGGCAGCTTGGTCAATTCCTGCTGCAGGCCCAGCTGCACATGGTGGCCGGGAATGGCTTCGTGCAGGTACTGCACCGGCACGTTCCAGCGCTTGCGGCTGGGCAAGTCGCGGGTGTTGACGAACAGCACGCCGGGTTGTCCCGGCGGCGACGGCTGGTAGGAGGCTGCGGCGGCGGTCATGGCACGCTCCGGTTCCACTGCACGGATCTGCAGCGGCGCCTTCGGCAGGGTGTCCAGTACCTGCGGCAGGCGTGCATCGACCTGCTGCTGCACCTGCCGGTAACGGTTGAGCAGCGCGTTGGCATCGCTGTACTGGAACTGGCGGTCGTTGCGCATGCTGCGCAGCAGCTTGGCCTGCGAACTGCGCAGCTTGCCGTCGCGCATCACCGTGGTGATCTGCGCCTGCAGCTCCTGCACACGCTGCTCGCCCAGCGCATGCAGCTGCGCGGCGGTCTGCTGGCTGGCGGTGGTCTGCACGATCAGGTTGGCGTACCAGGCCTGGCCGTCGGGAAGTGCGCCAAGGCCGCTGCTGCTGCGCGTGGCAGGCAGGTATTCGGTGGCGATGAAGCCACGCAGGGCGCGGTAGGCCGGCATGATGCGCAGTTCGATCATGCGCTTGTACTCGGCGCTGATGCGCGCCTTGTCTTCGGCGGAGATGGACTCGGGCATGGTCCGGATCGGCGACCAGAAGATGCTCTCTTCGGCGGTCGGCTTGATCACCGCGTCCAGCTGCGGCAGTACCTTTTCCATCAGGTCGCGCGGCTGCACCACGCCGGCCTTCATGCCCTGGCGCATGTTGTCGATGGCCTGCTCGAACAGGTCGGGGATGCCCAGCGAGCGTCGCGACCAGGTGTCGTAGTCCTTGGCCGTGTTGAACGGCTGTGCGCCAGCACCGGCGCCGAGGATGGCCATGATGCTGCCGACGTTGTAGTACTGGCTGATCGGCATCATCCAGCTCGGATAACGCTCGGCGGCCAGCGAAGCGCGGGCATCACGCACGAAGATCTCGTAGCTGAGCAGGTCCTGCCCCTGCAGGCCGTCGCTGCCGATCTTCTCGACCTTGCCCAGCCATTCGGTAGTGAAGTCGTGCGATTGCTGGCGCCAGGCGGCAGAAAGGATGTTGGGCAGCTGGTCGTTGTAGCGCGGCTCGCCCTGGAAGGTGGCCTGCAGCGGGTTCAACCGCATGGAGGCATCCCAGTATTCCTCGTACAGCCGCTCCAGCTGCACCTGCTTGGGCACCGCACGGGCAGGGGCGACCGGGCGCGGCGCGGCGCGGCGCGCCGAACTGCCGCGGGCGGGCGTGGTGGCACGTGTGCCGGCGCGGGCCTTCGGCTTGGCCGCCTGGCGGGTCTGCGCGGCGGCGGGGCGGCTGCCCTTCTTCTTCGCTGCTTCGGCCGGCGGAACGGCGCTGAACAGGAACAACGCGGCGATGGCGGCGGCCAGGACGCGGGGGGAATACGGCATCAAGAAGCTTCCGTGGAACACAGACCGTGGAGCTTGCACGATCCGCGCGCGTACGGCCAGCGTGGGGGCGCAGTCAGCTTGCGCGTCGCTGGGGCTTCAGTCAGCCGCGGCCGCAGCGCGCAGGTCGGCGGCGCGGTGTTCGCCCAGATAGCGGGTGATTGCACGCCGCATCAGGTACAGCAACGGAATCAGGGCGATCGCAAAGCCCATCTTGTAGACGTAGTTGACGCTGCTCACTGCCAGGAACAGCGATGTCGGCCAGTGCTGCGGGCCAAGCACGAAGGCGATCCAGATCACAACGAAGCTGTCCACCAGCTGCGAGACCGCGGTGGAACCCGTTGCACGCATCCATACATGGCGCTCGCCGGTTGCCTGGCGGATGCGGTGGAACACCGCCACGTCGATCAACTGGCCGAACAGGAACGCCACCAGGGAACCGGCGATGGTCCACATGCCCTGTCCGAACACCGCCGCGAACGCGGCCTGGTAATCGGGCACGCCGTGGGCATCCATCGAGGTCACCCACCAGCTGGCCGGTGCCAGCGAGATCGCCGCGAAGGCGAACAGGAAACCGTAGGCGATCAGCACCACCGCCAGCCACGAGATGAAACGCACCCCGCGCTTGCCGAAGAATTCGTTGATGGTGTCGGTCATGATGAACACCACCGGCCACAGCAGCGTGCCGGCGGTGAAGCTCAACGAGCCGGTCTGGCCGAACAGGTTCCAGTTCAGCGGGTCGATGCCGAGGGTGTCTTCCAGGGCGAAGATCTTCACCCCGATCAGTTCGGCCAGCACCGCGTTGCCGCAGAAGAACGCAGCCAGCACGATGAACAGCAGGACCGCGCGGTCCTGCAGCGGGCGCGCGTGCGACGCCTCGCTCATTCGGAACGATCGCCGGCGCGGGTGAACGGAACGCTGGCTGGTGCCACTGCACCGCCGGAAATGATGAAGCTCATTGCCTGGTCCACCGTCCAGTCGGTCGGGGTGAGCAGTTCGACAGGCACGATCTCCAGATAACCCGAGGTCGGGTTCGGCGTGGTCGGCACATAGACGGCCGCCAGTTCGCGGTCGGTGCCCTGTTCCTTGATGACCCGGGTGACCAGGCCCACCGACTTCATGTCGCGGTGCGGGAAGTCGATCAGCACCACGCGCTGGGTACTGCCCGGTTCGGTCTGCAGCATGTCCAGCAGCTTCTTGGCGCTGTCATAGATGATGCTGGCCAGCGGAATGCGCTTGATGACCGCGCCGACCCAGCGCAGCAGGCGCTGGCCGACCACGCGGCGGCTGGCCACGCCCACCGCCAGGATCACCAGCAGGGTGGCCAGCAGGGCAATGGTGTTCTGGATCCATTCGGCGCGGACCCAGCCGAGGTAATGCGGGAAGCTGGTCGCGATCTGTTCGGACAGTGGCACCACCAGCGGGCTGGAGATGCCCGACAGCAGCACGAACACGAATTTGACCACCACCCAGGTCAGCCAGATCGGCAACAGGGTCAGCAGGCCGGTCAGGAACAGGCGCTGCAGGGAGGGACGGGGAACCAGGGCGGGGGCATCGAGCGACATGCGCGCATTGTAGCGGTCGCGGCCGCTCGTTTACGCTGCCCGTTGGCGGCGCTGGCCATGCAGGGAAGGGATGCTGTGTTGAGGATGCTGCGGTGGTTGGGTTGGGCAATGCTGGGTCTGCTGGTGATCGCCATCGCGGCATGGCTGCTGTCGAGGTTCTGGCCGTTGTCGGCCGCCCAGCGGCAGGATGTCCGCCTGCTTGAAGCCGCGCATCGCAGCGAGGGCAGGAACGGCTTCGCCCTGCTGTGGACGCTGCCCTTCGATGGGCTGGACCTGGCCCAGCGTGAGGCGGCATTGGCCGAAGATCTGCAGCGCTGGCAGACGGCGCCCGCGCAGGCGTCGCAAGCGTCGGTGCTGGCCGCCAGGCACGCACCGTTGAATCCGGGCCGCTCAGGTCGTTGTGCAGTCGGGCCGGTCGGCTGCCTGGCCCAGGTACGCGCTGATCCGCAGCGCTTCGCTGACGCCCACGCGGGGCATGCCGACCTGCACGAGCGACTGGCCCGGATGGCGGACTACGATCGCTTCGATTCCCCGTTCAGGCCCAGCGGAAGCGAGCTGCTGCCTCTGCCGGCCTACGCGCCGCTGCTGGATGGGGCCAGTGCACAGGCATTGGCCTATCTGCAGGGCGATGTCGCCGGTGCCATCGAGGGCAGCTGCAGCGCGGTGCGGTTTGGTCGGCGGTTGATGCGGACCGGCAGTACGCTGGTGGACAGCATGATGGGCGCCGCCGTGGTGCGGACCCATGCCGCACTGCTTGGCGAGATGCTGGTCGAGCAATCGCCGGATTACGCGCTGCCCGTCCCCTGCGAGGCGGCGCTGCAGCCACTGGACGCGAACGAGCAGAGCCTGTGCCAGGCGATGCAGGGCGAATTCGCGATGAACAAGGCGGCGGTGGAAGCGTCCACGCAGACAGCAGGCAGCCGTCTGCTGCTGGATCGCGACCACACCCTGGCCCGGATCGCCGGCAATTTCGGCTGGGCATGCCGGCCTGCTGCCGCCACGGCGCTGGCGGCCGACGTCCCGCTCCCTGTGTCGCCACCACTCGGATGGGATGTGCGCTGCATGGCCAATCCGCTGGGATGCACGTTGAGCGACATCGCCGGGCCGCACTATGCGCCGTACGCGGCGCGCAGCCAGGATACGGCGGCGATGATCCGCCTGCTCGGCGCGCAGCGCTGGCTGCGGCTGCAGCCCGGGCCCGCCGGCGAGGCGCTGGCGCGGTTGCCGGCGCAATGGCGTTCGCACGCCCGCACGCCCGAGGTATCTGCCGATGGCCGCTACCTGCAGCTGCTGCGGCGCGGACCTGCGCGCGAAGGCGAAGGCCCGCATCTGTCGATGCCGTTGCGGGCGGATTGACCCGCGCTCAGCTGCCGTCGCCGAGCGGATTGAACGCCCAGCCATCACCGACGCTGTCCAGCGTCCAGTGCTTGCGGTCACGCAGGGTCTGCCAGCGCACCTGTTCCTTGTCGTCCTGCATGCTGCCTTCGGTCAGCTTCACCTTGCCGGTGGAGTAGTTCACGCTGAGGCCCTCGGTCTGCCCGGAATTGCGCATCATCGTGTCGCGGTCGTAGCCGATCAGCGCGAAGTTGCCTTCCTGCCAGCGGAACGTGAACGTGGTGGTGCCCATCGACCAGCTGCCCGCGCTGGAGAACGAGTACAACCCAACCCGCAGTGCGCCGCGCTGGATCGACACGCCGGTGCCTTCGGCCAGCGCATCGCTGAGCACGGGCGAGTCCGGCCGTGGAATGAGCGTGTGGTTCTGCGCGGCCAGCACGTAACCGTACGGTCGCGCGAAGGCGATGGCGAGGATGCGCGGGTTGCTGTCATACGGCGAAGGGCCAAACCCATCGTGCTCGATGATGTTGCGCGGGTCCTGCTGGCGCAGCACCAGCGCGAGGTCTGCGCGCCCGTCCTGGTCGAGGTCGCCTTCGATCCTGTATTCCAGCGTCCAGCCGGCAGGTACGAAACCCTCGGCCGTGGCGGCGTGCGCGGGCACGGCGGGATAGCGCACCGGCGGCACGTCCAGTGCAGTGGCGGCGAAGGGCAGGGCGGTCAGTGCCGCAGCAAGGAAGAAAAGGCGCATTGCAGCCTCCATGGCAGGGCTGCAGAGGATAGCCGGGCGTCAGCCGGCCCGCTTTACCGTGCGTGTGGCTTCAGGCGCACATAGACCTGCTTGCGTACCTGCGCAACCACCTCGCCGGCTTCGTCGACCACGTCGTTGCTGAACCAGCGCAGCACTTTTTCGCCACCAGCCGCCGCCGTGCGCAGTTCATCCAGCAGTGCATCGTCGATGCGGAAAGACGTGCGCACCGTTCCACGACCGGGCTTGAGGAAATCGATCGCACCGGCGCGATCCCAGACGTAATAGTCGCGGCCCAGGGTGTGCATCAGGCCCAGCATCCAGAACGGATCGGTCATCGCAAACAGGCTGCCACCGAAGTGGGTGCCGACGTAGTTGCGGTTCCAGGGGCGCAGGCGCAGTTCCACGTCGATCTGCCGGTAGTCCGGGGTGATCCGGGTGACATGGATGCCGGTGAACAGGAACGGTGGCCACAGGTTGATGCCGAAGCGGAACGTGCTGGCTTTCATGCGGGAACCGGGCAGGGGACGGGGCGCCCAGTCTAACCATTCGCATGCGTATGTTGTAGCCCGCAGCGCCCCGACAGGCCTGCCGGGCGTTACGGTCCGGGCGTGCCGCCGTCGATCACGTAGCCGTCGCGGCCATTGTCCTTGGCCCGGTACAGCGCGTTGTCGGCGCCTTCGACGAAATGATGCGGTTGCAGGTCGCCGTCAGGCACACGGGTATAGACGCCGATGGTCAGGGTGACGCCTGTGTCGCTGCCATCGCCGGGCGGCGGCAGGGCGCGGATGCAGGAGATCAGGTCTTCGATCACCTGCCGCGCGCCTTCAACCGGGGTGTCGGGCAACACCAGTGCGAACTCGTCGCCGCCGTAGCGGGCAGCCATGTCACGGGGGCGCCGGGCATGCGCCTGGATCAGGCGGGCCACTTCGCACAGCACGCGATCGCCGACCTGGTGGCCATGACGATCGTTGTGGTGCTTGAAGTGGTCGACGTCGATCAGGGCCAGGGTCAGTGGCTTGCCACTGCGGCGTGCCGCATCGCATTCCTGTTGCAGCGACTGTTCGAAGCGCAGGCGGTTGCCCAGTCCGGTCAGCGCATCACGGTTGGCCTGGCGGTGCCAGGAGGCGATGCGCCAGGTCGCCCACGCCGTCAGCACCAGCACGACGCCGAGCAGAGCGCTGGCCGGCGCCCACCAGAGGCTGCCGGTGCGCAGCAGCAGCCAGCTCAGCAGCGGCGCGGCCGGCAGCGAGCACAGCGCAACTACCCAGGGCAGGCGCAGCCCGAGCAGCAGCACGCACATGGCCACCAGCAGGCCGGCCAGGGCGTCCTGCCAGGCGCGGGGCAACACGTTGATCTGCTTGTCCTGCAGCAGCATCGAGGCGATGTTGGCCTGGTACTCGCTGCCGCTCATCCAGTATTCGCGGGTGGTGGGGGTCAACAGGCGGAGGGCGATGCCGCTGGCCGTCATGCCCACCACGATGCGCCTGCCACGCAGCATCGAGGCATCCACGCGCCCTTCCAGCACATCGGCGTAGGACACCTGCGGCAAGCGTTCCGGTGGCCCGGCATAACGCACGCGTACGTAATCATTGCGGCGCCATTGATAGGGCGAGTCCAGCGCCGGGTCGGGGTCGGGCAGGCCCTGTGCGCGTTGCGGCGGCAGGCCGGTCAACGCCAGGCCGAGTGCCGGCCAGTGCGCTTGGCCGATGCCGGCGTGCAGGTAGGCCCCGCGGGCGACACCATCGCCGTCGACTTCAACGTCGCTGTGGCCGATGGCGGCAGCGCTGGCGGCAATCAGCGGGATCGGCAGCATCTCCTCGGCCATGCGGTCGCCGGCGGCCGGCGCGGCCAGCACCGGCAGCACCACACGGCCGTTGCGACGGATCGCCGCTGCCAGCTCGGCATCCTGGCGCGCATCGCGACGGTCGGGCTCGGACAGCATGAGGTCCAGCGCGACGCGCTCGGCACCGGCGTCGGTCAAGCGGTCCAGCAGGCGGGCATGCATCGAGCGCGGCCACGGCCACTGGCCCAGCCGCTGCAGGCTGCCTTCGTCGATGGCCACGATCAGCACGCTGGGGTCGGGGCGGTAATCCCAGCTGCCGACCATCAGGTCGTACGCGCTTTCGTCCTGCCGCCACAGCCACTGGCCATGGCTGACCACCGCCGTCGCTACGCCCGCCAGCAGGGCCAGCAGGATCCGTCGCGACCACGGCAGCGGCGAGCGCCTCACAGCAACAGCCACAGCAGCAGGGCACCACCGCTGGCGCCGTAGCACAGGCGACACGGCAGCTTGACCTGCTGGGCGGGCGAGAACGGGCCAGCATGGCCGTCGTCATCGATGTACTGCACGCGGATGTGCAGCGTGCCGCGCCACGGGCGCTTGAAACTGACCTGCGGTTGGTCGACGGTAGTATCGAGCAGCGGCGCGCTGAAGTCGCCGCGGCGATCGACCTGCACGCGGTAGCGCTGCCCGTCGCTTCCCGCCTGCCAGCGCAGGGTCAGCTCGCCATCGGTGGCTTCGGGCGGCTGCAGTGCCGGGTCTACCGGTTCATCGGTCAGTTGCAGCGTCAGTGCCTGGCCGTAGCGACCCTGGTGGCCCTGGTCATCACGCGAAGCGACCCGCCAGTAGTACTGGCCGGGAGGCAGCGGCTGGCCCAGGCGCAGGTCGGTGCCGCCGGTGCTCTGCTCGCGCAGCGGCTGCAGGAACTGCGGCTCGTCGGCCACCTGCAGCACGCTGCTGCTGGCCCCGGGCGCCTGGCTCCAGTGGAAGCGGGGACGGTCGCTGTTGACCGCCTGTCCCTGCAGCGGGGAAATGGTCAGCGGCGGAGGCGGCTGGTCGTCGAGGACGAAATCCTCGCTGGCATCCAGGCCTTCCACACCCTGTGCATCCACCGCCCGCAGCAGCAGGCGCAGCGTTCCTGGCGGCAGCTCGCCGATCAGCAGCCGGGTGTCGGCGGTGTCGGCGGCAAACAACAGGATTTCCGGGGTGGCGGCCTGCACGACTTCCACACGGTAGTGATCGGCGCCGGTCACCGGCTCCCACGCGAGCTGGGCCGGCAGGGCCCCCAGACGGGTCGCATCGGCACGCAGGCGCGGTGCCGGCAGCAAACCGGAAACCGCTTCGGGCGCCGTTCCGCTGCCGGCGCTGCGGCTGGCTTGGCCGGGGTGCACCAGACGCTGGCCATGCGGGTTGCCGACCTGCACTTTGCCCTCCAGTACCTCAGTGGCACCGGCATGGGCATCATCGCCGGCGCTGACCCGGAACACGGTGCCGCGCACGCTGCTGGTGGCCGTAGGGGCATCGATGATGTAGCGCGAGGCCGGCCCGCGCGCAGGGGTGACCCGGTTGCTGGCGCGCCCCTGCTGCAGGCGCAGGCGGGTATCGACCATGCCGGTGCGGCCATAGCGGCTGAGCTGGTCCAGGCGCAGGCGTGAGTATTCGCGCAGCTGCAAGCGCGACGCATCGGCGAACTCAAGGGTGATGCTGGAATCGGCCTTGGTCTGGATCGCGTCGCCGATGTGCAGCTGTTCGCCTGCGCGCACGGCGCGGCTGCTGCTGCCATCGGCCGCGCTCAGTTCAACCTGCCCACGCACGGCCAGTACCCGCGCCGGGGCGGGCTCAACGCGCAGCCAGCCGATCGGGAAGCGCAGCAGTTCACCCGGCGGCAGCCGGTACGGGTTGTCGATGCGGTTGTGCTGCTGCAGCTGCTGCCAGCCGATGCTGGGCTTGAGGTAGGCCGCGCCGAGATCCCACAGGGTATCGCCGGGGCGGACCCGGTAGTTCCAGTCCTGCGCGCCGGCGAGCGCCGGCCACAGGCAGAGGGCACACAGCAGTGTGCGCAGGAAATACTTGATGAAAGACGACGAGCGGCCAACGGTCACGGATAGCTGTCCCGGCAAAGCGGGGGCGCAGCAGCAAGACCCCATGGCCCCGACCTCATCCCCCCGAACGGATCGTGGCGGCCCTGGGGGCCACCATCGCGGGCATTATTGCCCGCGTTCAGTGCAGGGATTCTGAACGATGCCGGTGCCGTTCAGAACAGCAGGGAGGCCATCCGGCGCCGCGAACGGCCGACCAGGTCTTCATCGGCGATGACGTTGAACGCATCGATCAGGGCCTTGCGCGGCAGTCCTTCCTGGAAACTGCGGTCGATCCGCAGCATCTCCAGGAACTGTTCCAGCGCAGCTTCGTCCTCGCCGGCCAGCAGCAGCTGCACACCCCGCAGGTGGCGTGCCTGCAGATCCTTGCCGTCGGCGGCGATGCGCGCATCCAGCTCCTCGGCGGGCGGGGCATCCTTCAGCGCGGCGGCGAAGGAGAGCCGGGCGCGGCCACGCACGGCGCGGTCATCGGTGGCCAGGTTGGCGGGCAGGGCATCGATCAGGGTAGCGGCCTCGTCCACGCCGCCGACCTGCAGCAGCGCCAGGGCCAGGTCGAGCTTCAGCTCATCCTTGTCCGGCTCGGCGGCGATCTGCGCGCGCAGCACGTCGACCTGCGCCTGCGGGTCCAGCGGCGCTTCGTCTTCGGCGATGGTGTCGCCGACATCAGCCGGCACAACGCCGTGCTGGGCCAGGAATTCGCGCAGCTGGCCTTCCGGCAGGGCGCCGGGGAAGCCGTCCACCAGCTGCCCACCCTTGACCAGGAACACGGTGGGCACCGAACGGATCTGGAAGGCCGCCGCGATCTGCTGTTCCTTGTCCACGTCGACCTTGGCCAGCTCGAACGCGCCGTTGTATTCGCCGGCCAGCTTCTCCAGCATCGGGCCGAGGGTCTTGCACGGCTCGCACCAGGTCGCCCAGAAATCCACCAGGACCGGCGTCTGCAGCGACTTCTGCAGCACTTCCGCCTCGAAGGTGGCAGTGGTGGCATCGAATACGTAGGTCGTCTCGGTCATGGGGCATCGTTCGGCATCTGGAGACCGATTCTATGGTGACGAACCTTGCCGGTCTCAACCCTGCGGTCACGCCCACCATGAAATCGCGGACGGCTTGGCGCAGGTGCCGGCTGCCGTGACAATGGCCTGATGTTCTCCTGAAGAGTGGCTGCAATGTCCGTGGTTCGGCTGGATCGTTGGGTAGGCATGCTCGCCGCAGCCCTGTTCGTGCTGTCGGTGGCCGGCTTCGGTGCGGCCCTGCCGGACTATTCGCAGGCGATGCATCCGGTGACCTGGCTGGGCGCGCACGGCATCCCCCATGCGCTGGGCTTCAACCTGCTGGGCCTGGTGCTGCCGGGTGCACTGGCGGTGGTCGTGGCCGAGCGCCTGCGCCGGCAGCTGCCGGTGGACGCCGCATGGACGGCACGCGTGGGCAGCCAGATGCTGCTGCTGGCCGGTCTCGCCTTCATCGCGATGGGCCTGCTGCCGCTGGATTTTGAAGACCAGATGGGCATGCAGGGCCCTGCCAGCAAGCTGCACGCCAGCGTGTGGATGGTCTGGGCACTGGCCTTTGTCGCCGGCAGCGTGATGCTGGGCGCGGCACGGCTGCGGCATTCCGGCGGGCGCAGGCTGGGCCTGCTGACGCTGGCCTGCGGAATCGGTGCCGGCCTGCTGGCGTTCGGCCTGCCGGGGGTACTGCCGGCGGCGCTGGCGCAGCGGTTGGCCTTTGCCTGCTGGGCGCTCTGGCTGGCCCTGGCCCTGCCTCTGTCGCGCGGGCGCTGAGACGCTTCCCGCAGCCGCGCCGCGCGCCCGTCCGGCAGGCAGGATTGGAGCCATTTGCCGCACTGCGGTACGCTGTACCGCTTTGCCGCCGCAACCGCGTGTTACATGACCAGCGTCGAACCCAACGTTTACGATCCGCAGCAGGTTGAATCCGCCGCCCAGCAGTACTGGGATGCTACCCGTGCCTTCGAGGTCGATGAAGCCTCGGACAAGCCGAAGTACTACTGCCTGTCGATGCTTCCGTATCCGTCCGGTGCGCTGCACATGGGCCACGTGCGCAACTACACGATCGGCGACGTGATCAGCCGCTACAAGCGCATGACCGGCCACAACGTCCTGCAGCCGATGGGCTGGGACGCGTTCGGCCTGCCAGCGGAAAACGCCGCGATCAAGAACAAGACCGCGCCGGCCGCCTGGACCTACAAGAACATCGACCACATGCGCAGCCAGCTGAAGTCGCTGGGCTATGCCATCGACTGGTCGCGCGAGTTCGCCACCTGCCGCCCGGACTATTACGTCCACGAGCAGCGCATGTTCACCCGCCTGATGCGCAAGGGCCTGGCCTACCGCCGCAACGCGGTGGTGAACTGGGACCCGGTCGACCAGACCGTGCTGGCCAACGAACAGGTCATCGACGGCCGTGGCTGGCGCTCCGGCGCGTTGGTGGAAAAGCGTGAGATCCCGCAGTGGTTCCTGCGCATCACCGACTACGCCCAGGAACTGCTGGACGGCCTGGATGAACTGGACGGCTGGCCGGACTCGGTCAAGACCATGCAGCGCAACTGGATCGGTCGTTCCGAAGGCCTGGAAATCCAGTTCGATGTGCGCGACGTCGATGGCGCCGCACTGGATCCGCTGCGCGTGTTCACCACCCGCCCGGATACCGTGATGGGCGTGACCTTCGTGTCGATCGCCGGCGAACACCCGCTGGCGCTGCATGCCGCGAAGAACAATCCGGAACTGGCTGCGCTGCTGTCGGAAATGAAGCAGGGCGGCGTGTCCGAGGCCGAGCTGGAGACCCAGGAAAAGCGCGGCATGGATACCGGCCTGCGCGCCGTGCATCCGGTTACTGGCGCCCAGGTGCCGGTGTGGGTCGCCAACTTCGTGCTGATGGGCTATGGCACCGGCGCGGTGATGGCCGTACCGGGCCACGACCAGCGCGACAATGAATTCGCCAACAAGTACAACCTGCCGATCCGCCAGGTCATCGCGCTGAAGTCGCTGCGCAAGGACGAGAGCGCCTACGACGCGACGCGCTGGCAGGACTGGTACGGCGACAAGACCCGCGAGACCGAACTGGTCAACTCCGACGAGTTCGACGGCCTGGACTTCCAGGGCGCCTTCGAAGCGCTGGCCGAGCGTTTCGAGCGCAAGGCCCAGGGCCAGCGCCGGGTGAACTACCGTCTGCGCGACTGGGGCGTGAGCCGCCAGCGCTACTGGGGTTGCCCGATCCCGGTGATCTACTGCGACAAGTGTGGCGCGGTGCCGGTGCCGGAAGACCAGCTGCCGGTGGTGCTGCCTGAAGACGTCAACTTCGTCGGCACCGGTTCGCCGATCAAGGCCGATCCGGAATGGCGCAAGACCACCTGCCCGGACTGCGGCGGCGCGGCCGAGCGTGAGACCGACACCTTCGACACCTTCATGGAGTCGAGCTGGTACTACGCCCGCTACACCTCGCCGGGCGCCCGCGATGCGGTCGACAAGCGTGGCAACTACTGGCTGCCGGTGGACCAGTACATCGGTGGCATCGAGCACGCGATCCTGCACTTGATGTATTTCCGCTTCTACCACAAGCTGCTGCGCGACGCGCGGATGGTGGACAGCAACGAGCCGGCGCGGAACCTGCTGTGCCAGGGCATGGTGATCGCCGAGACCTACTACCGCCCGAACCCGGACGGCTCGAAGGACTGGATCAACCCGGCCGATGTGGAAGTACAGCGCGACGAGCGCGGCCGCATCACCGGCGCCACCCTGATCGCCGATGGTCAGCCGGTAGTGGTCGGTGGTACCGAGAAGATGTCCAAGTCGAAGAACAACGGCGTGGACCCGCAGGCGATGGTCGGCAAGTACGGCGCCGACACCGTGCGCCTGTTCTCGATGTTCGCTGCACCGCCGGAACAGTCGCTGGAATGGAACGAAGCCGGCGTGGACGGCATGGCCCGTTTCCTGCGCCGCCTGTGGGCACAGGTGCAGAAGCACGCTGCCGACGGCGCCGCACCGGCGCTGGACGCGGCTGCACTGGATGCCAGCCAGAAGGCCCTGCGCCGCAAGACCCACGAGACCATCGGCAAGGTCGGTGACGACTACGGCCGTCGTCACAGCTTCAACACCGCCATTGCCGCGGTGATGGAGCTGATGAACGCGCTGGCCAAGTTCGAGGATGGCAGCGAGCAGGGGCGCGCCGTGCGCCAGGAAGCGCTGCAGGCCATCGTGCTGCTGCTCAACCCGATCACCCCGCACGCCAGCCACGCCCTGTGGCAGGTGCTGGGCCATGGCGAAACGCTGCTGGAAGACCAGCCGTTCCCGCAGGCCGACAGCAGTGCGCTGGTTCGCGACGCGCTGACCCTGGCCGTGCAGGTCAATGGCAAGCTGCGCGGCACGATCGAGGTCGCCGCCGATGCCGCGCGCGAACAGGTTGAAGCGCTGGCGCTGGCCGAGCCGAACGCGGCCAAGTTCCTGGAAGGCCTGACGGTGCGCAAGATCATCATCGTCCCCGGCAAGATCGTGAACATCGTCGCTGCCTGATGTACCTGGCACCGGCCGCCATCGTGGCGGTCGGTGCGTTGTCGCCACGCCGGGCACGCCCGGCCGATGGCCCTGCGTTCACGCGGCCTCGGGCACCCTGTCTGTTGCCGTGATCGCCCGGCTCCGCCAGACTGTCTCCATGACCCGAATCCTGCTTGCCCTCGTTCTCGTCCTCGGCCTCGCCGGCTGCGGTTTCCACCTGCGCAACAAGCTGATGCTGCCGACCGACACGGCGCCGGTGAAGGTGGTCTCCACCGCGCCCTACAGCGAGTTGGTCAAGCTGTTGAACCGCAGCCTGCTGGCATCCGGTGCGCGCTTGGCCGATGAGGACAGCGAGGGCCCCAATGCCCAGCTGCAGGTGCTGTCCGAACGCTGGGGCGACCTGCCCATCGCGATCGACTCGCAGGGCCGCGCGCAGGAATACAGCCTGCGCTATGCGGTGATCTTCATCTTCCGCCGCGAAGACGGCAGCGAGCTGGTGCCGCAGCAGGTGATCGAACTGTCGCGCGACTACGTGTCGCCGCCGACCGACGCCACCGGTACCACCACCGAGCGCGAGATCCTGGCCGATGAACTGCGCCGGGAAATGTCGGCCTCGATCATCCGCCGCATCGACAGCGTGGTCCGCGCCGAACTGGAAAAGGGCGGCAGCCTGTCGGCGCCGAAACCGGTCGAGCACGATCCGGTCGAGCCCGCACCCGCCGTCCAGCACTGAGCCGGGCGCCTGATGGAACTGCGACCGGAACAGCTGGCCGGGCAGGGCGCTGACACGGCGCTGGCGCCGGTCTACCTGATCGCCGGTCCGGAAACGCTGCGTGTGCTGGAGGCAGCTGATGCCGTGCGTGCCCGTGCACGTGCGGCCGGCATCGACGAGCGCGAAGTGTTCGATGCCGATGGCCGTGATTTCGACTGGAACCAGCTCGACGCCAGCTTCAATGCCCCCAGCCTGTTCAGTGCCCGCCGCCTGGTGGAAGTGCGCCTGCCCAGCGGCAAGCCGGGCAAGGACGGCGGTGAGGTGATCAGCCGGTTCTGCGCCAACCCGGCGCCGGACGTGATCCTGATGATCACCGCCAACGAATGGAGCAAGGCCCACCAGGGCAAATGGGCCGAGGCGGTGAACCGCGTCGGCGTGCTGTCGGTGGCCTGGGCCATCAAGCCGCATGAGCTGTCGGACTGGATCGAACGGCGCCTGCGCAGCAGGGGCCTGCGCGCCGAACCGGCGGCCGTGCAGCGCTTGGCCGAACGCGTGGAAGGCAACCTGCTGGCGGCTGCGCAGGAGATCGACAAGCTCGTATTGCTGGCCGACGGCCAGACCCTGGACGTGGAACGGATGGAGTCGCTGGTGGCCGATGCTGCCCGCTACGACGTGTTCCGGCTGGTGGAAGCCACCTTCTCCGGCCAGCCCCAGGCGGTACTGAGGATGCTGGCCGGGTTGCGCGGCGAAGGCGAGGCCGTGGCCGCGCTGATGCCGATCGTGATCCGCGAGCTGTTGGCCGGTGCCGGCCTGGCACGGGTACAGGCACGTGGCGGCAATCTAGCGGCGGAGATGAAATCCCGCGGTATCTGGGAATCGCGGCAGGCGCCCTACAAGCGCGCGCTGCAGCGGCACCCGGAAGGCAAGCGCTGGGAGCGTTTCGTGGCCGAAGCAGGGCTGGTTGACCGCATCGCCAAGGGCCGCGCAGACGGCGATGCCTGGCTTGCGCTTGAGCGCCTGCTGGTGGCGGTGGCCGAAGCGCGTGCGGTGCGCCTGCTCGCCCGGGCCTGATCCATGAGCCTTCGGATCTATTACGGGGGCACCTTCGACCCGGTGCATCTGGGCCATCTGGCAATCGCGCGCGCCGCGCGCGATGAACTGCAGGTGGCGGTGCGCATGCTGCCTGCCGCCGACCCGCCGCATCGCGCGGTACCGGGCGCGACCGCCGAGCAACGCTGCACCATGCTCGGCCTGGCCATCGGCGATGAACCGGGCCTGCTGCTGGACCGTCATGAGCTGGATCGGGCCGAGCGCTTCCCTGGCCGACCTTCCTATACCGTCGATACCCTGCGCGAATTGCGGGCCGAACTTGGCCCCAGCCGCCCGCTGGCGTGGCTGGTGGGGGCCGACAGCCTGCTGGGCCTGCCCAGCTGGCACGAGTGGCAGGCGCTTTTCGGTCTGGCCCATTTCATCGTTGCCGAGCGGCCCGGCAGCCCGCTGCGGGCCAGTGTCGACGGCGCGCTGGGTCAGGCCACCGAGGGGCGCTGGGCCGACAACGAGCAGGCCCTGTTCACCAGCCCGGCCGGCCGCATCCTGCGCCTGCACCACCCGCTGCGGGTGGAATCGGCCAGTGCCGTGCGCGCCCAGATCGCCGCGGGCGGCCCCTGGCGGGCCATGCTGGCACCGGCGGTGGCCGACTACGTTTCTGGCCATGGCCTGTACCGCCCCGCCACCTCGTGAATACGGTTGCCGCGCTGTGCCCGTATAATCGCCCCCACGTTTATCGAGTCGACCCGCTTTGAGCAACCAGACCCAGCCCCAGACCATCAAGGTCGATCTGCCCAGCCCGCCGCCCTCCGTGCCGGAACTGCTGGCCAGCGTCCGTCAAGCCACCGAAGACCTGAAGGCCAAGGACCCGGTCGAGATCGACGTACGCGGCAAGTCCAGCGTCGCCGACTACATGGTGGTCGTATCGGGTACTTCGACCCGCCATGTGAAGTCCATCGCCGACGAAGTCGTGCGCTTCGCCAAGAACATCGACGTCATGCCGCTGGGTGTTGAAGGCGAGCGTGAAGCCGAATGGGTGCTGGTCGACCTGGGCGACGTCATCGTGCACGTGATGCTGCCGCGCGTGCGCGAGTTCTACGCGCTCGAGCGCCTGTGGACCGTTGGCGACCAGCCGCCGTCCTACGATGACGACGAAGTGGCCTGAGCCATTCGTTGATGCAGTTTTCGACGGCGCCGATGGCGCCGTCGACGTTTTGGAGGAATGTTGATGAAAGCCCGCCTGATCGCCACCGGCGAACGCGCGCCCAGTTGGGTGGCGCAGGGGTTCGCCGAGTACCAGAAGCGGCTCTCGCACTGGCTGCCGTTCGAGCTGGTGGAGATCGAGCCCGGCCTGCGTGGCAAAGGGCGCGACGCACGTCGCGCCACCGAGGACGAGGGCAAGCGGGTGATCGCTGCGTTGCCGAAGAATGCCTATGTCGTTGCACTGGACGTACCGGGCCGCCAGCTCAGTTCCGAACAGCTGGCGCAGCGCCTGGAGCACTGGCGTGGACAGGGCAGGGACCTGGCGTTCCTGATCGGTGGCCCGGAAGGGCATTCGCCGGAAGTGTCTGCGCTGGCCGACGAAAAGTGGTCGATCGGCCCGCTGACGCTGCCGCACATGCTGGTGCGGCTGGTGGTGGCCGAGCAGTTGTATCGCGCTGCTGCGATGTTGGCCAATCACCCCTACCATCGCGCGTGAAGAGTCGTTATACTGGCGGTCTGCCCGAATAGCTCAGCCGGTTAGAGCACTTGACTGTTAATCAGGGGGTCGTTGGTTCGAGTCCAACTTCGGGCGCCACATTCAAGAGGCCTGCATCGCAAGATGCAGGCCTTTTTTGTGGTGTCGCGCCGTGCAGTCGCGTGCGGCGGTGGATCCACGCCATGCGTGGATGCATCGCGCGCGATCTTTCGAGCGGACTCGACTCTACACTGCAGGTCCATCACGTGGATGTTGACGATGCGCGCTCGCTTTGCATTTCGCCTGCTGATGGTCCTGCTGCCATTTACCGCATCGGCCGCCGCGCCTGTCACCTGGCACCCGCCAGCCGGTACCACCGAACTCCCTCTGTGGCCGGATGGGCAGGTGATGGCGCCACCGAAGCTGAAAGGCCGCGAGCAGGTCAGCGAAACCGTGTCCAAGGCCAGTGGCGAGCGCTGGATGATGTTGCAGAACGTGGCCGTGCCCACGCTCAGCGTGTTCCCGGCGAAAGGCTCGCCCAACGGCACGGCAGTGATGGTGATACCGGGTGGTGGCTACAACGTGCTGGCGATCGACCTGGAAGGCAGCGAGATCTGCGATTGGCTGACCGCGCAGGGCGTCACCTGCGCACTGCTGAAGTATCGCGTACCGGCGTCGGGACCGAACTGGGATCGCGAATGCAACTGCCGCGACATTCCGGCCGTGCCGATGGCCTTGCAGGATGCGCAGCGGGCAATGGGCCTGCTGCGTGCGCAGGCCGCGCGCTGGAAGATCGATCCACAACGGTTGGGCGTGATCGGCTTCTCGGCCGGCGGCCATGTGGTGGCCGGGTTGAGCACGCATGCGCAGCGCAGCTATGCACCGCTGGATGCGGCCGATGTGCAGTCCAGCCGGCCGGATTTCGCGATGCTGCTGTATCCAGGGCATCTCTGGGTACGCAAGGATGATTCGCTGGAAAAAGACATCGTGGTCGATGCAAAGGCGCCGCCGACGTTCATCGTGCAGGCCGCCGATGACCCGATGGACGATGTCCGTCACGCATTGGTCTATCACCGCGCACTGATCGGGGCCGGCGTGCCGGTTGAAATGCATCTGTTCGCGCACGGCGGCCACGCGTTCGGCCTGCGCCTGAAGGATGCGCCGGTGTCGGCATGGCCCAGCCTGGCAGAACGCTGGATGCATGACATCGGCATGCTGACGAAGCACTAGCGTCGGGTGTGGCTCGGCCTTACAAGGTCAGCGCGCCACGGGCGAACGCCACCAGCGTAGCGATCGCCACCACCAGGATCGCGCCGAACAGCACCCATTCCCAGCGCGTGAACACCCGCTCGCCGCGCTGGCGTCGAGTCAACGCGTACAGCACTACGCCCGGCACATACAGCAGTACCGACAGCAGCAGGTTGTCCAGGCCACCGGCATACACCAGCCACAGCGCATAGGCGCTGGCCAGCAGCGCGACGATGAAGTCGCGCCAGCGGGCGCCGGCCGCGCTGGCGTATGCCTCGCCCTGCCAGGCCAGCTTCACGCCGAATGCGCTGGACAGAAAGTACGGCACCAGGCTCATCGACGCCGCCAGCAGCACCAGGCTGGTGTAGCTGCCCGAATTGAACAGCACCAGCAGCAGGAACAACTGGATCAGGCCATTACTCAACCACAGCGCATTGGCGGGCACGCCGCGCGCGTTCTCGCGGCCGAGAAAGGCCGGCATCGTGCCATCGCCAGCGGCGGCAAACAGCACTTCGGCGCACAGCAGCACCCACGCCAGCAGCGCGCCCAGCACCGAGATGATCGAGCCGATGATGATCACCGTCGCACCCCATTCGCCAACGATCGCGCGCAGCACATAGGCCATCGAGGGATTGGGCAGGCCGGCCAGTTCGGCCTGCGACAGCACGCCCATCGACAGCAGGCTGACCAGCACCAGCAGCAGCCACACGCCGATGAAGCCGATCACGGTGGCGCGGCCGACATCGGCGCGTCGTGCCGCGCGCCGCGAATAGATGCTGGCACCTTCGATGCCGATGAACACCCACACGGTGACCAGCATCATCCCGCGCAGCTGCTGGCCCATGTCGCCCAGCGCGGGAGCGCCGAAGAAGTCGGCGCGGAAGACGTCCATGCGGAACGCACCGGCCGCCAGGACCAGGAACAGCGCGATCGGCACCAGCTTGGCCACGGTGACCAGGCCATTGATGATCGCCGCGGTATGCAGGCCGCGCAGTACCAGCAGGTGCACGGTCCACAGCAGCAGCGACGATGCGGCGATGGCGGCCGGTGTATTGCCTTCGCCGAACACCGGTGCGAAGTGGCCGAGACCGCTGAAGATCAGTACGAAGAAACTGGCGTTGCCGAGTACCGAAGCGACCCAGTAGCCCCACGCGGCGGAGAAACCGATGTAGTTGCCGAAGCCTTCGCGCGCATACGCATAGATGCCGGTGTCCAGGTCGGGGCGACGATTGGCCAGGGCCTGGAACACGAAGGCAAGCATCAGCATGCCGGCACCGCTCACCGCCCAGCCGATCAGCGCGGCGGCCGGGCCGGCGCTGCGCGCCACGTTCTGCGGCAGCGAGAAGATGCCGGCGCCCACCATCGAACCAACCACCAGCGCGGTCAGTGCGGCCAGGCCAAGGCGTTGAGTGGAGGAGGGCATCGCGCCTGTCGCAGGAGAAGGTGCACCCATGATGGACGCTGACGGGTGTGTAGAAAAGCAAAGGCCCGGGCGTGAGCCCGGGCCTTTGCGGGTGACGCTGCAGCAGGATTACTTGAAGGTGTACTTGGCGCCGACGGTGAAGTAGCGACCAATGGCACCGCTGAAGTGCAGCGGGTTGTAGTTCACGCCACCGTAGGTGGTCGGATCGAGCGGAGCGATGCGATCAAACACGTTGGCCACCGAGGCGTTCAGCTCGAAGGCTTCGGTGATGTTCCAGCGGCCGGACAGGTCGAAGGTGGTGAACGAGGAGATCTTGGTGACGTCGGTACCGTCGGCATAGGAGAACTGGTACGAGCCGTCCGGACCACGGAAGTCCTTGTTGTCCATCTTCGAGATGTAGTTGGCAACGCCGCTGACGCTCCAGTTGCCCTGCTTCCAGGTGGTGCCGAAGTTGATGCGGTCCTTCGGCGTGCCGATGCAGTTGGTCACGTCGCAGTTGCCGTGGGTACCGGCGTAGTCGACGGTGACGTCAGCGTCGGTGCGCTCGAACTTGAGCACGTGGCTCCACTGCAGGTCCATCTCCAGCTGGCCCGGACCGATGTCGAAGGTCTGGCGGATATCAGTGTCGATACCGCGCACGCGGGTGGAGGCCGCGTTGATGTACGCGGTGTTGACCGCCAGGATGCTGCCGGTGCCAGCAATGCCGTTGATCAGGTCGATGTCACGCAGCACGTTGCCGGCGGCGATGGCATCAGCGGTGGCGCCCTGGGCGATTTCGTTGGTGCGCTTGATCTGCCACGCATCGACGGTCAGCGAGGTGCTGGAGGTCGGCTGCAGCACGATGCCGACCGAGTAGCTCTTGGACTCTTCCGGCTTCAGGTCCTTGTTCGGACGGGTGATGATCGCCACCGGCCGCGAGCTGCAGTTGGTGCCGACATCGGCAGCCGGGCTGGCGGCGCAACGCACCGGATCGCGGGCGTTGGAGAAGGCAGCCAGGCCACCGTCACCGTTCTCGGCCGGGTTCGGCGCGCGGAAGCCTTCGGCGTAGCTGGCGCGCAGGGCGATCCAGTCTGCCGGGGTCCACTTCACGCCCAGCTTCGGCGTGGCCTTGCCTTCACCGCTTTCGTACTTGTCGTAGCGCATGGCGGCCGACAGTTCCAACTGCTCCAGCACTGGCGCGGACAGCTCGACGTAGCCGGCATACACGTTCTGGGTGCCGTCATAGGCCGAATAGCCCAAGCCGATGATGTCACCCTGGTCGGTGTAGGTCTGCGGGGTCAGGCTGTTGCTGGTCTTGCGCCACTCGGTACCGAAGGCCAGGCCCAGCGGGCCGCCCTTCAGGTCCATCAGGCTGCGCGAGATGGTGAAGTCGAACATGTCCAGGCTGGACTTGGCGCGTGCGCTGATCTGCGGCGAGATGTAGTCGTACAGCGCCTGAGAGTTGAGGTTGGCGTTGTCGCCGATGCGCCACACGCCGCCGGCGCAGTTCGGGTTGCCCAACGCACACTGCACAGCGCTGTAACGCAGGAAGCCGGTGCGCTTGTTGGTCAGGTCGGTGCCCGAGTGCAGGTAGGCGGTGTCGTAGCTCCAGTCACCCCAGTTGCCCTTCACGCCCACCAGCAAGCGGTTGAACTCGTTGGTGTTGTTGGTCACGCGCGGACCGACATCCCATGCCGAATAGCGCAGGCGCGAGGCCTGGCCCTGGATCGGGTTGTCCGGGTGGGTCGGCGACAGCACCACAGCACCCGGACCGCTGCTGGCATTGCGCGGACCTTCCGGGTAGCCCCAGCTGCCGGACACGCCGGACGGGGTGTTGCTGAAGGTGGTTTCCTTCTTCGAGTAGCCGATCTCGGTGTAGACCTCGCCGCCTTCGCCGAAGGCGAAACTGGCACGGCCGAACACGTTGACGTACTTCTCTTCAGGGGTGAGGTCGCGGTACTGCTGGTTCGGATCCCACAGGCAGCCCTGGGCAGCCACTGAAGCGTCGGTCTGGCCACCGATGGTGGTCAGGCCCTGGCAACCCGGCAGCGGAACCAGCTGCGCGGAGGTGCCCGGCGGAACGCGGTCGTCGAACACCGAGCCGTTCGGACCGACACCGCCGCTGGTGCGGTTATTGAGGTAGGCGCCACCCAGGAACTGGGCATTGTTGCCATAGCCCCACGGACGGATGTCGCCGGTGCCGATCCACTTGCGGTTCTTGCGGTCGCTGATCTTGATCGCGTCGGTCTTGCCGACATCCAGGCTGAAGAACGCATTCCAGCCATCGGTGGCCAGATCGCCGGTACCGGCGGTCAGGGTGGCCTTTTTGGCATTGCCGTCGCCATCACCGGAGGTGCCGTAGGAGGCACGCAGGATGCCGCCCTGGAAGTCGCTGCGCAGGATGATGTTGACCACGCCGGCGATGGCATCGGAGCCATAGATCGCCGAGGCGCCATCCTTCAGCACTTCCACGCGCTCGACGGCGTCGAGGGGAATGGTGCTGAGGTCGGTGAACACCTTCTGGCCGTCATCGGCCAGGCCATAGGTCGCCATGCGGCGGCCGTTCAACAGCACCAGCGTGGAGCCGGCACCGAGGCCGCGCAGCGAAATGCCTGCGCCACCACCGGCGAAGCCGTTGCCGAAGGTCTTCGGGATCGAACCGGAACCGTCAGCGGTCAGGGTCTGCAGGTACTCGGCCACCGTGGTCTTGCCGGTGCGATCGATTTCCTGGCGGGTCACGACCTGCACCGGCGACGGTGTTTCGGTGTTGGTGCGCGGGATGTTCGAACCGGTGACGGTGATCCGGTCAAGGTTGGTGGCCTGTTCCTGCGCGAATGCAGAAGAGGAAGCCACGGCCCCGGCGAGCAGCAGGGCGCCGCCGGTAAGGATATGGGTGATGGACGTTGCCAGGTGGTTGCGGCGGCGGCTGGCGGGCCGTTGGATCGGGTGTTTCACAGCTTCTCTCCTGACTGGAAAACTCGAGCATTGAGGGCTGTCTCCGGTGTGTCCCGGGACGCGTCAATCTAGGTTTCCGGCAGGTGACGGAGGTGTGAAGTTTTACTAAATTCGTAACGGTTTTCCAACGAAGTTCAAATAACCGGGCAGCTTGGCCCTGTTCGGGCCCATTCACCGTTGTGACCGGCCCGGCGAGCTGCCGGGCCGGTCCGTGGCTCAGTCGGGCAGGGAAAACTGCACGGGCACCATGCCGATGGCGGGAACGGCCATGCCATCACGCTCGGCCGGCACGAAACGCCAGTGGCGCAGCACCTGCTGGCGGGCGGCCTGGTCCAGGCTGCGCGAGCCGCTGCTGCGTTCGATGCTGACGTTCACCGGCTGGCCACTGGGGTCCACTTCCACCCGCAGCAGCACCGTGCCCTGTTCGTGATTGCGCAGGGCCTGGATCGGGTAGCTGGGCGGCGGGTTGCTGCGGTACTGCAGCTGGGCGCCGGCCAGCGGCGTGGACGGAGCAATGGTCGGCGCAGCCTGCACCGCGGTCGGCTCGGCCGCCGGCAGGATGATGCCCTGGGCCTCCTCGACGGTCGCGGTGGGCGTCGGCAGCGGTGCGGGCACCGGCGTGGCCTGCCGCTTGTGCACCACCTCCACCTTTTCAGGCTCGGTCGGCACCGGCAGCGGCTCGATCGGCTTGGGCTCTTCCCTGGGAATGAACCGTACCGTGGTCTGATCGCGCGGCAGCGCGGTGATGGCCTGGTAGGTCGCCGGGATCAGCAACAACAGGAACGCGAGCAGATGCAGGGCGATGGCCGCACTCCAGGCGGCAACGCGGGCGGGATCGAAGTGCAGGGGTACTACGGGATACGTACGAACCATGGTCCACCTCCATGCCAGTGTCGAAGTCCTCAACGCACCAGGGCCGCCATCGGGGTTGCCGCACGCGGCTGGCAGTCAATCATTAGCGCGCCGCCTCCACCACTGCCTAGAGGCAGGGGCGGCAGCGTTGAGCTGGCCTTCATGTAACGCTGCCGGCACGGCGGCGGTGGAAACGAAAACGGCGCCCCGCAGGGCGCCGTCGGTTGAACGGAAGGCGCCTCAGCGGCCCAGTTCGAACACCACGTCCAGGTTCACCGAGACGGTCGACTCGCCCGGGGCGACCGGGGTGGCCTTGTCCATTGCCATGCCGGCGGCCTGCGCACGCATCATCGGCATCGGGCGGAAACCGCCACCGGCGTTCTCGGAAATGCTGACAATGCGCCGCACCTGCAGGCCAAGCGACTTGGCATAGGTCTGGGCACGGGCCTGGGCCTTCTTCAGTGCCGCCAGGCGCGCTTCGTCATAGACCGGCTCGGGCTGGTCGATCTCGAACTGCGGGCCGTTGATCTGGTTGGCGCCCTGCGCGGCCAGCGCGTCCAGCACCTTGCCCAGCTTGGCGATGTCGCGGACCTTCAGGCTGACGGTGTTGCTGGCCTGGTAGCCGGTGATCTTCGGGGCTTCGTTGTCGGCATAACGGTACTGCGGGTTGAGGCTGACGCCGCTGGTCTGCACGTCGCGCTCGGCGATGCCGGCGGCCTTGATCGCAGCCAGGACCTTGTCCATCTGCTGGGCGTTCTGACGCATGGCGCTGTTGCCGTCGGCGGCCTGGGTGACCACACCGGCCGACAGCGTGGCCACGTCCGGCACGCGGGTGGCTTCGGCGTTGGCCGAGATGTTCAGCAGGGTGCCTTCGGCCGCGGCGGCGATCGACGGCGACGACGGGTCGGCATGGGCGGTCATCGAAGCTCCAAGAGCGAGGGACAGGGCAAGCAGCAGCGGGGTGGCGGTGCGACGCATGGGATCTCCTTGTTGTGGCGGTGAGGGTGGTGTCGTAGCGATGAACGCGTTGTGAGTCCGTTCGGGGTTGCAGGCGCCGGGGAAGGATTGTCCGACGATTCAGGTACCGGCGTCAGGTTATGCTGTGTCGATGCTCTATCTTGCTTCCCGCTCCCCCCGACGCAACCAGCTGCTGGCCCGACTCGGACACCCTTTCCAGGCGTTGGACCTGGAGGTCGTCGAGCAGCGCGCGGCCTCTGAAAGTGCCCAGGACTATGTCTGCCGGGTCGCCGCCGACAAGGCGCGCGCCGGCCTGGCACGGGTGCTGGCCGATGACCCGCAGGCGCGGGTGCTGGGCTCGGATACCGAAGTGGTGCTCGATGGCGAAGTATTCGGCAAGCCGGCCGACGCCGCCGACGCGCGGGCGATGCTGGCACGGCTGGCCGGGCGCACCCATCAGGTGATGACCGCCGTGGTGGTGGTGGACGCGCGCGGGCTGGACAGCGAACTGGTTGTTTCCGAGGTCACCTTCGCCGCCATCGAGTCCGCCGACATCGCTGCCTACGTCGCCACCGGCGAGCCGCTGGACAAGGCGGGTGCCTATGCCATCCAGGGCGGTGCCGAGCGCTGGATCGAACACCTTTCCGGCAGCTACTCCGGTGTCATGGGGCTGCCGTTGCTGCATACCGATCGTCTGCTGGCCCGCTGCGGCGTGCTGGCCCCAACTGCTGATGCCGCCAGGGAGGCTGCCGATGTCTGAGGAAATCCTGGTCAATGTGACCCCGCGCGAAACCCGGGTCGCGGTGATCGAGAACGGCATGCTGCAGGAACTGCACATCGAGCGCGGTTGGCGCCGGGGTGTGGTCGGCAACATCTACAAGGGCAAGGTGCAGCGGGTCATGCCAGGCATGCAGGCGGCATTCGTCGAAGTGGGCCTGGAGCGCGCCGCGTTCCTGCACGCCAACGACGTGGTGCGACCGGCGCCGGTGGCCAGCGCAGATACCGAGAACACGACCCTGCCGCCGCCGTCCAGCGTGCCGATCGTGGAGCTGCTGCGCGACGGCCAGGACATCGTGGTGCAGGTGGTGAAGGATCCGATCGGGACCAAGGGCGCACGCCTGACCACCCAGATCAGCATTCCCTCGCGCTACATGGTGCTGCTGCCGCAGTCGAAGGTGGTGGGCGTGTCGGCGCGCATCGAGGACGAAGGCGAGCGCGCGCGGCTGAAGGCGCTGGTGACCGAACTGTCGGCCCAGCACGGCGGCTACGGCTACATCGTGCGCACCAATGCCGAAGGCCAGCCGGCCGAGGCCATCGCCGAAGACATCGCCTACCTGTCACGGGTGTGGAACGTGGTCGAGCGCCGCGGCCGCGAGGCGGCGTCGTGCAGCAACATCTATGAAGACCTGAGCCTGCCGCTGCGTTCGGTGCGCGACCTGATCCGCAAGGACGTGGACAAGGTGAAGGTGGACTCGAAGGAGACCTTCGCCCAGCTGCAGGCGTTCGTGGCCAAGTACATGCCGGTGCTGGCGGAGAAGATCGAGCTGTACAGCGGCGATCGTCCGATCTTCGACATGTTCGGGGTCGAGGACGAGATCGGCCGTGCGCTGGACAAGCAGGTACCGCTGAAATCCGGTGGCTACCTGGTGATCGACCAGACCGAGGCGATGACCACCATCGACGTCAACACCGGCTCGTTCCTCGGCCAGCGCAACCTGGAAGAGACGGTGTTCCGCACCAACCTGGAGGCCGCGCAGGCGGTGGCCAGGCAGCTGCGCCTGCGCAACCTGGGCGGCATCATCATCATCGACTTCATCGACATGGATGACGCCGAGCATCGCCGCCAGGTGCTGCGCACGCTGGAAAAGGCGCTGGCCCGTGACCATGCCAAGACCACGGTGTACGACTTCTCGCCGCTGGGCCTGGTGGAGATGACCCGCAAGCGCACGGTGGAAAGCCTGGAGCGCCAGCTGTCGGAAACCTGCCCGCAGTGCAGTGGCCGCGGCACCATCAAGACCACCGAAACGGTGACCTACGAGATCTTCCGCGAGATCACCCGCGCGGTGCGCCAGTTCGATGCCGCGCGCCTGCTGGTGATCGCGTCCAGCAAGGTGGTGGCGCGGATCACCGATGAGGAATCCACGGCCGTGGCCGAGCTGGAGGAGTTCCTCGGCAAGAGCATCCGCTTCCAGGCGGACGAGCAGTACCTGCAGGAGCAGTTCGATGTTGTTCTGCTCTGATCCAGGCCGACTGTCTGCCTTCGGTGGCCGATGAGCGCGCCGCCGCGCCTGCGACTGCGAAGGATCCGCCGTCATTTCATCGCCGCATGCGCGGTTGGCCTGGTCGGGCTTGCCCTGCTGGTCGGCACCCTCAGCCAGCTGTTGCCGCTGGCTGAGCGCCATCCGGACCGGATCGCGGCCTGGCTGAGCACGCGCGCCGGGCAACCGGTGCGCTTCGAACGCCTGGACACCGCCTGGACCCGACGTGGTCCACTGCTGCAGTTGAAGGGCCTGCGCATCGGCGCGGGCCAGGGCCTGGCCATCGGCGATGCCGAGGTGCTGGTGTCGATGTACAGCGGCCTGTTGCCGGGCCGCTCGCTGACCGAACTGCGCCTGCGCGGCCTGGCGCTGGACCTGCAGCAGGCCGCCGATGGCCGCTGGTCGGTGCGCGGCCTGCCGCAGTCCCGCGCTGGCGGCGATCCGTTGGATGCGTTGCGCCGGCTGGGCGAACTGCAGGTGATTGGTGGCCGCCTCGGCGTGCATGCGCCAGCACTGGGTGTCGACGCCACCCTGCCACGCATCGACCTGCGCCTGCGCGTGGATGGCGACCGCCTGCGGGTGGGCGTGCGTGCCTGGGCACAGACCGACGCGTTGCCGCTGACGGCGGTGCTGGACCTGGATCGCCAGCGCGGCAACGGCGAGGCCTGGGTAGGCGCCGATCCGATCGATTTCCGTGCCTGGGCGCCGTTGTTGGCGGCCGGCGGCATGCGCCTGCGCGAGGGCAAGGGCGAGCTCAACCTGTGGCTGACCCTGCGTGATTTCGCCCCGGTGGCGCTGACCACCGATTCGGACCTGCGTGATCTGCGTGTCGAAGGCGCGCCGATGCCTGGCGTGGCGCGCCCGGAAATTCAATTGCAACGGTTGCAGGCGCGCCTGCGTTGGCAGCGGACGGCAGAAGGCTGGGCGCTGCAGGTGCCGCGCCTGCGCCTGCAGGCCGATGGCAGCCAGCAGCAGCTGGACGGGCTGCAACTGCGGGTGGGCAAGCAGATGCAGGTGCAGGCCGCAGCAGCGCAGGCGGGTACCGCGTTGCGCGCGCTGGCGCTCAGCGACCGCTTGGACGCGGGCCTGCGGCATTGGCTGTACCTGGCCAAGCCGCAGCTGGACGTGGCGCAGCTGCAGTTGCGCGGCCAGCAGGATGGCCCGTTGTGGGTGCAGGGCGAACTGCAGTCGCTGGGCTTTGCCAGTGTTGGCAACTCGCCGGGCCTGCGCGGCCTGGGCGGCCGCTTCGAGGGCGATGCCAACGGTTTCAGCCTGCAGCTGCAGCCCCAGCGCCAGCTGCAGTTCGATTGGCCGACCGGTTTCGGCGTGCGTCACGACCTGCATCTTGCCGGGCAGATCGTCGGTTGGCGCGACGAGGCCGGTGGCTGGCGCATCGGCACCCCGGCGATGCGTGTGGAAGGCACCGACTACGCTGCCGACGTGCGCGGTGGTCTCTGGTTCCAGGGCGATGGCACCCGGCCGTGGATGCAGCTGGCGGCCAAGCTGGACGACGTACCGATGACCGCGGCCAAGCGTTTCTGGATCCATTCCAGGATGAGCAAGGGCGCCACCGACTGGCTGGACATGGCCCTGGCCGGTGGCCAGGTGCGCAACGGCATCGGACTGGTCAGTGGTGACCTGGACGACTGGCCGTTCGACAACAACGATGGTCGCTTCGAGGCCACCGGCCACATCAGCAAGGGTGACATCCGCTTCCAGCACGATTGGCCGTTGATGGGCCAGGTCGATGCCGATGTCGCCTTCATCGGCCCTGGCTTCCACATGCAGGGGAGCGGCGATCTGGCCGGCGTGGCAGTACAGACGTTCGAAGCCGGCATCCAGGATTTCGGCCAGCAGCCACTGTACGTGCGCGCCGACAGCCAGGGCGACGCCGGCAAGCTGCTGGCGATGCTGCGGCAGAGCCCGCTGCACAAGGAATACGGCGACACCCTGGACAACCTCGCGGCAAGCGGGCCGGCCAACGTGCATTTCGACCTGTTGCAGCCCCTGCATCATGACCAGGGCGGCGGCCACCTGCAGGGCACGGTGGACCTGGCCGGGCTGAAGCTGGTCGACAAGCGCTTCCAGCTGGAATTCGACAACATGCGCGGGCAGGCCCGCTACAGCAACGCCGGCTTCGCCGCCGAGGAACTGGCCGTGCGCCACCTCGGCCAGGACGGCCGGCTGAGCCTGCGCGCCGGTGGTTTCGTGCGTGACCCCAAGCTGGCCTTCGAATCGGAACTGGCCGCCACGCTCGATGCGGGCGTGCTGATCGACCGCGCACCGGAAATGGCCTGGCTGAAGCCCTACATCAACGGTACCTCGCCGTGGACCATCGCGGTGAACCTGCCGAAGGTCGCGGCGGGTGCACCAGCGCCGCCCAGCGAGCTGCGCCTGCGCTCGGATCTGCTGGGCACCCGCCTGGACCTGCCGGCACCGCTGCAGAAGCCGGCCAACGAGCCGCTGCCGACCACCGTGGCCGCACAGCTGCCGATGGGCGCCGGCCGCATCGACGTGGCGTTCGGCCAGCGTCTGGCGCTGGCTGCGCGCAGCCACAACAACCAGACCGGCGTTCAGGTCACCCTGGGCAGCGACCACGTTGACCGCGAACCACCGCCCAGCGGGCTGACCATCAATGGCCGCAGCCCGACCCTGGATGCACTGGAATGGATCGGCCTGGCCCGTGGCGCCGGTGGCGATGGCGACCCGATGCCGCTGCGCGCGGTGGACGTGCAGGTCGGCCAGCTGATGCTGATCGGCGGCGTGTTCGAGCAGACCCGCCTGCAGCTGCGCCCTGGCCCGCAGGCGCTGGATGTGCGCCTGGATGGCCCCTCGCTGGCCGGCAAATTGAATGTACCCAACGCCGATGGCGGCACCATCAGCGGCCAGCTCGAGCGCGTGTACTGGCAATCGCTGCCGACCCTTCCCGGAGCCACGGCAGCACCGGCGCGGGTGCAGGCCGGTGCCGACGACATGGACCCGGCCAAGCTGCCGCCGTTCGCACTGGACATCGCCGACCTGAAGTTCGGCAAGGCCGTGCTGGGCCAGGCGGTGCTGCGTACGCGGCCGATCGCCAATGGCCTGAGCGTGGAACAACTGCAGTTCCGCGCCCCCAGCCAGGAGATCGACATCCGTGGCCGTTGGCTTGGCAAGGGTGGCGGTTCGCGAACCGCGCTTGATGCGCAGGTGCGCAGTGAAGACCTGGGCGGGTTGCTGCAGAACCTCGACTACGGCGGCCAGCTGCGCGGCGGCTCCGGCCACGCCCAGCTGCAGGCCTCATGGCCCGGCGGTCCGTCGGACTTCCAGCTTGGCAACCTGCAAGGCCAGCTTGATGTGAATGCCCGCAATGGCCAGCTGCTGGAGCTGGAGCCGGGTGCCGGCCGCGTGCTGGGCCTGCTCAGCGTCGCCCAGCTGCCGCGGCGGCTGATGTTCGACTTCCGCGACTTCTTCTCCAAGGGCTTTGCGTTCAACCAGGTCGAGGGCAGCGTGCAGTTCGGCGAGGGCATGGCCCGTACCGACAAGGTGTTGATCGAAGGGCCGGCAGCGAACATCACCATCCGTGGCCAGGCCGACCTGCGGAAACAGCAGTTCGACCAGACCATCGACGTCAACCCGCGCGCCGGCAATCTGCTGACCGTGGTCGGCGCGGTGGCCGGCGGCCCGGTGGGCGCAGCGCTGGGTGCAGCCACCAATGCGGTATTGTCCAAGCCATTGGGCGAGATCGGTGCCCGCACCTACAAGGTGACCGGCCCCTGGAAGGAGCCCAAGGTGGAGGTGATCGAGCGCAGCCGCGAACGTGCGCCAGTACCCGCACCGCCGCCGCGCCTGCCGCCGTTGCCGGCCGTGCCGCCGACCGTCACCGAACCACCGCCACCGCGCTGAGCGCGGCCCCCGTTTCCCCAGGGCGGCCTTGCCTGACCGCCTTCACACCCCCAGATCGAGACCATGACTGACAACGCCCTGACGCTTGCCCAAGATCGCCTGTTGCGCCCCGGTGGCCTGGATACCGCTGGCCTGGAGCGCACCTTCGGCCAACTGCTCGGCCCCGGTGTCGACTTCGGCGACCTGTACTTCCAGCATGCCCGGCGCGAAAGCTGGAGCGTGGAAGATGGCATCGTCAAGGACGGCGCCCATTCCATCGAGCAGGGCGTGGGCGTGCGCGCGATTGCCGGCGAGAAGACCGGCTTTGCCTATTCCGATGACATCCATGCCGGTGCATTGCTGACCGCAGCGCAGTCGGCACGTGCGATCTCGCGCGAAGGCGGCGCACAGACCGGACGCTCGCTGCTGCGCGGCGATGCGCGCGTGCTGTATCCGGCGCTGGACCCGATCGACGGCATCGGCAACGAAGCCAAGGTCGAGGTGCTCAAGCGCCTGGACGGCTACCTGCGCGCGGCCGACCCGCGCGTGAAGCAGGTGATGGTCAGCCTGTCCGGTGGCGTTGATACCGTGCTGGTTGCCCGCACCGATGGTGTGCTGGGCGCCGACGTGCGCCCGCTGGTGCGGTTGAACGTGCAGGTGATCGTCGAGCAGAACGGCCGCCGTGAGTCGGGTTATGCCGGCGGCGGCGGTCGCTATGGCTATGAAGCGCTGTTTGCCGATGGCCGCCCGGAAGCCTTTGCGCGCGAGGCGCTGCGGCAGGCCCTGGTGAACCTGGAAGCGGTGCCGGCGCCGGCCGGGGTGATGCCGGTGGTGCTGGGCCCGGGCTGGCCGGGCGTGCTGCTGCACGAGGCGGTCGGCCATGGCCTGGAAGGTGACTTCAACCGCAAGGGCACCAGTGTCTACGCCGGCAGGATCGGCGAGCGCGTGGCTGCCCCGGGCGTGACCATCGTCGACGACGGCACCCTGGACGGGCGCCGTGGTTCACTCAACATCGATGACGAAGGCCACCCGACCCAGTGCACCACGCTGATCGAGGACGGCATCCTGGTCGGCTACATGCAGGACAGCCTCAACGCGCGGCTGATGGGCGTGGCGCCGACCGGCAACGGCCGTCGCGAATCGTTCGCGCACATGACCATGCCGCGCATGACCAACACCTACATGCGCGCCGGCCAGCATGACCCGCAGGAAATGATCCGTTCGGTGAAGAAGGGCCTGTACGCGGTCAATTTCGGCGGCGGCCAGGTCGACATCACCAGCGGCAAGTACGTGTTCTCGGCCACCGAGGCCTACCTGATCGAGGACGGCCGGATCACCGCTCCAGTGAAGGGCGCGACCCTGATCGGCAATGGCCCGGAAACCATGCAGAAGGTGCGCATGGTCGGCAACGACCTGGCCCTGGACGAGGGCGTGGGCATCTGTGGCAAGGACGGGCAGAGTGTGCCGGTCGGTGTCGGCCAGCCGTCGCTGCTGATCGAGGGCATCACCGTCGGCGGTACCCAGGCCTGAGCACGGCGATGGCCACAGCCACCGCCCTGCCCGACGGGGACTCAGTCCTCGTCGGCGTCGTCGACCGGTTCGTCTGCCTCGACGTCCTCAGCGGACGCCTTCAGGCCGAGCGCGGCCGGCAGCATCAGCGCGCGCAGCACCTGGAAGATCTCGCGGTAGGCGCGCGGCGGCTTGTTCTTGGCCTTTTCGGCCTGGGCGTTGCGCACCAGCGTGCGCAGCTGCTGGCGGTCGGCCTGCGGATGGTCATCCAGCAGCGCGGCCAGCGCCTTGTCGCCTTCATTCATGAGGCGTTCGCGCCAGTCTTCGACACGGTGCATCATCGCCACTTCGCGGCGCCCGGTTTCGCTGTTGGCATCCAGCGCATCGCGGATCGCGTCCAGCGCGGCATCGTCCTCGCGGCGCATGTGCTTGGCCAGGAACGCCAGCTGCCGCTTGTGCGCGATATGGGCGGTGATGCGCTTGCACTCGGCAATGTGTGGCAGCAGGTCCTCCGGGATCGGCAGGCGCGCCAGCTGGGCCGGGGTCAGCGACACCAGCTTCTCGCCCAGGGCCAGGACGTCGAGCGCATCGCGCCGGTTCTGGCTGCGGCTCTTGTCGTGGAATTCACCGGTTTCTTCGTCGCGTCCGCGCATCGTCCATACCTGATTTCAAAAAAAGTCGCCCGGCGTGATACCGGGCCCAACCCGCACAGGATAAAGCATTGAACGTGATCGCCCCTGAAGTCGCCGTCGGCGACGACAGCCCGGCCCGGCTGGAACGGCTGGCCGACATCTCCCAGCAGCTGCTGCAGCGTGCCCGCGCGCTGGGTGCCAGCCAGGCCGAGGTCAGCTGCAGCGAAGACCGTGGGCTGGAGGTCAATGTCCGTCTCGGCGAGGTCGAGACCGTGCAGTCCACCCGTGACCGCGGCATTGCCGTGACCGTCTACTTCGGCCAGTGCAAGGGCAGTGCCAGCACCGCCGACCTGCATGAGGCCAGCCTGCTGGCCACCGTCGAGCAGGCCTGCGCGATCGCCCGCCATACCGAGGACGATCCGGCCGCCGGCCTCGCCGAGGCCGACCTGATGGCCCGCGACTTCCCCGAACTGGATGGCTGGCACCCCTGGGAGCTGCAGGCCGACGAGGCGGTGGACCTGGCGCTGGCCTGCGAGGCGGCGGGCCGCCAAGCCGATGCGCAGATCCGCAATTCCGATGGCGCCTCGGTATCGAGCATGCAGAGCGTGTCGGTCTACGCCAATTCGCATGGGTTCATCGGCCGTGAGCGCGGGACCCATCATTCGATCGGCTGTGCGCTGATCGCTGGCACCGGCGATGGCATGCAGCGCGACGGCTGGTACACCGGCGCACTGGCCCGCGAGGACCTGGAAGATCCGGCCAGCGTCGGTCGCCGCGCCGCAGAGCGCACGATCGCCCGCCTGCAGCCGCGTTCGCTGCCGACCGGCAGCATGCCGGTGCTGTACGCGCCGGAAGTGGCGCGCAGCCTGGTGGGCCACCTGCTGTCGGCGGTCTCCGGCGGCGCACTGTACCGCCAGGCGAGCTTCCTGCTGGACAGCGTCGACCAGCAGCTGTTCCCCGACTGGATGCAGATCGAGGAGCTGCCGCACCTGCGCCGTGGCCTGCGCTCGGCCGCCTTCGACGGCGACGGCGTGGCCACCCGTGCCTCGGCCCTGGTGCGTGACGGTGTGCTGCAGCGTTACGTGCTGGGCAGCTATTCGGCGCGCAAGCTGGGCCTGCAGACCACCGCCAATGCCGGCGGCGTGCACAACCTGCAGCTGGCGGCCAATGCCGGTTCGCTGCAGGACATCGCCGCGCAGATGGGCAACGGCCTGCTGGTGACCGAGCTGATGGGGCAGGGGGTGAACGGGGTGACCGGCGACTACTCGCGCGGCGCCGGCGGCTTCCGCGTGGAGAACGGCCAGATCCAGTATCCGGTGGATGGCATCACCATCGCCGGCAACCTGCGCGACATGTTCATGGCCATCGAGGCGGTCGGCAGCGATGTCGATCCGCGCTCGCATATCCGCACCGGCTCGATCCTGGTGGGACGGATGACGATCGCCGGCAATGATTGATGCCATTGATGGCGTAAGCTAGGCCCGCCTGACGCGACCGGCTTGCCGCCGGTCGGTCAAGACCACCCAATAAAAAAGGAGTTTTGTCGTGAGCGAATTCGAGAACGTCCCGGCGGCGAGCAGCGTACCCGCTGACCAGCGCACCATGGCCCTGGTGGCGCACCTGCTGGGCATCTTCACCGGTTTCATTGGTGCCCTGGTCATCTGGCTGATCAACAAGGATGACGCCAGCAAGGCCTTCGTCACCGACCAGGCCAAGGAAGCGCTGAACTTCCAGATCACCGTCGCCATCGCGATGTTCGTCTGCATCATCCTGACCTTCGTGGTCATCGGCGTGTTCCTGGCGCCGATCGTCGGCCTGCTCAGCCTGGTCTTCAGCATCATCGCTGCGGTGAAGGCGAACAATGGTGAAGCCTACCGTTACCCGTTCGCACTGCGCCTGATCAAGTAAGCGGCAACGATCAACGACGCAAAAAGAAACGCCCGGCAATGCCGGGCGTTTCCGTGTATGGCGCGTAGGGTAGCGCCGGGCCATGCCCGGCGAACGCGCAGCGCGGCAGATCCATGCCTGCAATCAGTGATCGCGTTCCACGGCCAGCGTGGCCAGCGCGCGCAGCGCATCGGCTTCTTCGTGATAGCCCGCCAGTGCCTGCTGCATGCGCGCGGAAAGTTCGCGCAGCTGCGCCTTGGCACCGTCCATGCCCAGCAGGGCAGGGAAGGTGCTCTTGTCCTGGGCCTGGTCCTTGCCGGCGGTCTTGCCCAGCTGTTCGGAACTGGCTTCGACATCGAGGATGTCATCGCGGACCTGGAAGGCCAGGCCGAGCGCATCGGCGAAACCGTCGAGCTGGGCCAGCGCGGGTTCGGGTGCATCACCGCACAACGCGCCCATGCGCACCGCAGCGCGGATCAGCGCACCGGTCTTCAGCGCATGCATGCGGGTGAGGGCTGCCAGCGACTGCTGCTGGCCGGTGGCATCGATGTCCAGCGCCTGGCCGCCGCACATGCCGGCCGCGCCGGAGGCATGGGCCAGGGTCTGCAGGCACGCCACGCGCAATGCCGCCGGCAGCGGTGCATCGGCCAGCAGGCCGAACGCACGGGTCTGCAGGGCGTCGCCGGCGAGGATCGCAGTGGCTTCGTCGAAGGCGATGTGGGTGGTGGGCTTGCCACGGCGCAGGGCATCGTCGTCCATCGCCGGCAGGTCGTCGTGCACCAGCGAGTAGGCGTGGATCAGTTCCACCGCCATCGCCGCGGCATCAAGCCTGTCCAGGGGCGCGCCGAACACCTGGCCGGCGGCATAGACCAGCAAGGGGCGCATGCGCTTGCCGCCACCGAGCACGGAATGGCGCATCGCCTGGTGCAGGCGTTGCGGGGCTTCGGCCGGTGAGGGCAGGGCGGCGTCGAGCTGGCTTTCGATACGGTCGCGCCAGCGCGCGAACAACGCCTCAGCCGTCATGGCTGGGCGGATCGAAGGGTTCGGCGGTTTCGGGCTGGGCCGGATCGCTGAGCAGGCGCACGCGCAGTTCGGCCTGCTCCAGCGCCTGCTGGCACTGGCGGTACAGACCAACACCACGTTCGTAAGCACTGAGCGAGGCTTCCAGGCTCAGCTCGCCGGTTTCCATCTGCTCCACCAGCTGTTCCAGCGATTCGAGCGACTGCTCGAACTGGGCGACCGGGGAGGCGTTTTCGGGGGACTTCTTGGCCATGCGACAAGTGTGGACGGCGCGCGCGCAAGGGTCAATTCACCAGCCGCCCGGATGCCACTGCAACTGCGCATTGCGTGCCTGCAGCCAGGCCTGCAGCGGTGCGGCAATGACTACATCGGCGGCCGCCAGCAGCTGCCCCTGGTCGAACAGCAGGGGCAGCTGTGCGCGTCGCCAGGGCGCCAGATGCTCGCGCTGCAGGCAATCCTTCAACGCGGATGAATGCGTACGGCCGGGCAGCACGATGCGCTCGCCGCCCTGGCGGGCGCGCAGGTCCAGCGGATGTTCGAAGCCGTCCGTGCCGAGCAGGCGCAGCTGGCCGCCGTCGGGCAGCTGCAGCGGCACGCGGCCGTCCCATGCCGCCTGCCAGTCCTTCGGAAGGACCGGCAGCGCTGCCGGCAGCAGGTAGGCGTGCTGGCGCCACTGGCGGATGGCGTGCTGCTGCCAACGCACCTGCGACTGCCGATCGGCGCCTGCGGCCATCAATTCGTTCTGTACTTGCCGCAGCACATGCGCCGGCAACGGGGCTGCGCCATGGCGGCGCACCCACGCACGCAGCACGCGCGCAGCACGCTCCGGTGCAACCTGGCGCAGCAGCTCCAGCGACAGCACCCGGGGTGCCACTTCCAGGTGGGCGAGCAGTTCGGCGTCTTCTTCATCGAGCAATGCACGGGTCTGCGCGCAATGCGCGGCGCTGCCGGCCAATGCGGCAGTGGCATGCGGCCAGCGCTGGCGCAGCAGTGGCAGTACCCGCAGGCGCAGGAAATTGCGGTCGGCGTGGTCTTCGCCGTTGCTGGGATCTTCGATCCACTGCAGGCCGTGTGTCGTCGCGTAAGCCTGCAGCGCGCTGCGCGGCACATCGAGCAGTGGCCGCCACAGCCGATGGCCATCGAGGCGGCTGTCAGCGGTCATCGCCGCCAGCCCATCGATGCCCGAACCGCGCAACGCACGCAGCAGGAAGGTCTCGGCCTGGTCGTCCTGGTGCTGGGCCAGCGCCAGGGTTTCCCCGGCCTGCAACTCGGCGCTGAATGCAGCACGACGTGCCAGCCGGGCGGCCCCTTCGATGCCATGGCCGTCATCACGGCTGACCTGCACGTGGTGCACGGCCAGTTCGATGCCCAGCACCGTGCATTGCTGCTGGCAGTGCTGCACCCAGTCATCGGCCGCCGGTTGCAGGCCATGGTGTACGTGCGTCGCACGCAGCGGCGTGCCGGCGGCCTGTGCCGATCGCCACAGCCAGTGCAGCAGCACGGTGGAATCCAGGCCGCCGCTGTAGCCGACCAGCAGCGGTGCATCAAGCGGAACGAGGGCGGGGAAGGCGGTCACGGCGGCAAGTATAGGGTGGGTGGGTGAGTCGGCAGGGCTGCGCCCTGCACCCGCCGAAGCGGTAGTGCCGGCCGCTGGCCGGCAACCTGAGCAGCAACAGCGACAGCAACAGCAACAGCCAAGGCAACAGCGGGCATACCGTGGGATGGCGGGGTGGGTCCGGTTGCGGGGGGCGCTGCAAGTCCCCCTCCGGGGCCCGGCCCAGCCGCTGGCGGCTGTGCGTTCGGGCGCTTGCGAAGCAGTGCTTCGCAAGCAAAGCGCCCTCACC
>NZ_JARXWD010000024.1:0-52761 GCF_029892765.1 Stenotrophomonas sp. 1278
GCCCACCGTGGCCGGGAAACTGTCGAAGGCGGGGCGGTGTCGGATTGCGGGGTGTCCGCGGCATGGGCCCGAGGCATGCCTCGGGCGGGTTGGGCAGGACGCCCAACCCCGGTCTTGCCGTGTGCGCAGGAAAGCGCACACGAGCAAGCCGCGGCCAAGCCTACAGGGACGTACTTGCGGCGTCCCCGCAATCCGACACCGCCCCGCCAAGCCACGGATCACCCCAGAGTCGGCTGTTGCTGTTGCCAGGGTTGCCGGCCAGCGGCCGGCACCGCAGCAGGTGCCGGGTGCAACCCGGCCGAACCCCCGCCGGGGTAAACTAGCTGGATGGCTTCCCGTCCCGCGCACGACCTGCTCCGCCGCGTCTTTGGTTACGACGATTTCCGTGGTCCGCAGCAGGACATCGTGGAGCATGTGGCTGCCGGTCACGATGCCCTGGTGCTGATGCCCACCGGCGGCGGCAAATCACTGTGTTACCAGGTGCCCGCCCTGCTGCGTGACGGCTGTGGCATCGTCATCTCGCCGCTGATCGCGCTGATGCAGGACCAGGTCGAAGCCCTGCGCCAGCTCGGCGTGCGCGCCGAATTCCTGAACTCGACCCTGGACGCCGAAACGGCCGGCCGGGTCGAACGCGAACTGCTCGCCGGTGAGCTCGACATGCTCTATGTCGCTCCCGAGCGCCTGCTGACCGGCCGCTTCCTGTCGCTGCTGTCGCGCAGCCGGATCGCCCTGTTCGCCATCGACGAAGCCCATTGCGTGTCGCAATGGGGCCACGACTTCCGCCCCGAATACCGGCAGCTGACCGTCCTGCACGAGCGCTGGCCGGAGATTCCGCGGATCGCCCTGACCGCCACCGCCGACCCGCCAACCCAGCGCGAGATCGCCGAGCGCCTGGACCTGGCCGAAGCACGTCACTTCGTCAGCTCCTTCGATCGCCCCAACATCCGCTACACCGTGGTGCAGAAGGACAACGCCCGCAAGCAGCTGAGCGATTTCCTGCGCAGCCATCGCAGCGAGGCCGGCATCGTCTACTGCATGTCACGGCGCAAGGTGGAGGAAACCGCCGAGTTCCTGTGCACGCAGGGGTTCAATGCCCTGCCCTACCACGCCGGCCTGCCCGCGGAGGTGCGTGCCAACAACCAGCGCCGGTTCCTGCGCGAGGACGGCATCGTCATGTGCGCGACCATCGCCTTCGGCATGGGCATCGACAAGCCGGACGTTCGCTTTGTCGCCCATACCGACCTGCCCAAGTCGATGGAAGGCTACTACCAGGAAACCGGCCGCGCCGGGCGCGATGGCGAAGCCGCCGAGGCCTGGCTCTGCTACGGCCTGGGCGATGTGGTGCTGCTCAAGCAGATGATCGAGCAGTCCGAGGCAAGCGAGGAACGCAAGCAGCTGGAGCGGTCCAAGCTCGACCACCTGCTGGGGTACTGCGAATCGATGCAGTGCCGCCGCCAGGTGCTGCTGGCCGGTTTCGGCGAGACCTATCCCAAGCCCTGCGGCAACTGCGACAACTGCCTGACACCGCCGGCGGCCTGGGATGCCACCATCCCCGCGCAGAAGGCGTTGAGCTGTGTTTACCGCAGCGGCCAGCGCTTCGGCGTCGGCCACCTGATCGACGTCCTGCGCGGCAGCGAGAACGAGAAGGTCAAGCAGCAGGGCCACGACAAGCTGAGCACCTACGCCATCGGCCGCGACCTGGACGCGCGCACCTGGCGCAGCGTGTTCCGCCAGCTGGTGGCCGCCAGCCTGCTGGAAGTGGACAGCGAGGGCCACGGTGGCCTGCGCCTGACCGATGCCAGCCGCGATGTGCTGACCGGTCGCCGCCAGATCAGCATGCGCCGCGATGCGGTCAGTGCCAGCGCCGGGCGCGAACGCAGCGCGCAACGCACCGGCCTGTCGGTGCTGCCGCAGGACCTGGCCCTGTTCAACGCGCTGCGCGGCCTGCGCGCCGAGCTGGCGCGCGAGCAGAACGTGCCGGCCTTCGTGATCTTCCACGACAGCACCCTGCGCAACATCGCCGAACAGCGCCCGACCTCGCTGGACGAGCTGGCCCGGGTCGGTGGCATCGGCGGCACCAAGCTCAGCCGCTATGGCCCGAGGTTGGTCGAGATCGTGCGCGAAGAGGGATGACCCCGGTAGCGCCGGGCCGTGCCCGGCGGCGCGCATATCGACCGCGCTTCACGCTCGCCGGGCATGGCCCGGCGCTACCAGGCTGCGCGATTGCACACCCTCGCCCGGCTCAAACCTTGAACCACCCGTTCAGCCGGATGTGCATGTCCGCCCACTTGTCGCTAGATTAGCGCCATGTCCCTCGCCTCGACCCTGCTCCGTGTCGTGCTCATGCTCAGCCTGTTTCTCAACGGGCTGAACACGGCCATGGCCAGCGGGCACGAGGACATGGGCCGCATGGCCCATGCGATGGCCTCGGCGATGACCGATGAAGGCGACGCCGACTGCCACCACCACGCAGGCATGACGGCCGACGAGGCGCCGCAGGCCAAGGCCCCCGCCCACGACGCACACTGCCAGATCAAGGACTGCGTGCGCAGCTGTGCCCAGCACCCGCTGCTGGCCGTGCAGGCACTGCCTTTCCTGGCGGGTCCCGGTCTTTCCCTGACCCCGCAGCCGATGCCTGCCAATGGCCGCCCGGCACCGCCGCTGCCGCCGATCTCACGCCCTCCCATCGGCTGATCCAACACGCCTCGTGCGCGCTGCGCACTGAAGCCGGCCCTGCGCTGGCGTCTTTCCGTGTTTGGAGTCACCACCATGAGTACCCGTATTCCTCCCGGCCCGGGCGCTGTGCCCATGCCGTCGCGCCGTCTGTTCGTGCAGGGCATCGCTGCTGGCGGCGTGGTCGCCGGCATCGCCGCGGCCGGCATCCCGCAGCGCGCGCTCGCCGCCGCTTCTGCCGCGCCACGCCTGGCCGGCGCACCTTCGGTCATCAGCGATACCCGCGTCGAACTGGCAATCGGCGAGTCGCTGGCCAACTTCACCGGACGCACCCGCCCGGCGATCACCGTCAACGGATCGCTGCCGGCACCGATCCTGCGCTGGCGCGAAGGCCAGACCGTGGACCTGTTCGTGCGCAACACGCTCGGCCAGCACCCTACTTCGATCCACTGGCACGGCATCCTGCTGCCGGCCAACATGGATGGCGTGCCCGGCCTGAGCTTCAACGGCATCGGCCCCGGCGAGACCTACCACTACCACTTCGACCTCAAACAGTCCGGCACCTACTGGTATCACAGCCATTCGCTGTTCCAGGAACAGGCGGGTCTGTACGGTGCGCTGATCATCGACCCGGCCGAACCGGCGCCGTACCGGCATGACCGCGAGCACGTGATCATGCTGTCCGACTGGACCGACATGGATCCCGGCGCGTTGTTCCGGCGCATGAAGAAGCTCGCCGAGCACGACAACTACTACAAGCGCACCCTGCCCGACTTCCTGCGCGACGCGCGTCGCGATGGCTGGTCGGCCGCGCTGTCCGACCGCGGCATGTGGGGCCGGATGCGGATGACGCCCAGCGACATCTCCGACATCAACGCGCACACCTACACCTACCTGATGAACGGGACCGCGCCGGCCGGCAACTGGACCGGGCTGTTCCGCAGTGGCGAAAAGGTGCTGCTGCGTTTCATCAACGGTGCGTCGATGACCTACTTCGACGTGCGCATTCCCGGCCTGAAGATGACCGTGGTCGCCGCCGACGGCCAGTACATCCATCCGGTCAGCATCGACGAGTTCCGCATCGCCCCGGCCGAAACCTACGACGTACTGGTGGAACCCAGCGGCCAGGATGCCTTCACCATCTTCTGCCAGGACATGGGCCGCACGGGTTATGCCGCCGGCACCCTCGCCGTGCGGCATGGGCTGCAGGCACCGATTCCCGCGCGCGATCCGCGCCCGTTGCTGACGATGGGCGACATGGGCCATGACATGGCCCATGTCACAGGAATGTCGGGTCACGACATGGGCGGCGGTGGCCACGGCGGCCACGACATGGCAGCAATGAAGGGCATGGAAGGCGGCTGCGGTGCCAGCATGGGCCACGGCGCACATGGCGGCGGTGATACCGCCAGCAAAGCGCCAAAGCATCCGGCCAGCGAGCGCAACAATCCGCTGGTGGACATGCAGAGTTCGGCCACCGAGCCCAAGCTGGACGACCCCGGCATCGGCCTGCGCGACAACGGCCGCCAGGTGCTGACCTATGGTGCGATGCGCAGCCTGTTCGAAGACCCCGATGGCCGCGAGCCCGGCCGCGAGATCGAGCTGCACCTGACCGGCCACATGGAAAAGTTCTCCTGGTCGTTCGACGGCATTCCCTTCGCCGGTGCCGAACCGCTGCGCCTGAACTACGGCGAGCGCATGCGCATCGTGCTGGTCAACGACACCATGATGCAGCATCCGATCCACCTGCATGGCGTGTGGAGCGACCTGGAAAACGCGCAGGGTGAATTCCAGGTGCGCAAGCACACCATCGACATGCCGCCCGGTACACGCCGCACCTATCGCGTACGCGCCGATGCCCTCGGCCGCTGGGCGTACCACTGCCACCTGCTGTACCACATGGAAGCAGGCATGATGCGCGAAGTGAGGATCGAAGAATGAGCCGTTCCTTGCTTGCCCCAAGCCTGTTGACCCTCGGCCTGTTGGCCGCGCTGCCCACGTTCGCGCAGTCCCATGCCGGCCATGACATGACAGCACACGCGCCTCCTGCCGATGCCACGCCAGCGGCCGACGTGGATCATTCGAAGATGGACCATTCGAAGATGGATCACGGTGCGATGGACCATTCAACGATGGACCATGGCGCGATGGATCACTCGACAATGGGCCACGGCACGCCCGCGCCGACGCAGCCGCGCGAACCGATACCTGCCCCCACCGATGCTGATCGTGCGGCCGCGTTTCCACCCATCGCGCATGGTGCGATGGAGCACCCACCGGAAATCCACAGCCTGCTGCTGATCGATCGCCTGGAACACTGGGATGGAAAGAACGGCAACGGCCAGGCCTGGGAGGCCAGCGGCTGGATTGGCGGCAACATCAACCGCCTGTGGCTGCGCACCGATGGCGAACGCAGCGAGGGCCGCACGGAATCATCAGGCGTGGAAGCGCTGTACGGGCGTGCAATTTCGCCGTGGTGGGACGTGCTGGTCGGTGTACGCCAGGACTTCCGCCCCGCCGATTCACGCACCTGGGCGGCGATCGGCATCCAGGGCTTGGCGCCGTACAAGTTCGAAAGCTCGGCCACGCTGTATGCCGGTTCCGGTGGTCAGCTGATGGCCAAGGCCGAGATCGAATACGACGTGCTGTTGACCAACCGGTTGATCCTGCAGCCCCTGCTGGAAGCTACCGTGGCCAGCAAGGACGAACCGGAGCACGGCATCGGCCGCGGCCTCAACAAGGTCGAAGCCGGCCTGCGCCTGCGCTACGAGTTCAACCGTCGCTTCGCGCCGTACATCGGCATCAGCCACGAGCGCGCCTTCGGCGATACCGCCGACTATGCCGGCGACCATGCACGCGACACACGCTGGGTCGCCGGCATCCGCATGTGGTTCTGAGCAGCCGATCATGAGCAGCAGCCAGCCCCGGCAACCGCCGGGGCCGGCTACACTGCCGCACGTTCCATTGCAGGCTGCACCATGTCGTTGCATATCCGCCGCGCCACCCTGGACGACGTCGACGCGTTGTCGGCAATCGCCATCGCCACCTATATCGAAACCTGGGGCGATTCCTATCCGCCGCAGGACCTGCACCGCTTCCTGCAGGATCACTACGGCGCCGAGCCGCAGCGAGCGGAACTGTCCGACCCGCGCAGCGCGGTGTGGCTGCTGCTGGAGGGTGAGACGGTGGTGGGCTATCTGGCCGCCGGTGCCAACACCCTGCCGCATGCCGAAGCACGCGAAGGCGACATCGAACTGAAGCGGCTGTACATCCTGGCCAGCCACCAGAACGGCGGCAACGGCGCGCGCCTGATGGATGCCTTCATGGCCTGGCTGGACCAGCCGCAGCGCCGAACCCTGTGGGTGGGCGTGTGGGAAGAGAACTTCGGCGCGCAGCGCTTCTACGCGCGTTACGGCTGCAGCAAGGCCGGCGAGTATGACTTCATCGTCGGCGACAGCCGCGACCGCGAGTTCATCCTGCGCCGGCCCTGAGCAGCGTCAGAAATCGAACAGCTCGGAGAGGAAGCTTTCCTTCTTCTTTTTCTTGTAACCCTGGCTGTACTGGCCACGGTTGTCATCATGGCGCTGGCCGAGATGACGGGTATCGCGATGCATCACCGGCGGCGGAGCGGCCTGCGGTTGCACAGGCGCGGGCCCTGGCGGCGGCATGGCGGCACCTGCACCGTCAGTGGCGCGCTCGATGATCTTGTCGAGTTCGCCACGATCCAGCCATACACCACGGCAGCTCGGGCAGTAGTCGATCTCGATGCCATGGCGCTCGGCCATCTGCAGGGTCTGGGTCTTGCACACGGGGCACAGCATTCGCATTGCTCCTGTCGGTCTGGCCTCGACTGTACCTGCGTGCGGATGACTGTGCGGCAACGCATGACCGATGGCACAGGGACTTCCGGCGCGTGCCGGCACGTCCCCCGCCCTGCAGACTGCCTTGCGACCTCGCTGCAAGGAATGCATGTGACTGCCCGTGACTCGATTTCCACCGGCGTCCGCCTGGTGCTGGTGCTGCTTGGCGTTGGCCTCGGCCTGAACGTGCGCGACATCAGTTCCACGCTGGGCGCGCCGATTCCCGCCCTGCCCATCCCCTACGGTGGCAGCCTGCTGGACAACGCGCTGGCGGTGCTGGTCGCACTGCTGCTGGCCACGCTGCTGCGCCCCCGCGGTGTGGGCCTGCTGGCCAGCCTCGGCCTGCGCGGAAACGGCATGCGTGGCCCGTTGTGGGTGCTGCTGGCCAGCCTGCCGTGCTGGCTGGGGCTGGCCCTGCTGGGGACGCCCAACACGGCGCTGACGACGCTGGACGCCACGATGCTGGCCGTGCTGTTCCCGCTGGCCGAAGAAGTGCTGTTCCGCGGCCTCGGCTTCGTGCTGCTGGTGAAGATCGTACGCGGCCCCTGGCCGTTGCTCGCACTGCCGCAGGCCCTGCTGTTCGGCATGGTGCACTGGCTGGGCTTCGGCGGCTTCGACGGCGGCGGCATGGCCCTGTTCGTCGGCGTAGTGATCGCCTTCGGCGGTTTCATCTTCGCCTGGCTCGACCACCTCGACGGCAATACCCAGTGGTGCGGTCTGGCCCTGCACATGTCGATGAACCTGGCCTGGAATGTGTTCAGCCTCGACGACGCCCTTGCGCTGGGCTGGCAGGCCACCAGTTTGCGCATCGGCACTACGCTGCTGGCAGTGGCAGCGCTGGCCTGGCATGTGCGGCGCCAGCGCAACCGCGCGCTGTAACGCCGGCTTAGCCGATCCTGCACACGGGGCTCACTGGGGGCTTGCGCATACTTGCGCGCCTTTCATGCCCTGCCGTCCGGAGTTGTTGCGTCATGCTGCTGTCCAAGCGCCACGTTGAACCACGCGTCCTGCTGATCGAAGACGCCGAGGAAACCCGTGAACTGAGCCGGATGGCGCTGGAGAGCCAGGCCTGCCACGTCGCAGGCGTCAGCAGCGCCGAAGCCGCGCTGGGCCTGCTGGCCGCCGGAGAGCGCTTCGACCTGATGTTCACCGACGTCAATCTCGGCCTGGTCAGCGGCATCGAGGCCGCCAACCGCGTGCGCAGCCTGTATCCGCAGCTGCCGATCCTGGTGACCTCCGGCATGGACCAGCATGCCGTGCTGCCGCAGTTGCACGACGGCATCCATTTCCTGCCCAAGCCCTACAACATGAGCGAGCTGCTGGATGCGATCCGGCTGTGCTTCCGCCATGCCGCCGATGCCGCGCTGATGCCGGCGCCGCAGGCGAGCGCGGCCTGAGGCTGCCATCCACGCATGGCGTGGCTCTACTGGTGCAGCCACGCATGGCGTGGCTCTACTGGTGCATCCACGCATGGCGTGGCTCTACTGGTGCATCCACGCATTGGCGTGGCTCTACTGGTGCATCCACGCATGGCGTGGATCTACTGGTGCAGCCACGCATGGCGTGGCTCTACTGGTGCATCCACGCATTGGCGTGGCTCTACTGGTGCAGCCACGCTTGGCGTGGATCTACGGCGATGCGCACCGTTGCGCGAACGGAAAATGCTGCCAGTAGATCCACGCCATGCGTGGATGGAGCCGGCCGTCAGCCGCCGGTATACGGTCCTTCGCCCGGAAGTACCTGCAGCAGCGCACCGGTGATCACGCGCGGATATACGGTGAGATGGTCTTCGCCATCAATCACGATGTTCTCCACCTGCAGCTTGCGACCACTGCGCTGCAGCTGGCCGGCGAAGTCGGCCGCCTGCCGCAGCATGTCGTTGCCCGTTGAATAGCGCGGCCCCGGCTTGACCGTCTCGTAGCCGCCCACCGACAGCAGCACGCGGATGGGCTGTGAAGGCATCACGGCGGCATCCTGCATGCGCGGCAGCAGGCCCTGGTCGAACCACAGCGACGGACTGGACAGGATGTAGGTGCCGAACATGTCGGGCTGGGTCGTCAGCACGTAAGCACCAAACAGCGCGCCATAGGAATGACCCGCAAACACACGCCGGGCCGGATCGGTACGGTAGCGCGCATCGATCAGCGGCAGCGCGTGGTCAGCCAGGAAGTCGCGGTAATGGGCCGCGCCGCCATAGGTCACGTCATCGCTGTAGTAGCCGGCAGGGGTGCGCACAGGATCACTGGGGGTGTAGTCGCGCGAGCGGCTCTGTTTGGAGGTCAGGCCTTCCTGCGGCGGCAAACCGACCAGGATGAAATCCTCGATGTTGACGCCCTGCTGCCCCACCAGGTTGCGTATGCTGCGCACCAGCGGAAAGCTGTACAGCGCATCGGTCACGTACACCACCGGATAACGCTTCTGCGGATGCGCCGCGTAGCCGGCAGGCAACGCCACCCACAGGGCATAGTCGCGCCCGATCGGGTCATGCACGCGCAGTGACTCGGTATCGGGCAGCACAACGCCTGGCACGGCCGTCGCGCTTTCCCTGGCTTCCTTCTGCGTTGCCGGCGGCGCCACCGACATCGCGCACCCTGCCAAGGCCAGGCAGGCCAGCACACTCCATACACGCACACGCTGCATCCGCGCTCTCCTGTTGCGGGCGGCGCACCCAGGTGGCGCCGCTGATGCATCCTCACACACCGCGTTGTTGCGCGCCAAACCCCTCTCAGGGCGACGCCGGCGGCGGTGCCGGGAACAACGTACGCAGGCCCTGCAGGGCGGCCGGGTGGTAGATCGTGGCATGGGTCTCTTCCGGCAGCGGCTGGTACTTCACCAGCGTCGCCGGCGATGCCTGCTGCAGCAGCGACGCCAAGCGTGCGCTCGACGCAGCCAGTTCCGGCTGGCCACTGCTGGCCAGGAACAGCCGCGCGCCGCTGCGCGCAACCGACGGCACCTGCTTGCCTGCGCCAGACAGCAAGGCGCCGCCGTTCCACCACAGGCTGGGGTCCAGCGCGATATAGCTGTTGAACAAGGCCGGTTCCTGCAGCAGCGTCTCGATCACGAACAACCCGGCCAGCGATTCCCCGATCAGTGCCCGCTCATCGGTGGTCGCATAGCGCTGGCGTACCTGCGGCATCAGTTCATCGCGCAGGAAATCACGGTACGCCGCCGAGCCACCGATGCGCGGCGCGATCTTCCGATCCTCCGCCACGTTGCTGGGGCCGGTCATGTCGCGGCGGCGCTCGGTGTTCTCGATGCCGACCAGCAGGAACGGGCGCATGCTGCCGTTGCCGGTCAGCACCTGCACCAACCCGGCCACGTGCAGGAAGTCCTCGCCGATGCCGCCGTCGGGCATGTACAGCACCGGCAGTGGCGTTTTCGGGTCCAGGCCCCACGGCTGCGGGCGGTAAACGTTGATGCGGCGGGTCTCGCCCAGCGCCTTGGACTGGAGGGTGAAGGTCTCGCCGATGACCAACGGTGAGGCGACCGCCGGCGGAGGCGCCGGTTCGGCGGCCATCAGCGGCGCGGCGGAGACACAGGACAACAACAGCGACAGCACGATCAAGCGCATTGGGCGCCCCATCCAGCGAAAGATGCCGAGCATAGCGCCCGGACGCGCGCATTGGTGCCTGCCAGATGCGTAGATCCACGCCATGCGTGGATGACTTGCCGTGACTCGCGCCCGGTTACGGCCGCCATACCGCGCGTGCACCGCCATGTGTCGTGTTTGAACCGCCAAGGACGCCGCTATCGTCGCACCTGCACCGAAATGCGGTGGGTACAACTGGAACGCACAGAGGACATTGATAGCGAAAGTGAAGCCAGCTTTACACGCGCTGGTTCACGGCAGATGCATCGTAATGTGCTGTTTGCGGCATCTTCCAGCGCGATCAACCAGCCGCAGAAACGAATGCGTCGTGTACTGACGCTTGCTGCGCAAGACAGGCCTACGCCACCATCGTCGCGCGTCTGGATTCCGCATGTCCTTCCGGAAATTCCTGATTGAAATCCAAGCGCAGGCGTAAACACCATGCTGCGCCACCGACAACGGGTGGCACCGGGCCTGCAAGCCTGGGAAGACAAAAAGCATGTTGTTTGCGCTCACCCGTCGGCACTGTCTCCGGACCGTGCCGGCGGGTGATCCGTCGGCCTTTATGGCGGGCGGTGCGTGGGGGTCTTCGGATCCGCCGGTTAACTGCTTACTGTCTTCCCGGCTTGCAGACACGCACCGTCCGCCACCCGCCTCACGCGGTGGCATTCCCACCCCAGAGCCGAGGAAGCCGAGATGACCGAAGGTCCGCCCTATCCCTCATATGCCGCCAGCGTCAACGACGACGATGACAACCCTGCGCCAGAACTGAGCACGTTCCTGGGTTGCCTCGAGCGCATCCGCGCGGGCGAAGGTGCAGACGGCCAGCCCTGGCCTGATACCAGCCTTCCCGCAGGGCGCAGGCTGGCACTGTCACGCGTGGAGCGGGCGGCCGTCGGCATGCTGACCGTGGCAGAGATGCTGCACGCCGCCGATCGCTGCCGATCAATGGCAACGCCGGACCGGCATCTGGATGACGGCGTGGTCGAGGGGCTGTTCTTCGCCTTCCGCGGGCTGGCGGAACTGGTATGCCGGGATATCCGGCCTGAATAGGAACCCTGCACCGTAATCCAGCCCATACTCGGGCCGGGCCCGTCCCGGGTTCCATCGACACTGACACAAGGAGGTTCGCATGTTGAATGCCATGATCATTGCCGCGCTGGCCGCAAGCCCGGCCGCGCCCGTACCGTACGCCGACTGCCTGCTCGGCAACATCCAACCCGGGTTATCCGACCGCGCCGTGCAATTGGTGCAGCAGGCATGCGCCGCAAAGCACCCCGACAGTTTCATTGCCTCGCTGGAACTGGAGCGCAATTACAGCGCCCAGCGGCAGGCCCGGTTCGACGCAGAGCGCGCCGCAGTGGAGCGTGCTGCGAATGCTGCCGCCAAGGTAGAGGCAGACCGCGAGGCGGCCCGTTCCCAGGGCGCGAAGGCCAGGTAGGACCTCAGGCTTCTGCAACAAAAAAGGCACCGCTTGGCGGTGCCTTTCTGGATGACCGAGGTCATGGCCTGCAATGGTGGGCCGTGATGGATTCGAACCATCGACCAAAAGATTAAAAGTCTTCTGCTCTACCGACTGAGCTAACGGCCCATGCAAGGCCCCGGCCTTTCGGCGGGGTGGGCATTCTACCGTACTTTTCCGGGCGGGGTGAAGCCGGGGATCTACCAGGTTGCCGGCCAGCGGCCGGCACTACCCCGGCTGCGGGCCTCTAAACCTTTCCGCCACGCGCCGCATCTCACCTGCGACCCTACCCCGGAGCGATGGATGCGCCTGCCACTGCCGCTGATGCTCGCCCTGCTGCTGCGGTTTGACGCCGCTGCGGCATCGCCTGCACAGGTGCGGACCGACGACATCGGCCGCTTCTGGGCTACTTACGATGCGGTACTCGCCGAGCCCGATGCCGCGCAGCGGGTGGCCCTTGTGCAGCAGCGCTATATCAAGCCCGGCAGCCCTGGCCTGCACGCGCTGATGAAGGTGCGCAACTACACCGCCGCCGAATACGAACAAGCAATGCTCGCCTGGCCGCGCTTCTGGGCCTCGGTGCGGCCGCTGACCGCCAACGCCCGGCAGGCCAGCGCTACGCTGGAGCGGGATCTGGCTGCGTTCCGCAGGCTTTACCCCGCCCTGCGTCCGGCCAGCATCACCTATGCGGTGGGCGTGCTGCGCACAGGCGGCACCACGCTGGGGGACCAGGTGCTGATCGGCGCCGAAATGGCACTCGGCGATGCAAGCGTGGATGTCAGCGAACTGCCGGAGCCGTTGCGCAGTCGCCTGCGGGCCTTCTACGACAGCGCGCCCGGCGCGAACAACGCGCAGAACAACCTGCATGAGTACGTGCACACCCAACAGCGCGAGACTACGGGATCGCTCGCACAGTACGCGGTGCGCGAAGGCGTGGCCGAGTACATCGCCGAGCGGATCAGCGGTCGCCGCCCGGCACTGCCGCTATACACCTATGGCCCGTTGCACGAATCGGAGATCCGCGCTCGCTTCAGAGCGGAGATGGATGGCGATGACCTGGACAACTGGCTGTACAACAACGCCCGCAGCCCGTTCGGGGTGAGTGATGTGGGGTACTACGCGGGTTACCGCATCGCGCAGGAGTACATGCGGCAGCAGCCGGATGAGCAGCCGGCGATCGCACGGATGATCGAGCTGGATTACAGCGATCCGGTTGCGGTGCGCGGCTTCATTGAAGCATCGGGGTGGCTGCGGCAGCGGTAGCGCCGGGCCGCGCCCGGCGGACAGCGCCAACCAAGGTTGGCACCTACCAGAATCAGACCTGCCGGGGCTGCCGGCCAGCGGCCGGCACTACCGGAATCCCAACATTGGTAGCGCCGGGCCGCGCCCGGCGGACAGCGCCAACCAAGGTTGGCACCTACCAGAATGAGACCTGCCGGGGAAGCCGGCCAGCGGCCGGCCATACGAGAGCCGGTCAGGCGTACAGCGTCGGGTCGGGCACGCCGGCTTCGGTGAAGCCCTGCGCGCGCAGGCGGCAGGCATCGCAATGCCCGCAGGCCGCGCCGCTGGCATCGGCGTTGTAGCAGGACACGGTCAGGCCGAAGTCCACGCCCAGTCGCACGCCTTCGCTGACGATCTGGCCCTTGCTGAGGAACTGCAGCGGCGCATGCACGGTGATGCCCGCGCCTTCCACGCCCGACTTGGTCGCCAGGTTGGCCAGCGCCTGGAAGGCGGCGATGAACTCGGGGCGGCAATCCGGGTAGCCGGAGTAGTCCACGGCGTTGACGCCGCAGAAGATGTCGTTGGCACCAAGCACTTCGGCCCAGCCCAGCGCCAGCGACAGCATGATGGTGTTGCGCGCCGGCACGTAGGTCACCGGGATGCCCTCGCCGCCCGCCTCGGGCACGTCGATGTCGTCGGTCAGCGCCGAGCCGCCGATGCTGCGCAGGTCCACGTCCACGGTCTTGTGCACGATCACGCCCTGGGCCTTGGCCACGCGCGCGGCAGCATCCAGCTCGGAGGTGTGGCGCTGGCCGTAACGCACGCTCAGGGCATGCACGGCGAAGCCCTGTTCCTGGGCCATGGCGATGACGGCGGCTGAATCCATGCCGCCGGAGAGAAGCACGACTGCCTTCTTCATGGGTAAATCATCCGGGTGGGGGAGAAAGCCAGCACGCTGTCCCGCGCCGGAGCTACATCAGGAAACGCTGCGCCGGCTCATCGGCCCGGCTCGTCGTTCCACAGGATTTTATGCAACTGCATCTGGAAGCGCACCGGCAGCCGGTCTTCGACGATCCAGTCGGCCAGCTGGCGGGCAGTGATTTCGCCCTTGCTGGGTGAGAAGAACACCATCGTGCGCTGCACCAGCTGGTGTTCGGCGACCATGGCCTTGGCCCAGTCGTAGTCTTCGCGGTTGCAGATCACGAACTTGATCTGGTCACGCGTGGTCAGCAGCGGCAGGTTTTCCCAGCGGTTGCGCGCGACCTCGGCCGAGCCGGGGGTCTTGATGTCGACCACGCGCGACACGCGCGGATCGACGGCGCTGACGTCCAGCGCACCGGAGGTTTCCAGCGACACCTCCAGGCCGGCGTCACACAGCTTCTGCAGCAGCACCAGGCAGCGCTTCTGCGCCAACGGCTCGCCGCCGGTCACGCAGACGTGGCGCACGCCCTGGGCCTGCACGTGGGCCACGATATCGTCGATGTCCCACCAGGTGCCGCCGTGGAAGGCGTAGGCGGTGTCGCAGTACTGGCAACGCAGCGGGCAGCCGGTCAGGCGCACGAACACGGTCGGCCAACCGGCGGTATCGGCTTCGCCCTGCAGGGAGGTGAAGATCTCGGTGATCTTCAGGCGCGGAAGGGGCGACTGCACGATCTCGCTGGGCGTGGCAACGGCGGCGGACGGGGGAACGGCGGTCATGGCAAAGACTTCTTGGTGGGACACGTGGCGGGTGGACTACCGTGGCCGGTAACGAACGCAGCCGAGCATGGCTCGGCTCTACAACAGCAGCCGGTCGGGTATGGCCCGGCGGGTAATGCAAGCCGCCGGGCATGGCCCGGCGCTACCGGATCCGGACGGGTTTGCCGACCCGGAAACGAAAGCAGCCGAGCAAGGGCTCGGCGCTACGGGGAACACATTGTACGCCCGCTCAGCGGATCAGCGGATCTGATTGCCGAGGCGGATCGACTGCAGGCGGTCCTGCGCGGTACGCGCGGCATCCGAGCCCGGGTATTGCGCCACGACGGTCTCCAGCGTCTGCTGGGCCTGGTCGACTTTGCCCTCGCCGTACTGCGAGAGGCCGACCTTGAGCAGGCCGCCAGCGGCCTTGTCGTGGGTGGGATAGCGCGAGAGCAGTTCGCGGAACTGGGACTCGGCCATCGGGAAATTGCGGGTGGCGTAATAGCTTTCGCCCAGCCAGTACAGCGCATTGGGGGCGTAGACGCCGTTCGGGTACAGCTCCAGGAAGCTCAGGAACAGCTGCGCCGAATCATCGTACTTGCCCGCCTTCAATGCGTCGAAGGCCACGTTGTAGGACGTACGCTCGTCACCGGTGACGGCCAGGCTGCCCGGGTCACCATGGACGGAAGGCGGCCGCTCGGAAGTGGCCGCCGCTGCGGGTTTTGCCGGGGCTGCAGGAGCCTTCGGTGCGCTCGCCGGAACCGCGGGCAGGGCCGGGGCGGCAGAGCCCCCTTCCAACCGGTTCAGGCGGCTGTCCAGATCCAGGTACTGGTCCTGGGCGGTCTGCTTGAGCTGGGCGTTGTCGTGCTGGAGTTGCTCGATCGAGGCCTGCAGGCTGGTGACCTGCTGCCGCAGCTGATTGATCTGGTTCAACAGGTCCTGGTTGGCACTGTTGTTGTACATCTGCTGCTCGAGCGAACCGACGCGGTCGGCCAGGCTCTGACGTTGTGCATGCGCCGGTGCGGCAGCCACGAGGGCTGCCGCAACGACCAGCATCAGTTTGATGCCAAGGCGCATGGATTACTGCGCGGTGTAGACGATTTCGACGCGACGGTTCTGCGACCAGCAGGACTCGTTCGACTCGGTGCAGACCGGACGCTCTTCACCGTAGGACACGACGGTCAGCTGCGAAGCCGAGCCACCGTTGGCCTGCAGTGCCGAGTTGACGCCGTTGCCACGACGCTCGCCCAGGGCCTGGTTGTACGCGCGCGAACCGCGCTCGTCGGTGTGGCCCTGCAGGGTGATGCGCGAGGACGGACGGTCACGCAGGTACTTGGCGTGGCAAGCCATGATGGCCTGGAATTCCGGCTTCACGTCTTCCTTGTCCAGGTCGAAGTAGACAACGCGCTGGCGCAGGCAGGCATCGGTGTCCAGGTCGCCCGGGCCGTACAGGCCGGAGGTGGACGGACCGGTCGGGGTGGTGGTCGAGGTGCCGGTATCGACCGGAGCCGGGGCTTCTTCCTTGACCTTCTTCGAGCAACCGGCCAGGACGGCCACAGACAGCAGGGAAACAAGCAGAACGCGGGTGGACTTGTTCATGGCGATACCTTTGTGGCTCCTAAGCCGATGAGGGGTTCAATACAGAGAAAATATTAACACTCTTTTAGCGCTGGGTACGGTATGGGGACCATGCCGGCTCGCGCACATCGCCGTCTGCCAGGACCAGGCGCTGGCGCACGCGCGCATCGGCCGAGACGGCGTACAGCACACCACGACCACCCTCACGGGCGGCATACAGCACCATGCTCGCGTTGGGCGCAAAGCTCGGCGATTCGTCCAGCGAACCCGGCGACAGCGTGCTCCAGCGGGGCGAACCCAGCGAGCTGTCCATCAGGGCGATCTTGTAGCTGTTGCCCGAACCCTGGGCGACGGCGATCTTCTTGCCGTCGTAGGACACCGAGGGCTTGGCGTTGTAGTTGCCCTGGAAGGTCACGCGCTCGGCGCTGCCACCACCGGCACCGACCTTGTAGACCTGCGGACGGCCGCCGCGGTCGGAGGTGAAGTACACCGCGCTGCCGTCCGGCGCCCAGGTCGGCTCGGTATCGATGGCGAAGTGGTTGGTCAGCTGGGTCAGCTGCTTGCTGCCCAGATCCATCACGTAGATTTCCGGGTTGCCCGAACGCGACAGGGTCAGGGCCAGCTTGCGGCCGTCCGGCGAGAAGGCCGGGGCGCTGTTGATGCCGCGGAAGCTGGTGACCAGCTCACGGGCGCCGGTGGAGATGTTCTGGATGTAGATGGCCGAGTTGCCACGTTCGAAGCTGACGTAGGCCAGCTTGTTGCCATCCGGGCTCCACGACGGCGACAGCAGCGGCTCGGCCGAACGCACGATGGTCTGCGGGTTGAAGCCGTCCGAATCGGCCACCATCAGCGCGTAGCGCATGGCGTCGCCCTTGCCGCTGGCGGTCACGTAGGCGATGCGGGTCCAGAAGGCACCACGGACACCGGTGATCTTCTCATAGATGGCGTCGGCCATCTGGTGGGCAACGTCGCGCATGGCATTGCCACGTGCGGTCATCGCCAGGCCCAGCAAGCGCTCGCCCTTGGGCACGTCGAACAGTTCGTACTCGACGCGGTAGGCGCCGGCACCGGCGTCCATGACCCGGCCGACGACGATGTAGTTCTGCTTCAGCGCGCGCCAGGTGGCGAACTGGATGTCACCGCCACGGATCGGCTTTTCGACGATCTGCGCTTCGGGCAGCGTGCGGAACTGGCCCGAACGTTCGAGGTCGGCACGGACCACGCCGGCGACGTCGGTCTGCGGAGCACCGGCTGCACCCTGGTAGGGCATCGGCACGATGGTGATCGGGAGGGCGGAGGCATTGCCGCCGATGATGTCGATATCCAGCCCCTTCTGCTGCGCGACGGCAGCAAAGGGCAGCAACAGGGCCGCAAACACGGCAAGCCAGCGAGGCATCTTCTTCATGGAGCGCTCAAATAGGGGGAACCGGAACGAGGGATAACAAAACGGCAGTGAACCGCTTCGCAATCATGAACCAAGGGTACGTGAATTCCTGGTCAGTGCCAGCCGGGTCTCTCACATGCCGTTAACGTCGCGGCCACCTTTCGTGCGAATGACGCGTCCCAAGCATGGCGTGGACGGGCCCGCACGATCCAGAGCTAAAGGCGTCATCGGATGACGGGACAGCCCCAAAGGGCTGCCCTGCCCCCGCGCCTCAGCGATCCTGGGCGGTGAACGTGAAGTTGATCGTGCGTGCGAATACCTGCTCGAAACCGCGGTACGGCAGCGGCTGGGCGTTGAGCACGGCGGCCTCGATCGAGCGCTTGCCGGCTTCATCGAACGGGCAGCCGGCGCTGACCGTGGCGCTGCGGACGGTACCGCCCGGCAACTGGTTGATGGTGATCTGGCAGCGTTGGCCCAGCGGCACGCTGTCCGGACGCACCCACTGCGCCAGCACCTTGGCCTGGATGGCCGCCGCGTACTTGGCAGACAGATCATCACTGCTGCCACCACCACCGGCAGCCGGCTGTGCGGCACCACTGGCACCGGCAGCGGCCGTGCCTGCGGCATTGCGCGCAGCGGCGACCTGGCGCAGCTTCTGCTCGGCCAGCTTGGCTTCCTTCTCGGCCTGCTCGCGGCGGGCGCGGATGTCGGCGATCTTCTTCTGCTTCTCGGCCTCGGCCTTGTCAGCGGCCAGGCGCTCCTGCTCGGCCTGCTTCTTCTTGGCGTCCGCTTCCTGCTGCTTGGCCAGGCGCAGCTTCTGCTCGGCCTCTTCCTGCCGCTTGCGCTCGGTCAGGTCGATCTGCTCCTGGCGGCGCTTGGCTTCCTGCTCCTGCTTGGCCTTTTCCTGCGAGATCGCCAACGCGCTGACCGCGTCCTGGTCCTTGGTATCGGGCTGCGCCACGCGCTCCTGCGCCTGTTGCTGCTGCGGCGTCGGTGCGTCCTGCGGGCGCGGCTCTTCAATCGGCTGCGGCGGCGGGATGGTGTCTTCCGGCACCGGGATCGGTTCGGCCACCGGCGGCGGCAGGTCTTCCAGCTTTTCCGACTGGCGCAGGGCCTGGCGGGCGGCAGCGGCTTCGGACGCGGACAGTGCCAGGCTGGCCTCGACCGAGGGATCACCTGCGGCGGCATCGGTATTGCGCTGCGGTGACCACAGCCAGGCGCCGATGAAGATCAACGCGACCAGCAGGTGCACCAGCACGGCCAGCACCATCGGCTGGCCCCAGCCGGGTTCCTGCTTGTGCGGTGGCGGCAGGGCGTCAGCGTGCATCGGTGGCCAGGCCTACCTTGTCCACGTTGGCGCGCTTGATCACGTCCATCGCCGCGATGACCTTTTCATAGGCCACGGCACGGTCGGCGGCGACGATCACGCGCACTCCCTTGTCCTGCGCGGCGATGCCGGACAGGTGGCCCTGCAGTTCCTCGGCAGTGACGGCCGTGGGTTCCTTGGCGTCGGGCAGCTTCAGGCTGAGCTGGCCGTCCTGGCGCACCGAGACGATCACCGGGTCCTGCTTGCTTTCCAGCGCCTTGGCGTTGGAATTGGGCAGGTCGACATCGAAGCTCAGGGTGAGCAGTGGCGCGGTGACCATGAAGATGATCAACAGCACCAGCATGACGTCGATATAGGGAACGACGTTGATTTCCGATTTCAGCTTGCGGCGCTTGCGGCGACCGATGGCAGCGGACATGGCTTGGACTCCCGGGTCTGGCGCTTACTCGTCGCCAGCGCTCTGGCGCTGCAGGATCGAGCTGAACTCGTCGGCGAAGGTCTCGAAACGCACCGACATGCGCTCCACGCGGGTGGTGAAGCGGTTGTAGGCCCATACCGCCGGGATCGCCACGAACAGGCCGATGGCAGTGGCGAACAGCGCTTCGGAGATGCCCGGGGCGACGGCGGCGATACCGGCCTGGGCGCCGCTGCTGATCATGTCGTGCATGGTCACCATGATGCCGAACACGGTACCGACCAGGCCAACGTACGGGGCGGTCGAGCCGATGTTGGCCAGCAGCTCCAGGTTGCGCTCGAGCTGGTCGACTTCGCGGGTGTAGGTGGTGCGCATGGCGCGCTGGGCACCTTCCAGCTGGGCACGGCCATCCAGCCGGCGCTTGTCGCGCAGGCGGGTGTACTCGCGGAAACCGGCTTCGAAGATGGCTTCCAGGCCGCCGACATTGCGGCTGCGGTCGGTGGCCGAGCTGTACAGCTTGCCCAGGTCGGCACCGGACCAGAAGCGGTTCTCGAACTCGTCGGCTTCGCGGGTGGCCTGCTTGAAGATGCGGGCCTTGCGGAAAATGATGACCCAGCTGACGAACGAGCCGACCAGCAGCGCCAGCACGATGATCTTCACCGGCAAGCTGGCCTTGGCCATCAGTTCGAGGTAGTTGATGCCGCCGCCGGTGGTGGCCTGGGCAAGGGTCTGGGTCGCGGCATTGCTGACGTCAGCCGGCAAAGCCTCGGTGACCGTGGCCTGCAGGGCCAGGAGCGTTGCGATCATCCGTTGTTCCTCAAGAGTTCTGTTCGGATTCGGGGTGGAGGTGGGGTTGCAGCGCGGCAAGGACGGCATCGTCCATGCCACGCGGGCGGAAACTGGCCGCGTCCAGTGCGGCGATGCGGACCTGTGCGGACAGCAGCAGCTGGCCGTCGCGCAGGACCTGCTGGTCGAAGACCATGCTGGCCTTCTTCAGCTGGACCAGGGTGGCGCTTACCTGCAGCTGGTCATCCAGCCGTGCCGGCTTGATGAAATCCATCTGCATGGAGCGCACCGCGAATACCATGCCGTGCTCGGACCGCATGCGCTCCTGGCCGTAGCCCAGCGCGCGCATCCATTCGGTCCGGGCCCGTTCCATGAAGGCCACGTAGCGGGCGTGGTAGACCACCCCGCCAGCGTCGGTATCTTCCCAGTAAATGCGTGTCGGCCAACTGAATCGCGGTTCAACCGACATCGGGGACCTCGGCAAACAGGTCCTGCGGCGGGTTCTTCGGCTTCAGGCCCATGTGCCGGTAGGCCTTGTGGGTCGCCATGCGGCCACGCGCGGTGCGCACCAGGAAGCCCTGCTGGATCAGGTACGGCTCGACCACGTCTTCCAGCGTGCCACGCTCTTCGGACAGCGCCGCGGCGAGCGACTCGATGCCTACCGGGCCACCGTCGAAGTAATCGACCATGGTCTTCAGCAGCCGGCGGTCAAGCTCGTCGAAGCCTTCCGGGTCGACCTTGAGCATCTGCATTGCGGCCTGGGCTACGGTCTGGTCGATGTGGCCACCGGCCTTGACCTGGGCGTAATCGCGCACGCGGCGCAGCAGGCGGTTGGCGATACGAGGGGTGCCACGCGCGCGGCGCGCGATCTCCCCTGCCCCGTCGGCGGTGCAGTCGATGGCCAGGATCGCGGCCGAGCGGCGCACGATGCGGGTCAGTTCTTCGACGCTGTAGAACTCCAGGCGCTGGACGATGCCGAAGCGGTCGCGCAGCGGTGCGGTCAGCAGGCCGGCGCGGGTGGTGGCGCCGATCAGGGTGAACGGCGGCAGGTCGATCTTGATCGAGCGCGCCGCAGGGCCCTCGCCGATCATGATGTCGATCTGGAAATCTTCCATCGCCGGATACAGCACTTCTTCCACCACCGGCGACAGGCGATGGATCTCGTCGATGAACAGCACATCGTGCGGCTGCAGGTTGGTCAGCAGCGCGGCCAGATCGCCGGCCTTCTCGATCACCGGGCCGGAGGTCACGCGCAGGGCCACGCCCAGTTCGTTGGCGATGACGTGGCTGAGGGTGGTCTTGCCCAGGCCGGGGGGGCCGAAGATCAGGACGTGGTCCAGCGCGTCGCCACGACCCTTGGCGGCCTGGATGTAGATCTCCATCTGCTCGCGCACCGGCACCTGGCCGAGGTAATCGGCAAGTCGCTTGGGTCGGATGCTGGCGTCGGCGGCGTCATCCTCGCGGGTGGCGCCGGCGGCGATGATGCGGTCGTCGGTCATGTGCTGATTATGCGGTAAAAGCGGGGAGATTCGGCCAGGCTGCGCCCGGCACCCGCAGAAGCAACTGCAACTTCAACTGCCGAAGCGACAGCAGAAGCAGGTTTCCTGATGGATGGCGGGGTGGGTCCGGTTGCGGGGGACCTGCAAGTACGTCCATGTAAGCTCGGTCACGCCATCCATGGCGCTCACGCCCCCGCAACCGGACTCACCCCGCCTTCGACAGATCTCCGCGATCTGCCGGAATGGCATGGCCTGCTCCTGGTAGGTGTCGACCTTGGTCGACACGGCATGGCCTGCTATTGGTGGGTGTCGACCTTGGTCGACACGGTAGATCCACGCCATGGGTGGATGGAACTGAGGAGCAGAGTGGGCTCGGCTTCTGGCACGCGGCGCCTCCGCAAGTGGAGCCCCCTTGTTGTTCAAGGGGGCGCGCCGACAGGCGGGGGGTTAAGGCGGAATGCGGGCGGGGCCCACGATTTGCGCAGCAAATCGTGGGACGTAGCGCAGGTGGAGATTAGATCTCCACCTGCGCGCCCAGCTCGACCAGGCGGTTGCCCGGAATACGGAAGAAGCCCGTCGCCGGGGCGGCGTTCCTGTGCATCAGCGCGAACAGCTTGTCGCGCCAGATCGGCATGCCACGGTTGGCGGTGGCGACGATGGTCTCGCGGCTGGCGAAGAAGGTGGTGTCCATCGGGTCGAAGTAGATGCCACCGTGGTCGCACGAGCGCATCAGCGCCAGCGGCACGTCGGGGGTCTCCATGAAGCCGAAACGCACGTAGACCCGATAGAACTCATCGCCCACCGATTCGATCTTCAGGCGCTGCCCTTCCGCCGCGTACGGCACCGGCAGGGTCACCACATGCAGGAACACGTTGCGCTCGTGCAGCACCTTGTTGTGCTTGAGGTTGTGCATCAGCGCATGCGGGGCCACGGTCGGGTCGGCGGTGAGGAACACCGCGGTACCGGGTACGCGTACCGGCGGCGCCAGCATCAGGCCCGGCAGGAAGGTGTCGATGCGGATGCCGTCCTTGCGGATCTCGTCGCGCAGCAGTTCGCGGCCACGGCGCCAGGTGCGCATCATGGTGAACAGGAAGATGCCCAGCACCACCGGGAACCAGGCGCCCTGCAGCAGCTTGGCGCCGTTGGCGATGACAAAGCCCAGATCGATGATGAAGAACACCACGCACAAGGGCAGGATCCAGTTGCGTGCCTTGGGCCACAGCGAACGTGCAACCAGGGCCAGCAGCAGGGTATCGATCAGCATGGTGGCCGACACCGAGATGCCGTAGGCCACGGCCAGGTTGGACGAGCTGCGGAAGGCCAGCACCAGGCCGATCACCATCACCGCGATGCCCCAGTTGATGCCGGGGATGTAGATCTGGCCGATGGTGTCGTGCGAGGTGTGCTTGATGCGCATGCGCGGGATGTAGCCCAGCTGCATGGCCTGGCGCGAGACCGAGAACGCACCGGTGATCACCGACTGCGAGGCGATCACCGCAGCCATCGTGGCCAGGATGATCATCGGGTACAGCGCCCACGACGGCACCGCCTCGAAGAACGGGTTCTTCACCGCCTCGGGATGGTTGAGCACCAGCGCGCCCTGCCCCAGGTAGTTCAGCACCAGGCAGGGCAGCACGAAGAAGTACCAGGCGTGGCGGATCGGCTTGGCACCGAAGTGGCCCATGTCGGCGTACAGCGCCTCGCCGCCGGTCACCGCCAGCACCACCGCGCCGAGGATGAAGATGCTGTGCCAGCCGTGCTCCATGAAGAAGCGGATCGCCCACCACGGGTTGAACGCCTTCAGCACTTCCGGCGCGTCGACGATGTTGTAGATGCCGATCGCGGCCAGCGAAATGAACCAGATCGAGGTGATCGGGCCGAACAGCTTGCCGATCTTAGCGGTACCGAAACGCTGCACCGCGAACACGGCCAGCAGCACCACCACGGTGATCGGCACGATGAAGGCGTGCAGCCCGGGGGCAGCGACCTCCAGGCCTTCGACGGCACCCAGCACCGATATCGCCGGGGTGATCACGCCATCGCCGAAGAACAGCGAGGCGCCGAAGATGCCGAGGATGCCGACCACATAGGCCGAGCGCGACCCATTGCGCAGCGTGCGCTGGGTCAGCGCCATCAGCGCCATGATGCCGCCCTCGCCGTCATTGTCGGCGCGCATGATGATGGTCACGTACTTCAGGGTGACCACGATGTTCAGCGCCCAGAACGCCAGCGACAGCACGCCCAGCACGGTGTCGTGGTCGCTGTTGAGCCCGTAGTGCGGCGAGAACGCCTCCTTCAGGGTGTACAGCGGGCTGGTGCCGATATCGCCGAAGACCACGCCGATCGCACCGATGATCAGCGCCAGGCCCCCGGCGGGGGGAGCGTGACCATGGCCACCATGGGCGGCGGTGTGCGGGGTTTGACTGCTGGACATGGGGCTCCTGGCGAAGCTCAGGGTGTAATGGGGAAGGAAACGGAGCGGATCAGCGCAGCGCCGATTGCAGGGCCTTGCGGATGACCATGGCCACTTCGTCGCCCTCGTTGAAGGCCTCGCGCGCCATCCGCGCCGCCTCGACGGGCTTGTAGCCCAGCTGCTGCAGGGCCACGGTGGCATCGGACAGCGGATCGGCCGGGGCCGGGCCACTGCCGGTCGGCAGTGCGCCACCGGCACCGAACTGCGCCGCGCGGTCGCGCAGTTCCAGCACCATGCGCTCGGCGGTCTTCTTGCCGATGCCCGGGATGCGGGTCAGCGCGGTGATGTCACCGGCCTGGACCATGCGGGCGAATTCTTCGACGGTGACCCCGGACAGCACGGCCAGCGCGATCTTCGCGCCGATGCCGCTGACCTTCTGCACGTCGCGGAACAGGCGGCGCTCGCCTTCGCGCAGGAAGCCGTACAGCGAGACGCTGTCTTCCTTCTGCGAATAATGGGTGTACAGCGTGACCTCACGGCCCAGCTCGGGCAGGTCGTAGAAGGTGCTCATCGGCGCCTCCAGCTCGTAGCCCACCCCGTTGACGTCCACCACCAGCCACGGCGGCGCCTTGTAGGCGACGATTCCGCGCAGTCGACCGATCATTGCGTGCAGCTCCTCATTTGCGGCCCCACGCCTGGCGGGCAGTCAGCCCCAGGCGGTTGGCCGTTGCCCTTACGTGGGCATGGGTGATGGCCACGGCCAACGCGTCGGCCGCGTCGGCCTGCAGCTTGGTTTTCAGGTTGAGCATGAGCCCGACCATGTGTTGAACCTGTTGCTTTTCGGCGCCGCCACGACCGACCACCGCCAGCTTGATCTCGCTGGCAGCGTATTCGTGCACCGGCAGGTCGCGCAGCACCACCGCCGAAATCGCCGCGCCACGGGCCTGGCCCAGCTTCAGCGCCGAATCGGGGTTGCGCGCCATGAACACCTTTTCGATGGCCACTTCCTGCGGCTGGAACTCCAGGCACAGCTCGGCCAGGCCCAGCACCAGCAGCTTCATGCGCTGCGGAAAGTCATCGGCACCGAGCAGCACCAGCGGCTGGTGATGCACGTGGCTGACCCGGCCGCTGGCATCGACATCGATGATGCCGACCCCGGTCCGTTGCGAACCCGGGTCGATGCCGAGAATGCGGGTCATGCGGCACACGCGCGCAGGCCGCTGATCCGGGAAGGACGCATGCGGCGGTGATGGCTGGAAACGTCTGGGGTCATCATGGTCCGCATTGTCCGCTCACCGGCCGCCAAAGGCGACCGGCGCAGCGTCCGTTCAGGCGTAGGCGTCCGCGCCGAGATCGGCGTTGGAGTACACGTCCTGCACGTCGTCGAGGTCTTCCAGCATGTCCAGCAGCTTCTTGACCTGCAGGACGGTGTCGCCCTCGACCTTGATGTCGTTGTCGGCACGGAAGGTCAGCTCGGCATGATCCGGCGTGCGGCCAGCCGCCTGCATCGCATCCTTGACTGCGTGGAAGCTGTCCGCGGCGGTGAGCACGTCGATCGCGCCATCCTCCGGGTAGACCACGATGTCATCGGCACCGGCCTCGATGGCCGCTTCGGAGATGGCGTCCTCATCGGCGCCGGCGCCGTAGTGCAGCACGCCCACGCGCTTGAACATGAAGCTGACCGAGCCTTCGGTGCCCATGTTGCCGCCGCACTTGCTGAACGCATGGCGGACATCGGCCACGGTGCGCACGCGGTTGTCGGTCAGGCAATCGACGATGACGGCCACGCCACCGGGCGCGTAGCCCTCGTAGCGGATCTCTTCGTACTCGACGCCTTCCAGTTCACCGGTGGCCTTCTTGATGGCGCGCTCGATCACGTCCTTGGACATGTTCGCGGTCAGCGCCTTGTCCACGGCTACACGCAGGCGCGGGTTGTTGTTGGGGTCGCCTCCACCGCCGCGGGCGGCCACGCCGATCTCACGGATGATCTTGGTGAAAATCTTGCCGCGCTTCGCGTCAGACGCGTTCTTGCGGTTCTCGATGGAGGGGCCTCTACCCATGGGTCTTTCCGTACGTGCGTTGATGGATAAGGCCGCGGATTCTACCTGATCGGGCCCGCTGACCGTGTCGAGGACGGATGGATGCCGCTGCGCTCGCCGGGCATGGCCCGGCGCTACCGGGGGTGCACCGCCGTGGTAGCGCCGGGCCATGCCCGGCGAACCGCCTTACGCGGCGGCAGCGTTCCGGCCATGGTCGAACTGGCCATGGCGGAGGAAATGCGCGGTCTGCCGCGCGGCATCGGGCGACACCACCAGGCCGCTGTGGCTGGTGCGCACCACGCAGTGGTCGGCCAGGCCTGGCAGGCGGGTCTCGGCCAGCGCCACGGTACCGTCGGAATCGTCATCCAGCGCCCCGAGCAGGCTGCCCAGCCCATGTGGCACCGAGCCGGCGATCAGGCCGACGGCGGCCTTGCCCTGCCAGTCCGGCAGCCCGTCCAGCAGCAGCTCGCTGCTGCGGCCCAGGGCCAGGCCCCAACCATGTTCGGACAACGAGCGCGCAGTACCACTGCCCCGCAGTGGCGATCCCAGGCAGACCACGCGCTGCACGGGCAGCTGCGGCTGCCGGCGCAGGGCTTCCAGCGCCAGCAGGCCACCCAGGCTGTGCCCGACCAGCGACAGCGGGCCTGCATCTGCCAGCCGCTCCAGCAACTGCGGCACGGCCACATCGGGACCGCCAAATACGGACGAGTAGCCAAAGGTATGGACCTGGAAGCCGCGCGCGCGCAGGCGCCAGGCCAGCGGCCCGACCCAGGCACGGGCATTCCAGATGCCATGCAACAACAGAACGGGGGGAGTCATGTGCAACAGCCTGGCGGTCAGCGGGGCGGAACTACGGTGATTGAACAGAAGCCAGGGGCAAGCGGCGGTGAACGGTTTCAGGCCGGATGCGGCAAACGGCGCAGGATGAACTCAAGATCGTTGGTATCGCCCACCGGGAACAGGTACTCGCCGGCCTTTTCAAAACCATACCGGGCGTAGAAGCGCTGCGCGCCGAAGTTTTCCGACCACACGCCCAGCCACAGCGTGCGCGGGCCGTCGTGCTCCAGCCAGGCCAGCGCGGTTTCCAGCAGGCGGCTGCCCCAGCCGCAGCTCTGCTGCGTCTTGATCAGGTACAGGCGCTTGAGCTCACCGTCACCGGGCTTCACCTCCGGATGCGGCAACCCACAGGGGCCGGCGGCGGCATGGCCGACCGCCTCCCCGTCCAGCTCCAGCAGCCACACCGCGTAATCGGGGTGGGCCAGGATCGTGCGCTGACGCTCGACCGTGTAGGCCTCGTCGATGAAGTCCTGCAGGTCCTGCGGCGGATACAGATGGCCGAAGGTTTCGGTGAACGTGCGTGCGGCCAGCGCCGACAGGGTCGGCGCGTCGTCCACAGTGGCGCGGCGGATCGAATACATGGGTCGAGTTGACGTCAGGACCACGGTTCGGGTCAAGCCCGTTCCGCCGGCTCCTTGTCGTCTTCTTCCTCTTCCTCTTCTTCGTATTCCTCGTCGTCCTCTTCTTCCTCGCCGTCTTCCTCTTCTTCGCCTTCCTCGTCCTCGTCGTACTCTTCCTCTTCGTCGTCTTCGTAATCCTCGACGCCGAAGTCTTCACCGTCCCAGCGGCCTTCGCCGTCGGCGACGAAGGTCAGGGCCATGGCCGACGGGTTGGTACCGACACGGACCAGCCAACCACCGAAGACACGTGCACGCTCGGTGACCAGGTTGGCCTCGGAGCCTTCATTGCCCAGCTTTTCCCACTCCAGCGAAAACGCAAACTCGGTCATTGCCTGGATCTCCTGATCAGTTTTTCTTGGGGCGAACCTGGATGTGCACTTCGGCCAGCTGCTCGTCGACGATCGGCGACGGCGCGTCGGTCATCAGATCCTGCGCACCGGTGGTCTTCGGGAACGGGATGACGTCGCGGATCGACTCGGTGCCGGCCATCAGCGCGGCAATGCGGTCGATGCCGAAGGCGATGCCACCGTGCGGCGGCGCGCCGTAGTTCAGCGCGTCGAGCAGGAAGCCGAACTTGGCGCGGGCTTCTTCGGCACCGATGCCGAGCAGTTCGAACACCGCGCTCTGCATGTCGGGGCGGTGGATACGGATCGAACCGCCGCCGATTTCATTGCCGTTGAGCACCATGTCGTAGCCGCGCGAAACGGCGGTCTTGGCGTGCGCGCGCAGGTCGGCGATGTCGTCCACGGCCGGCGCGGTGAAGGGGTGATGCAGGGCGACGTAGCGCTGCGCTTCCTCGTCCCATTCGAACATCGGGAAGTCGGTGACCCACAGCGGTGCCCAGCCGTCGGCGACCAGACCGAAGTCCTTGCCGGCCTTCAGGCGCAGCGCGCCCATGAAGTCGGACACCTTGTTGTAGCCGCCGGCACCGAAGAACACGATGTCGCCGTTGCCGGCGCCGACATGGGCGACCAGGGTGGCGAAGCCCTCTTCACTGAAGAACTTCTGGATCGGCGAGCTGATTTCACCGTTCTCGCCCACCTTGATGTAGGCCAGGCCCTTCGCACCGTACTTGGCGGCGTGCGCGGCGTACTCGTCGATCTGCTTGCGCGACAGGCTGGCACCACCGGGGATGCGCAGGGCGGCGACGCGGCCATCGGCATCGTTGGCAGCAGCGGTGAACACCGGGAATTCGCTGGTCTTGACCAGCTCGGCCACGTCCACCAGTTCCAGCGCGATGCGCAGGTCAGGCTTGTCCGAACCATAGCGACGCATCGCCTCGGCCCAGGTCATGCGCGGGAAGCTGGCATCCAGTTCGACGTCGACCACTTCCTTGAAGATGGCGCGGATCATGTCTTCGACGAAGTCCTGCACGTCGCGCTCGCGGACGAAGGCGAACTCCATGTCCAGCTGGGTGAATTCCAGCTGGCGGTCGGCACGCAGGGCCTCGTCGCGGAAGCAGCGCGCGATCTGGTAGTAGCGGTCGAAGCCGGCCACCATCAGGATCTGCTTGAACAGCTGCGGGCTCTGCGGCAGGGCATAGAACTCGCCCGGGTGCATGCGCGCCGGCACCAGGAAGTCGCGTGCACCTTCCGGGGTGGCCTTGGTCAGGATCGGCGTTTCGATGTCCTGGAAGCCCTTCTCGTCCAGGTGGCGGCGCAGGGCCTGCACCAGCTTGATGCGGGTGCGCTGCATGCGCTGCATCTCCGGACGGCGCAGGTCCAGGTAGCGGTACTTCAGGCGGGTTTCTTCGCCCGGGTTCTCGTGGGCGTGGAACGGCAGCGGTGCGGCCTTGTTCAGCACGGTGATGGCGGTGGCGATCACTTCCACCTTGCCCGTGCGCAGCTTGTCGTTGACCGCGTGGCGGGCACGTACCACGCCTTCCACCTGCAGCACGTCCTCATAGCCCAGCGAGGCGGCCACGGCGAACACTTCGGCGTTGTCGAGCTCCACCGTCACCTGCACGATGCCTTCATGATCGCGGAGATCGATGAAGCAGACGCCGCCCTGGTTACGGGCCACGTCGGTCCAGCCGGCGAGGGTGACAGTCTGGCCAATCAGGGTCTCATCGACCAGGCCGCAGAAGTGGGTACGCATTGGGGGAAAGCTCCGCTGGAGAACGCCGGCGCCTGATGGGGGCCGGAAAGCCTCTTATTCTGCGGCCGACGCCCCGGCCGGGGCAAATGCGGACGGTCACGCGGGCTTGATCGCCCCCGTCCTTATAGTCGCGCACCTACTCCCGTATGGGGATGTCGCCATGAAACCGCAGTCCCTGGCCAGCCTGGCCGTGATCCTTGGCACCTTTACCGCGCTCGCCCTGCACTCCGCCCCTGCCGCCGCGCAGGACGGGGTGGTCCGCTGCGAGAGCCAGAACAACCGTGAACGCGTCTGCAGCACCGGCTGGCGCGATGCCCGGCTGGTCCGCCAGCTGTCCGGCTCGGCCTGTGTGGAAGGCCGAACCTGGGGCACCCGCAATGGCAGCATCTGGGTCAACAACGGCTGCCGCGCCGAATTCACCCAGGGCCGAGGCGGCTGGGGTGGCGGCAACGGCGGCGGTTGGGGTGGTGGCAACGGCAACGGCAACAGCGGCACCGTGCGCTGCGAAAGCCAGGACAACCGCGAACGCAGCTGCCCGGTGGGCTGGCGCAATGCACGCGTGGTCCGGCAGATCTCCGGCACGCAGTGCGTGGAAGGCCAGAACTGGGGCGTGCGCAACGGCGCGATCTGGGTCAACCGCGGCTGCCGCGCCGAGTTCGCCGAGGCCCGCGGTGGCTGGGGCGGCGGCAATGGTGGGGGCAATGGCGGCGGTTGGGGTGGTGGCAACAGCAACTACACCGTGACCTGCAGCAGCAACAACAACCGCCAGCAGAGCTGCAACTGGGATGAACGCCAGGGCCGGCCTGTGCTGCAGCAGCAGCTGTCCGGCAGCGCCTGCCAGGAAGGCCGGACCTGGGGCTACTCGCGCGGCAATGTGTGGGTCAGCAACGGCTGCCGGGCGCGCTTCGGCACGCGTTGAGGGGTAGCGCCGGGCCATGCCCGGCGAGCGCAGTGGCAGGGTGTCCGCTTGAAAGCCGCCGGGCATGGCCCGGCGCTACCGGGCTGTCCGCGGCAGCATGCCAGGGGGCCGATCAGGGTGCCGGCGCCGCTGCATCACCCCAGGGCGCCGGCGGTAGCGCGACCGGCTTGCTGAGATCGAACTCGACCCGGAAACGGCGCCCTTCCGGGCGCGTCAGCTCATAGACGAAACGCTGGTCCGGCTCGATCTCCATCGCCCAGGTGTTGTGGGTTGAAGCCAGCATGTCGGCACGGCGGAACATCGCCACCGATTCGCCATCTGCGGGGAACTGCTGGCGTCCGGCGGTGCCCGGCGGCTTGCTGTCACCGCCGTACAGGGTGATCGCATCGGGACTGCCATCGGCGTGGCGATGGTCGTGCTTCAGGCGCAGCCCGTGCTCGGTGCGGGTCAACACCCAGGTGCGCGAATGATCATCGCCGACGTGGAACGGGATGCGCAGCTCATGGCCCGGGTCGGCGCAGCCCCGCACGTGCATCACCAGCTTCTGCCCGGCGAAGGGGTCTTTACCGGTAGGGGCCGGCGTGTCTTCCACCACCTTGCCCTCGTACGCCTGGCCACAATGGGCAGCGACCGCGGCCATGAAGGCGTCGGCCGGCGCGGTCGACAGATCGTGGTTGACCGTATGCGATGGCTGCGAGCAGGCGGCGAGGCCGAGCAGGGCGAAGGCGGAAGCAACAGCGGCGATCGGTTTCATGCCCCAACCCTAACGGCCATGGCCGATGCGCGCAAACCGCACTCCCTGGATCCACCTCAGCGCTCGGCTGCAGGGGCGACGGCAACCACGTCCGTCGCCGCCACCGGCGCATCTTCTCCCTGCCCTGCCGGCTCCTGCTCGACCGGATCGACATCGAACGGCGTGCGGAACACCAGCGAAGGCAGCAGCGTGGTCAAGGCCGCATACAGCAGCAGCGCGCCGAACAGCACCGCGGGAATCTGGAAGCGATCGCGCATGATCGCGGCCAGCACCAAGGTGAAGATCAGCGTCGGTGCCAGCGCCAGCGATACGCGCAGGCTGCTGCGGAAGCTCTCGCCGAACATCACGCGGCGCTGCAGCCAGACCACCGCGATGCGCAGCGGCAGCACCACCAGGGTGATGACGATGCCCAGCCCCAGTGCCTCCCAGCTCAGCGCTTCGCTGGGCACCTTGGTGCCGGCGTTGAAGAAGTAGAACGGCACGAAGAACGAGGCGAACAGACGCAGCGCATGCAGGTTTTCGTGCGAGGCCAGCAGCGGCATGCGCTGGTGCAGCAGGCGCGCGACCAGGCCGGCAATGAAGGCGCCGACCAGGTAGTACACGCCCAGCAGGTAGGTGATGTACGCCGCCACCATGCCCACCATCACCAGCAGCGAGAATTCCGAGCCCGGCGCATGCGGCGCGACCCAGCGACCGAGCGCGATGAACAGCAGCGGCAGGCCGATCATCATCGCCAGCAGGGCCAGGCTGGACAGCGCCATGTGCCCGGGGTCGCCAGCCTGCAGCACGATGAACAACGCCGCCAGGGCCAGCAGTTCACCGGCGATGGCCTTGCTGGTGACCCAGAACCGCTCGTCCTCGCTCAGCCCCAGCCGCGACAGCGAATCCATGATGAAACCGGTGGAGGGGGTCAGCAGCGCAAGCGCCAGCAACCCGGCCGCTTGCCATGGCAGGCCGGCGTAACGCCAGGCCAGCCAGCCGACGCCGAACAGGGTCGCACTGCGGATCAGCAGATGCGCCAGCAGCGGCCACATGCCGCGCCGCAGGGCCTGCAGGTCAACTTCCAGGCCGGCGAACAGGAACAGTGAGGAGATGCCCAGCGTGGCCAGCAGCGCGATGACCGCGTCGTGCGCCTGGTCGCCCAGCCAGAGCATGCCGATGATGCCGAACAGCAGGCAGGTCAGCGGCGCCGGCAGGCTGAACCGCTGCAGCGCGCGCGGGATGACCAGCAGCGCGAAGATCAGCAGCAGGTAGACCAGTTCATGGCTCATCGGGGGGACTTCCGTGTGGATCGAACGCGCGCAGGATGCGGGTTCGATCCGGATCGGGCAAGCCGGACACGGCTGAAAGTGTCCTCATCTTTTCGGCAGGGCGCCCTTCAGCGGATCAGCCCATCGGCGATCCGCCCGACCTGCGCAAGCACCGCCGCGCGCTGTTCGAAGCTGATCGTGCCCGCCTGCAGATAGGCGGTCAGGACCCAGGGCGAACCGCCCTGCACCGGCCACAACACGGCGATGTCGTTGCGGGCGTCTTCGCCATTGCTGCCGGTCTTGTCGCCCACCCGCCAGCGCTTGCCCAGGCCCGCACGAAGGCAGGCATCGCCGGTTTCGTTGTCGATCAGCCAGTCGGCCAACTGCTGGCGTGAGGCAGGCCTGAGTGCATTGCCCAGCACCAGACGCTGCAGTGTCGATGCAATGGCCGCCGGCGTAGTGGTGTCGCGGGGATCATCGATGGCGAAGCTGTTCAGTTCCGGCTCCAGGCGATCGCTGCGGGTGATCGTGTCGCCGCTGGCGCGCAGGAACGCGGTGACTGCTGGCGGCCCGCCGATCGCTGCGAACAACAGGTTGGCGGCGGTGTTGTCGCTGGTGATCAACGTGGCCCGGCACAGGTCACGCACGGTCAGGTCCTTGCCGACGTGGCGGCGGGTGACCGGCGCGTGCTCCAGGAGGTCCTGGGTCCGCACCGGCAGGCGCCGGTCCAGCAGTGCCGCATCGCGCTCGGCCTGCTTGAGCACCGTGGCGGCCAGCACGCTCTTGAAGGTGCTGCACAGCGGGAAGCGTTCGTCCTGGCGATGGCCGAGGCGACGACCACCGGCACTGTCGAGCAGGGTTACGCCGAGTCGACCGCTGCACGCCTTTTCCAGTGCCGCGAAGTCGGCGGCGGCGGCGATGGCGGCATTGACCGGTGTGGCGGGCACGGTGGCGGGTGCGGCAGCCCGGGCCAGCAGCGGCAACGCAAGGGTGGAGGCGACTGCGGCACTACTGAACTGCAGGAATCGACGACGGGCAAGCATGCGGAATCCTCGTGGAAGCTGTCCCGATTATTGAAAGGGTGGGCAAAGGCGACCAGCGCGTTTTTTCAGCGTCAGCCATGAGATTAATTCATGCATGACGCATTAAACCCTTTATTTATCCAACGCCCATGGCAAGGCGCTACCATCAGCCATCATCCTGCCTCACACGTCCCTATGCTGCACCCCACCCTTTCGCTGAATGCGTTGCGCGCCTTCGAAGCGGCTGCCCGGCACCAGAACTTCACCCGGGCCGCCCTGGAACTCTGCGTCAGCCAGGCGGCGCTGAGTCACCAGATACGCGGACTGGAGGACCGGCTGGGTATCCGCCTGTTCCACCGCCTGCCCCGCGGCGTGGCGTTGACCGAGGAAGGAGCAGCCCTGTACCCGGTGCTCAATGAATCCTTCGAGCGCATTTCAGCCAGCATCGCCCGCTACACCGGTGGCCCGGCGCGGGAAGTGCTGACGATCGGCGTGGTCGGCACCTTCGCCACCGGCTGGCTGCTGCCGCGGCTGGCCGCGTTCGATGCGGCCCACCCGGATATCGAACTGCGGCTGCAGACCCACAACAACCGCATCGACCTGGCCGGTGAAGGCCTGGACCTGGCGATCCGTTTCGGCGATGGCGACTGGCAGGGACAGGCCTGCACGGCGATCCTGGACGCGCCGTTCGCACCGTTGTGCGCGCCGGCACTGGCGCGGCGGCTGAAGCATCCGCGCGACCTGGCGGCCTTGCCGCTGCTGCGTTCGTACCGCAGCGACGAATGGCCACGCTGGCTGCAGATGGCCGGGGCCAACGGCGTGGAAGCACGCGGACCGGTGTTCGATTCGTCCTTGACGCTGGCGGTAGCTGCGGCCGGTGGCGCAGGCGTTGCCCTGCTGCCGTTGCGCATGTTCGAAGCGGACCTGGCCGAGGGCCGGCTGCTGCAGCCGTTTGCCACCACGCTGGAACTGGGTCGCTACTGGCTGACCCGTCTGCGCTCGCGTGCCGAACGGGAACCGGCCAAGCGGTTCCGCGAATGGCTGCAGGCACAGGGATGAAACACGCGCGCCGCGGGTAGCGCCGGGCCATGCCCGGCGCGCGCAGCGGTTGGAAGAAGCCGCCGGGCATGGCCCGGCGCTACCGATGGAATCAGGACTCCAGCAGTTCCATCCAGGCCGCTTCGGCCTTTTCCAGCTGTGCGGCGGCGGCTTCGCGGTCGCGGCCGAGCACGGCCATGCGCGTGGCATCGGCATAGTTGCTCGAGTCGGCAAGCTGCCGGTCCAGTTCGGCCAGCACACCTTCCAGCTCGGCGACCTTGGCTTCGGCGCTGGCCAGCTTGTGCGGGTTGACCGGCTTCTTCTGCACCACCTGCGCGACCGGTGCGGTCGTGACCACCACCGGTTCCTCCACCTGCTCCATGCGTGCCTTGGTGCCCTGCGCCTGCGGGCGCGTGCGCAGCCAGGCGGCGTAGGCATCGAGGTCACCATCGAAGGGTTCGACCACGCCGTCGGCCACACGCCAGAAGGTGTCACAGACCAGGCCGATCAGGTGGCGGTCATGCGAAACCATCACGATCGCGCCGTCGAAATCGGCCAGTGCTTCGGCCAGGGCTTCGCGCATTTCCAGGTCAAGGTGGTTGGTCGGTTCGTCCAGCAACAGCACGTTCGGCTGCTGCCAGGCGATCAATGCCAGCGCCAGGCGTGCACGCTCGCCACCGGAGAAACCATCCACCGGTTCAAAGGCACGGTCGCCCGGGAAATTCCACTTGCCGAGGAAATCGCGGAACGACTGGTTCGGTGCATCCGGGGCCAGGTCGCGGAAGTGCTCCATCGGCGACTGGCCTTCATGCAGCGACTCGACCGTGTGCTGGGCGAAGTAGCCGATGCGCAGGTCCGGGTGCGCGGCGCGCTCGCCGGCAATCGGTGCCAGTTCGCCCACCAGGGTCTTCACCAGGGTGGTCTTGCCGGCGCCGTTGGGGCCCAGCAGGCCGATGCGCTGGCCCGCTTCCAGGCCGAAGCCCACGTTGCGCAGGATCACCGAATCGCTGCCGTAGCCGGCCTCGACGTGGTTCAGGCGGATCAGCGAGAACGGCAGCTTGGCCGGCGGTGCGAACTCGATGCGGAATTCGCGCTCGGCGCGCACCGCCTCGGTGCCGGCCAGCTTGGCCAGGCGCTTCATCCGGCTCTGTGCCTGTGCGGCCTTGCTGGCCTGGGCCTTGAAGCGGTCGATGAAGCTCTGCAGGTGGGCGCGCTCGGCCTGTTCCTTCTCATGCGCGATCTGCTGCTGGCGCAGCTGCTCGGCACGCTGGCGCTCGAAGTCGGTGTAACCGCCCGGGTAAAGCTTGGCGCCACCACCGTGCAGGTGCAGGGTGTGGGTGGCCACGTTGTCGAGGAACTCGCGGTCATGCGAGATCAGCAGCAGGGTGCCCGGGTACTTCAGCAGCCACTGTTCCAGCCAGTACACCGCGTCCAGATCCAGGTGGTTGGTCGGTTCGTCGAGCAGCAGCAGGTCGCTGGGCATCATCAGCGCGCGGGCCAGGTTCAGGCGCACGCGCCAGCCGCCGGAGAACGAGGACACCGCGCGGTGGTGCGTTTCGGCCGGGAAGCCCAGGCCATGCAGCAGCTTGCCGGCACGTGCTTCGGCGTCGTAGGCGTTCAGCTCGGCCATGCGCGTATGCGCCTCGGCCACCGCTTCCCAGTCTTCGCGGGCGGTGGCGTCGGCTTCGGCAGCCAGCACCGCAGCCACTTCGATGTCACCGCCCAGCACGAAGCTCAGCGCCGGGTCCGGCAGGGACGGGGTTTCCTGGGCAACGCTGGCGATGCGGATCTTGCCCGGCAGGTCGACGTCACCCTTGTCGGCCTCCAGTTCGCCCTTCACCGCCGCGAACAGGCTGGACTTGCCAGCACCGTTGCGGCCGACCACGCCTACCCGGTAACCGGCATGCAGGGTCAGGTCGACATTGGACAACAGCAGCCGCTCGCCGCGGCGCAAGGCGAAATTACGAAGCGAAATCATGGGGGGAGGCGTCCATATAACCGAATGGAATGTGCTGGTAAGCACTGTTCCTGCGACGCAATTCTAACGTTAACGAATACTTGACGCGCCCCGGGATGCGCGACGGCCGACGTTCCTCTCTCCCACGTCCTGTCCGCGCGCCTCCCGGGCCCCTCCCCCGTCATTGCCTGTCGCAGCTAAATGGTTGCTGCTGCAACGTTTTTTCTGATGACCAGCATTTGACAGGCACTGAATATCCCGTTAATTCCTGTATTGCGCACCGCAACAACCGTCGTCCGCCTCACCCCCGTGATGTCGATTCCGGTGCCATCCCGCCAACCGGAGCCCCCTCCCGATGACCCGCAAGACCAGCCTGATCGCCGCCGCCGTCGCTGTCGCACTCGGTGGTTCTCCGTTCGTTGCCGCCGCCCAGCAGGCCGGCACCGCCGCCAACACCCTGGATACGGTGATCGTCACCGGCACCCGCGTGGCCGACCGCACGGTCGCCGAATCGCAGTCGCCGATCGACATCATCACCCCCGAGATCCTGCAGTCCACCGGTACCGGTGAGCTGGCCACCGCGCTGTCGCGCGCGCTGCCGTCGCTGAACTTCCCGCGCCCCGCGCTGACCGACGGCACCAGCGGTGTGCGCCCGGCACAGCTGCGCGGCCTGTCCCCGGACCAGGTGCTGGTACTGGTCAACGGCAAGCGCCGCCACACCTCGGCGATGATCAACGTCAACGGCAGCATCGGCCGCGGTTCGTCGGCGGTGGACATCAACGCGATTCCGATCGCCGCCATCGAGCGCGTCGAGGTGCTGCGCGACGGCGCCTCGGCGCAGTACGGTTCGGATGCCATCGCCGGCGTCATCAACATCGTGCTGAAGGGCAGCGGCAGCGGTGGCAGCCTGGCCGTCGATTACGGCCAGTACTCGGCCGGCGACGGCAACAAGTACCAGCTGTCCGGCGATACCGGCGTGGAATTCGGCAACGGCCGTGGCCGCGTGCACGTGGCCGGCCAGATCAGCCAGCAGGACGAGAGCGACCGCGCCGGCCCCTATCGCGGCACCACGCCGAACACCGTCAACTACCCGTCCGTGGGCCAGACCACCTTCATCGTCGGCGACCCGCGCGTGGACGCCACTGCGGCGTCGGCCAATGCCAGCTTTGATTTCAGCGACCACGTGACCGGCTATGCGAGCGCGCTGCTCAGCAACCGCGACATCACCTCGTTCGCGTTCTACCGTTCGCGCAACCACAACGGACAGACCGCGCTGCTGGCGCAGACCTACCCCGACGGCTTCGTGCCGGAGATCAACCAGTACTCCAAGGACCGCTCGCTGGTGGCCGGGGTCAAAGGCAACACCGACAACGGCTGGACCTGGGACCTGAGCCTGAACCACGGCGAGAACACCCTGGATTTCCACACCCGCAACAGCATCAACTACAGCCTGGGCGCGACCAGCCCGCGTTCGTTCTACGACGGCACGCTGAAGTACCAGCAGGACATCTTCAACGCCGACCTGACCAAGTCGCTGGACTGGGGCCTGGCCTATCCGGTCACGCTGTCCTTTGGCGGTGAGTACCGCCGCGAGAAGTGGGACCAGAACCCGGGCGAGCTGAATTCCTACACCGGCACCGGTGCGCAGGGCTTCGGCGGCTTCACCCCGACCAACGAAGTGCACACCGACCGCCACAACTACGCGGTCTATGCGGGCCTGGAAGCGGACCTGAGCGAGAAGTTCTCCGCCGGTGTCACTGGTCGTTACGAGGATTACTCGGACTTCGGCGACCGCTTCTCCGGCAAGCTGTCGGCGCGCTATGCCTTCACCGACAAGGTGGCGCTGCGTGCCACCGCCTCCAGCGGTTTCCGCGCACCGTCGCTGGCCCAGCAGGGCTACCAGGCGGTGACCAGCCAGTTCCTCAACGGCGTGTTCGTTGAACGCGGCACCTTCCCGACCACCAGCCCGGCCGCACAGGCTTTGGGCGCGTCGCCGCTGAAGGCCGAGACCTCCACCTCCTACAGCCTGGGCCTGGTGCTGCAGCCGGTGGATCGCCTGTACATCACCGTCGACGCGTACCAGATCGACATTGACGACCGCATCGCGTTGTCGTCCAGCATCAGCACCAATGCCGCCAGCAGCGCGCTGCTGACCACGCTCGGCCTGCCGCAGGTGACTGCGTTCTCGTACTTCACCAACGGCCTGGACACCCGCACCCGCGGCGTCGACTTCGTGTCCAGCTACACCGTGCCGTTCAGCGCCAGCAGCCTGGAACTGACCGCGGCCTACAGCTACAACGACACCGAAGTGCAGCGCGTGGGTGGCACGCCGGCGGTGTTCGGCACACTGGGCCTGACCCAGTCGCTGATCGGCCGCGATGAGATCGGCCGCATCGAGGACAGTTATCCGCGTGACAAGACGATCCTGAGTGGCACCTGGCGTTCGGATCACTGGGAACTGGGCCTGGCGGCGACCCGCTACGGCGAGTTCACGGTGCGCAACTCGGCCACCGCCGCGCGCGACCAGACCTACGGCGACAAGTGGGTGCTGGATGCCTCGGCCAGCTACAAGCCGAGTGCGAACTGGACGCTGACGGTGGGCGCCGACAACCTGCTGGACGAGTACCCGGATCGCACCGAGGACCTGCAGAACTCGACCTTCGGCATGCTGCCGTACAGCAACTACTCGCCGTTCGGCTTCAATGGCGCGTATGTGTACGGGCGGATCAAGTACAACTGGTAAGCGGTAACGGGCGTGCCGGGCCCTGCCCGGCGGGTTCATCCGGGGTCAGATCCCTTTTCCTGCAGGAAAAGGGATCTGACCCTATTTGCTCTAAAGGTTTGCCGCATTTGGCTCATTAGGTGAAAATCGGGGCATCCCCCCGATTTCTGCGAGAGCCGATGCACCATGACACCGACCTGATCAACATCGTTGCCGTTGGTCTCGGGCTCGCCTTCATCTTCGGCGCGCTGGCCAACAAGCTCCGCTTGTCTCCTCTGGTCGGTTACCTGGTTGCTGGCATCTGCGTCGGGCCGTTCACGCCGGGCTTCGTTGCCGACCAGGCACTGGCCAACCAGCTGGCCGAGCTGGGCGTGATGCTGCTGATGTTCGGCGTCGGCCTGCACTTCTCGCTGAAGGACCTGATGGCGGTCAAGGCCATCGCCATTCCCGGTGCCATCGGCCAGATCCTGGTCGCTACCCTGCTCGGCTGGGGCCTGGCGGCATTGATGGGCTGGCCGGTCATCCACGGCGTGGTGTTCGGTTTCGCGCTGGCCACGGCCAGTACCGTAGTGCTGCTGCGCGCGATGGAAGAGCGCCGCCTGCTGGAAACCCAGCGCGGCAAGATCGCGGTCGGTTGGCTGATCGTCGAGGACCTGGCCTGCGTGCTGGCACTGGTGATGATGCCGGTGATGGCCGGTGTGTTCGGGCCCGACGCGGCCAATGAACACCACACCCTCGGCAGCGTGCTGGCCAGCATCGGCTGGACGTTCGTGCAGCTGGGCCTGTTCGTGGCGGTGATGCTGGTGGTCGGCCGCCGGGTCATTCCGTGGATCCTGGAGCGCATTGCCGGTACCGGCTCGCGCGAACTGTTCACCCTGTCGGTGCTGGCGATCGCGCTGGGCGTGGCGTTCGGCTCGGCGATGCTGTTCGGTGTGTCCTTCGCGCTGGGCGCGTTCTTCGCCGGCATGCTGCTCAATGAATCGGAACTCAGCCACAAGGCGGCCAGCGATTCCCTGCCGCTGCGCGACGCGTTCGCGGTGCTGTTCTTCGTCTCGGTGGGCATGCTGTTCAATCCCGGCATCCTGATCGAGCACCCGTGGCAGGTGCTGGCCACCGCCGGCATCATCATGTTCGGCAAATCGGCGGCGGCGTTCTTCATCGTGCGCGCGTTCGGCCACCCCACCGGCACCGCGTTGACGATCTCGGCCAGCCTGGCGCAGATCGGCGAGTTCGCCTTCATCATCGCCGGCCTCGGCGTGACCCTGAAGATCCTGCCGCCGACCGGCCAGGCGCTGGTGCTGGCCGGCGCGCTGATCTCGATCATGCTCAATCCGCTGGTGTTCGGCCTGCTCGACCGCTGGCTGCTGAAGCACCAGGAAACCACGCCCACTGCGGTGGAGACCGAGCTGCCACCGGGGCCGTCGCTGGATCTGCACGACCATGCCATCGTCATCGGCTATGGCCGCGTCGGTAGCGCGCTGGCGCAGGTGCTGCGCGACCGTGGCGTGCCGGTGATGATCATCGACGACAACAAGGAACACGTGGCCGAGGCGCATGCCGCCGGCCTGCCCGGCATCCGCGGCAGCGCCGCCTCGGACAAGGTGCTGGCCGAAGCCCATCCCGAGCGCGCGAAGATCGCGGTGCTGGCGATCCCGCAGCCGCTGGAAGCCGGTGAGACCTTGGCCAAGCTGCGTGCGATCAACCCCAACCTGACGCTGCTGGCGCGTGCGCACAGCGATGCCGAAGTGAAGCATCTGCTTGAACACGGTGCCGACGGCACGGTGATGGCCGAGCGCGAGCTGGCCTACTCGCTGGCGGAAATGGTGATGGCCACCCCGCCGTACCGCAGTCTTGGGCAGCACAGCATCCCGGTGGTGTGAGGGTGCGGCCGGGCTGCGCGCGGCACCCGCTGTTGTGCCGGCCGCTGGCCGGCAATCGCAACAGCAACAGCAACAGCAACAGCTTGCTTCCTGTGGGATGGCGGAGTGGGTCCGGTTGCGGGGGACGCCGTGAATCCATCCCTGGAGGCTTGGCCGCGGCATCCATGCCGCGGACACCCCCGCAACCAGACCCACCCCGCCTTCGACAGATTTCAGCGAGCTGCGGGTACGGCGTTCGGTGCCGCTGTTGGTAGGTGTCGACCTTGGTCGACACAGTAGATCCACGCCATGCGTGGATGGATCTCCATCGGAATCGAGTATTTCGACAGTGCATCAAAATGCGTCCATGCACGGCGTGGATCTACCTGGGTTGGCTGCGCCCAAAAAAATCCCCGGCCGACCCGCATCGGCCGGGGATGATATCGCCACGCCCTTGGAGAGCGTCTCTACCGTAACGCTTTCCTGCAGTGGTGGTGATCGCCTCTGGCGATGACGACCAAGCCAGCAGGCATCAGCCGTCCGCCAACGCCTGTTCCAGGTCCGCGCGCAGATCGCCGATGTGCTCGATGCCGATCGACAGGCGCACGGTGTCCTCGCTGACCCCGGCCCTGGCCAGTTCGGCCGCATCCAGTTGGCGATGGGTGGTCGACGCAGGATGGGTGGCCAGTGACTTGGCATCGCCCAGGTTCACCAGCCGGGTGAACAGTTTCAGGGCATCGAGGAAGCGGGCGCCGGCAACGCGCCCGCCCGGCAGTCCGAAGGTCAGCACACCGGAGCCATGGCCGCCCAGATAACGCTGCGCTGCCGCGTGTTCGGGGTCATCGGCCAGCCCGGCATAACGCACCCACGCCACCTTCGGATGCGCGCGCAGGTACTGCGCCACGGCCAGCGCATTGGCGTTGATCCGCTCCATGCGCAGCGCCAGGGTCTCGATGCCCTGCAGGATCAGGAAGGCGTTGAACGGTGACAACGCTGCGCCGGTATTGCGCAACGGCACTACCCGCGCACGGCCGATGTAGGCCGCCGCGCCGAGCGCTTCGGTATAGACCACGCCGTGATAGCTCGGATCGGGCTGGTTCAAGCGGGCGAAGCGTTGCGGCTGTGCCGTCCAGTCGAAGCGGCCGGAATCGACGATCGCCCCGCCCAGGCTGGTGCCGTGGCCACCGAGGTACTTGGTGAGCGAGTGCACCACGATGTCGGCGCCATGTTCGAACGGGCGCAGCAGGAATGGCGTGGCCACCGTATTGTCGACGATCAACGGCACGCCGGCCGCATGCGCGACCTCGGCGATGGCGGCGATGTCGGTGACGTTGCCGCGCGGGTTGCCGATCGATTCGACGAACACCGCCTTGGTGCGTTCATCGATCAGCGCGGCGAACGCGGACGGATCTGCCGGATCTGCGAAACGCGCCTGGATGCCGTACTGCGGCAGCGTGTGCGCCAGCAGGTTGAGGCTGCCGCCATACAGCGCACTGGCAGCGACGATGTTGTCGCCGGCCTCGGCAATGGTCTGGATCGCGTAGGTGATCGCGGCCTGCCCGGAAGCCAGTGCCAACGCGCCGATTCCCCCTTCCAGCGCCGCAACGCGCTGCTCCAGCACGTCGGTGGTGGGGTTCATGATGCGCGTATAGATGTTGCCCGGCACCTTCAGGTCGAACAGATCCGCCCCGTGCTGGGTGTCATCGAATGCGTAGGCCACGGTCTGGTAGATCGGCACCGCCACCGCGCGGGTGGTCGGGTCGGGGCGGTAGCCGCCGTGCACGGCCAGGGTTTCCAGTTGCCACTGCGGATCGCTCATTGCGCCAGGCTCCATCCGGGGAAACGCCCACCATAGGCCAGCCATCGACCGCCATTGAGAGCCCCTGGCGATGACGCCAGTACCGGCGGTTATCAGGTTGCCCGGGATTCAGGCAGTCGTCATGGGCCATTGCTAGGCTTCGCCGCCGGGCCCTTTGCCCGGACAAGGACGCCCTACCGATGCAGCCCTCCCCGTGGACTCCCGCCGCCGGCAACCCGACCCAGGTGCTGCTGGTCGAGGACGACCGCCGCCTGGCCGAGCTGGTCAGCGACTACCTGAGCGAACATGGATTTGCCGTGCAGCACGTGCCGCGTGGCGACCTGGCCAGCGCGGCCTGCCGCCAGCACGCGCCGGAACTGGTGGTGCTGGACCTGATGCTGCCTGGCCTCGGTGGCATCGACGTGTGCCGGCAGATCCGCAGTTTTTCCGACGTGCCGATCCTGATGCTGACGGCGTGCGAGGACGATATCGAACAGGTGCTGGGCCTGGAGTCCGGCGCCGATGACTACGTGCACAAGCCGATCGAGCCGCGCCTGCTGCTGGCGCGCCTGCGCGCGCTGCTGCGCCGTCGCCATGGCAGCGGTCCTGCCGGGGTGCCGTGCAGGCTGATGCATGGCGAACTGCTGATCGATCGCGTGCAGCGCGAGGTCCACCTGCATGGGCAGCCCGTAGAGCTGGGCACCACCGAATTCGAGATCCTCTGGCTGCTGGCCAGCCAGCCCGGGCAGATCCTGTCGCGCGACCAGATCCTGCAGGCGGCGCGCGGCATCGGTTTCGATGGCCTGGACCGCAGCGTGGATGTCTGCATCGGCAAGCTGCGCCGCAAGCTGGGCGATGACGCGCGCGAACCGCGCCGGATCAAGACCGTGTGGGGCCGCGGTTACCAGTTCAATCCCTCGGCCTGGTCGGCGTGAAGCGCCTGTTCCTGTGGTTGTGGTTCGTCACGGGCGGCTGCCTGCTGGTGTCGGTGTTCAGCCTCAACCACCTGCTGGACCGCATCTACACGCCCCTGCAGGAACGAGTCTTCGTCGAACAGGTGCGCGGACAGGTGTATGCGCTGCGCAGCGGACTGGCCGGCCTGGACCGCCAGCAGCAACAGCAGCGCCTGCTGCAGTGGCAGCCGCATTACGGCATTGCGCTGTCACTGCTGGATGCACCGCCCGTGCTCGATGACGAAGAGCGCAGTGCCCTGCGCGGGGACGGCTTCATCGTCCGTGAGCGCTACCAGCAGGTGCTGCTGCCTATCGAGGGGACTGACGGACCCTGGCTGCAGCTGCGCCTTCCCGGCGAGGTGCAGATGACCCTGTACATGACCGCCGCCGCCTACCTGTGCATCCTGCTGCTGGTCGGCGCCTGCCTGTATGCCTGGGTACGCCTGCTGTGGCGCGACCTGGAAGCGCTGCGGGGTCATGCCGATCGCATCGGTGCCGGCGACCTGCAGGCACGTGCGCAGGTATCGCCACGCTCGCAGATCCGGGTCATCGTCGAGCATTCCAACCGCATGGCCGCGCGCGTGGCCGAACTGGTGCAACGGCAGCGCGATCTTACCCATGCCATTTCCCACGAGCTGCGCACGCCGATCGCACGCCTGGCCTTCGGCCTGGATCTGATGCAGGACAGCAACGACCCGGCGCGGCGGGCACACCTCGCTGCCGGCCTGCATGGTGATCTGGCCGAGCTCAACCGGTTGGTCAGCGAACTGCTGGCCTATGAGCGGCTGGAGCATCCCAACGACGCCGAGCCCATGCAGCGGATCGAGGCGAACGACTGGCTGCAGGCCTGCATGGAAGACGCACGGCGCGATGCCGAGCGCGCGGGCCTGGTGCTGCAGGTCTGGCCCAGCGCGCTGCCACGCGTGGATGCCGAGCCACGCCTGCTGCAGCTGGCCCTGAGCAACCTGGTCGGCAACGCGATGCGCTATGCACGCACCCGTGTGGAGGTGTCACTGGTCAGCGTGGCCGGCAAGGCCTGCCTGCGCGTGGATGACGATGGCCCCGGCATTGCCGAAGGCGATCGCGAGAAGGTGTTGCGCCCGTTCACCCGTCTGGATGACAGCCGCAGCCGCGACACCGGCGGCTTTGGTCTTGGCCTGGCCATCGCCGGGCGCATCGCGGTTCGTCACCACGGCGAGCTGCGCGTGGGACGCGCGACCCTGGGCGGTGCACGCCTGGAAATGCACTGGCCACTGGCTGCCAGCTGAACGCCACGGGCCGCGCTTACAGTTGCTTACAACTCCCGCACAACTGCGGACGGATTGGTCGGTGGCATCCCGCCACGCTGTCGACCCAGCAGCACGCGCCGGATGCGCGCACTGCATTTCCTCCCACTGTAGAGAGTTGCCATGTCCCACCGTCGCCGTTTCCCCATCCTGCTCGGCCTGGCCCTGCTGCCCTTGTTCGCAACGTCCACAGCGCATGCCAAGGAGGATCAATGGACCTTCGAGCTGGCCGCCGGTGGCGGCGTTGCCCCGCGCTATAGCGGCAGCGAGGAATTCCAGGCCGCACCGACGCTGTCGTTCGACGTGACTTCGCCGGGCGGCTGGTTTCTGGGTACCAGCGGTGCGGGTTGGGGCACGGCGATCGGCGAACACACCCGCGTGCGTGCCTACGTCGGCGGCAGCGGCAGCCGACGCGAGAAGAACTCGATCCTCGGCGGCTCGGACTTCCTGCGTGGCATGGGCGATATCGATACCCGGCCCCTGGTCGGCCTGGCGGCTGGCTATACGCTGGGTGAGGCGGTGTTGAGTGGTTCCTGGCAGTACACGCTGAAAGACGAAGACAAGGGCGACAACGGCCTTGCCACCCAGCAGATCCACCTGAACCTGGAGATGCCGCTGTTCGATCTGGCCGGTGGCGTGGTCAGCGGCAGCGTCTCCACCGACTACGGCAACCGCGGCTATATGCAGACCTGGTACGGCGTCAGCCCCGACCAGGCCGCACGTACCGGTTTCGCCCAGCACAAGCCCAAGGCCGGCCTGGTCAGCGCCGGGCTGGGCATGAAATGGAGCCATCGTGCTGGTCGCAACGGCAACTGGTACATCGCCGTGGAAGGCACCCGCCTGCTCGGCGACGCCGCCGACAGCCCGATCGTGCAGAAGGCCAACCAGTTCGGGTTGATGACCGGGTATACGCACCGGTTCTGAGCATGGCCGGCGAGCGCCGGACACCGACGTTCGCGCTGGCAAAGAGACGGGGCGCTGCGATCATGCAGCGCCCCGTTGCACGCATCAGGCCTTGGCGAACACCAGATGGCCGCCGTCGTTGCCCACTTCGATGGTATCGCCGTTGACGAACGCACCGGACAGGATCTTCTGCGCCAGCGGGTTCTCCAGCTGTGCCTGGATCGCACGCTTCAGCGGACGCGCACCGTAGACCGGATCGAAGCCGACGTTGCCGAGCAGATCGAACGCTGCATCGGACACCACCAGCTTCAGGCCACGCTCGGCCAGGCGCTTTTCCAGGCCACGCATCTGGATGCGCGCGATCTGCTTGATCTGCTGCTTGTCCAGCGGATGGAACACCACGATGTCATCCAACCGGTTGATGAACTCCGGACGGAAGTGCGCCTGCACCACGCCCATCACCGCCGCCTTCATCTGCGTGTAGGCCTCCGGCGTGTCATCGCCGCTCATGTCCTGGATCTGGTGCGAACCCAGGTTGGAGGTCATCACGATGACGGTATTGCGGAAGTCCACCGTGCGGCCCTGGCCATCGGTCAGGCGACCATCGTCCAACACCTGCAGCAGGATGTTGAACACATCCGGATGCGCCTTTTCCACCTCGTCCAGCAGGATCAGCGAATACGGGCGACGGCGCACAGCCTCGGTGAGGTAACCGCCTTCCTCATAGCCCACGTAGCCGGGGGGCGCACCGATCAGGCGTGCGACGCTGTGCTTCTCCATGAACTCGCTCATGTCGATGCGGATCATCGCGTCGGCGCTGTCGAACAGGAACTCGGCCAGCGACTTGCACAGTTCGGTCTTGCCCACGCCGGTCGGGCCCAGGAACAGGAACGATCCCCCCGGTCGATTCGGATCGGACAAGCCAGCGCGCGAACGACGCACCGCGTCGGACACCACCTTGATCGCCTCTTCCTGGCCGACCACGCGGTTGTGCAGCACCTCTTCCATGCGCAGCAGCTTGTCACGCTCGCCTTCGAGCATCTTGTTGACCGGGATGCCGGTCCAGCGCGAGACGACCTCGGCGATCTCCTCGTCGGTGACACGGTCCTGCACCAGCTTGAAGTCGTGGTTCTCCACTTCCTGGGCGGCAGCCAGCTGCTTTTCCAGCTGCGGCAGCACGCCATACTGGATCTCGCTCATGCGCGCGAAATCCTGCCGGCGCTGCGCCGACTCCAGTTCAACCTTGGCCTGCTCGACCTGTTCCTTGATCTTCGTCGTGCCCTGCAGCGCGGCCTTCTCCGACTTCCAGACTTCGTTGAGATCTGAGAACTCGCGCTCCAGCGCATCGATATCGTTTTCCAGATCGGCCAGGCGCTGCCGCGAAGCGTCGTCCTTTTCCTTCTTCAGCATCTCGCGCTGGATCTTCAGCTGGATCAGGCGACGTTCCAGCCGGTCCAGTTCCTCCGGCTTGGAATCGATCTCCATGCGCAGCCGTGAAGCGGCCTCGTCCATCAGGTCGATGGCCTTGTCCGGCAGCTGGCGGTCGGTGATGTAGCGGTTGGACAGGGTGGCCGCAGCGACGATGGCCGGGTCGGTGATCTCCACCCCGTGGTGCACCGCGTACTTTTCCTTCAGGCCGCGCAGGATCGCGATGGTGTCCTCCACCGTCGGCTCGCCCACGAAGACTTTCTGGAAGCGGCGCTCCAGCGCGGCATCCTTCTCGATGTACTTGCGGTACTCGTCCAGCGTGGTCGCACCGACGCAGTGCAGTTCACCGCGCGCGAGTGCCGGCTTGAGCATGTTGCCGGCATCCATCGCACCGTCGGCCTTGCCCGCGCCAACCATGGTGTGCAGCTCGTCGATGAACAGGATGATCTGCCCTTCGCTCTTGGCCAGGTCGTTGAGCACGCCCTTCAGGCGTTCTTCGAATTCACCGCGGAACTTCGCGCCGGCGATCAGCGCGCCCATGTCCAGCGACAGCACGCGCTTGCCGCGCAGGCCTTCAGGCACCTCGTCATTGATGATGCGCTGGGCCAGGCCTTCGACGATCGCGGTCTTGCCCACGCCGGGTTCGCCGATCAGCACCGGGTTGTTCTTGGTACGGCGCTGCAGCACCTGGATGGTGCGGCGGATTTCTTCATCGCGACCGATCACCGGGTCGAGCTTGCCGCTCTCGGCGCGTGCGGTCAGGTCGATGGTGTATTTCTCCAGCGCCTGCCGCTGCTCTTCGGCGTTCTCCGACTGCACGTTCTCGCCACCGCGCAGCTTGTCGATGGCGGTCTGCAGGCGCGCCTTGTCGGCACCGGCAGCGCGCATCGCCATGCCCAGCGTGCCGCCGTCTTCCAGTGCGGCCAGCACGAACCACTCGCTGGCGATGAAGGCATCACCGTTCTGCTGGGCCAGCTTGTCGGTATGGTTGAGCAGGCGGTTGAGGTCGTTGCCGATCGACAGGTTGCCGGCCTGGCCGGACACCTTCGGCAGCGCTTCAAGCGCCTCGTCCAGGCGTTCGCGCAGCACCGGCACGTTGACGCCGGCCTGGGCCAGCAACGGCCGGGTGCTGCCCCCCTGCTGGTCCAGCAGGGCACTGAACACGTGCACCGGTTCGATGATGCTGTTGTCGCGGCCTACCGCCAGCGACTGCGCGTCTGCCAGCGCCTGCTGGAAACGCGAGGTGAGCTTGTCCATCCGCATTGCGAAACCTCATCGGTCATCTTGGCCGGCCCGCGCCGGCGATGCTGGAAAGATGCGGTTGCCCCACCCCGTTTCAAGGGTGGCTGCGACTGCATTCGAAGGCCAGTCAGCCTGTGGCCAGCATGCCGGAAGCGGTGTTGTCGGCGCGTTGATCCGGATCAGATCCGCACGCTGGAGGCCTCAATGGGTGATCGCGGCCCGGATCGCCCGCAGCTGCTGCTTGACCGCCCGCGCCTGCGCCACGTCCATGCGCAGCAACGCCTTCTGCCCGATCGAGCGCGACTGCAGGGTGGCATCGGCAAAGCGGTAGCGGCCCCGCTCATCGCGCTGCAGCAGTGGCGCCTGGGCCAGCTCCGGGGTGTCCAGCAGGTGATCCATCACCGTTACCAGGCGATCATTGAAATACCCGTCAGGACGGCCCAGATCGACATACGCCTGCTGGATCAACGGATAGAAGCGCTTGTACGCGTGGGCCGCCGCCGCCGGGTCGAGCGCAGTGAAGGCCTGCACATAGGGCGCATAGCGCGCTGCATTGGCCGCGGCGATGCGTTCGCCGCCCTCGCCCGGCTCCAACTGCAGGCTGCCCGGTAGCGGCCGGAAGGCCAGCGCGGTAGGCGGCACACTGGCCTTGTCCAGGTTGTCGACCTGGGTGACCAGGCGCTGGATCAGGTGATCGCGCAGCAGCGCAGTCAACGCGCCCTCGCCCTTGAACAGTTCGCTCAATGTGCTCCAGGCGGCGGCGTCGCTGTCGGCCAGGTTCGGCAACGCAGGGTCGGCGGCCGCCTCCGAATCCAGCGGATGCTTGATCGGAGAGGGCGCGGGTTCCTGCGTAGCAGCGGGCTTCGGTGCGGCGACTGCCGAGGTCGGTGCGGATTGCTCCGGCACCGCTACGCCATCTGCCAGGTGCTGCAACTGGTCGCGGAACAACCACGTGCCCGCGCCGCCCACCACCACCACGCCCAGAACCCAGGGCCAGACCACTTTTCCACTCTGCATGATGCAGAACCTCGCCTTTCAGCTGCATGGACAAGGTGTGACTGCCCTGATTCGGCGGGGTTCCCCAGCCATTCCGCTGCCGTTGTGGTTCACGCCTGCTTTGCGCGGTACGCGCGACCCTGCTGTTCCTGTTGGGTGGAGAAGCCTTCATGCAGTACGCGTTGTACTACTGGACCGGCATCCAGGGCCGTGGCGAATTCGTGCGGCTGGCGCTGGAAGATGCCGGCGCCGCTTACGTGGACATGGCGCGTGTGCACGGCGACGCCGTGATGCAGCCGTTCCTCGATGGCCACAGCGAAGGTGCGCAGCCTTTCGCGCCACCGTTCCTGAAGGCGGGGCGACAGGTCATCGCGCAGGTCGCGGCCATTCTCGATTTCCTCGGCCCGACGCTGGATCTGGTTCCGCAGGCCGCCTCGCGGCGCATGCAGGCGCTGCAGTTGCAGCTGACCATCGCCGATCTGGTGGCCGAAGTGCACGACACCCACCATCCGATCGCCGCGTCGAAGTACTACGAAGACCAGAAGACCGAGGCCAGGGCGCGCGCGGCAGCGATGCGCGATGAGCGCCTGCCGAAATTCCTTGGCTACTTCGAGCAGGTACTGAAGGCCAATGGCGGTCGCCACCCGCTGCGCGAACACTCCTACGTGGACCTGTCGCTGTTCCAGTTGCTGAGCGGGCTGGACTATATGTTCCCACGCCGCATGCAGGCGCTGTGGCCGACGTTGCCACTGCTGCGCGCGCTGAAGGATCGGGTGGAACAACGGCCCGGCATCGCCGCCTATCTCGCTTCGGAACGGCGGCTTGCCTTCAACACCAACGGCATCTTCCGGCATTACCCGGAACTGGATGGCGAGAAGTAGCGCCGGGCCATGCCCGGCGGCAGGGCAACCCAACGCCGGGCATGGCCCGGCGCTACCGGTCAATGGGCGTTTTCAGCCAGCGGCTTCACCGCCTGCTTCTGCAGCGACAGCAGCCCCAGCAGGATGGCCAGCGCCACATAGGCACCGGCGAACTGCCAGCTGATGACGCGGGCCAGGCCCTGCAGATCCCACGGCAGGTAGATGCCGCCGCGCGGATCCACCGAATGGATCAGGCCGAACAGGGTGAGCGCCGCCGCCACCAGCAGGAAGCCGCAGGCGCGGCGCAGACGGCCATCAACCATCGCTGCGACGGTGGCGATCCACAGCATCGAAGTGATGATGAAGCCGTTGCCCAGCGCGAAGATCACCGCCAGCTCCGGCAGGCCGTGGCCATCGACGTGGGTCAGCAGCGCGCCCATCTGCTCGGCTGGAATCCAGCCCGGCGCCTTGATCGCCAGCAGGTAGGCCGCCGACGGCAGGAAGCCCAGCACCATCGCACCGGCATGCTGGCGCGGGGTGGCCTGGAAGGCCTGGGTGGTGATGTCGATCGACACGTACACGATGATCGGCGCCAGTACCGCCAGCGGCAGCCACTGGACCAGCCCGGAAATGATGCCGAGCATGCCGCCGATGCCGACGAACAGGCCGGTCAGCAGCGTGTAGCCGCTGCGCGCGCCCATGTGCTTGTAGGCCGGCTGGCCGATGTACGGAGTAGTCTGCGCAACGCCACCGCAGACGCCGGCCACAAGTGTGGCCACCGCCTCCACCAGCAGGATGTCGCGGGTGCGGTAGTCATCGCCGGCCGCGCGCGCGCTTTCGGATACGTTGATGCCACCGACCACCATCAGCAGGCCGAACGGCAACAGCAGCGGCAGGTAGGTCATCGCGGTCGGCAGGCCCTCGATGAAGCCCAGCGTCGGCAGCGGCAGCACCACCTGCGGCGGCACCCAGGCCGGAATCTGGAAGCCGGGCACACCCAGGCCGGCCAGGCCGAGCCCGTAATACAGCACGGTGCCGAACACGAAGGCCAGCAGCACACCGGGGCCGCGCAGCGGCAGCTTGCCCTTGGCGATCAGTACGTACAGCAGCAGGCCCAGCGTGGTGAAGCCCACCAGCGGCGAGCGCAGGGTCTCCAGCAAGGGCAGCAGGCCCATCAGCACCAGTGCGATGCCCGCGATGGAGCCCAGCAGCGCAGCGCGCGGCAGCGCGCGGGTCACCGCTTCACCGAAGAAGGACAGGATCAGCTTGAGCACGCCCATGATGACCAGCGAGGCCATGCCCAGCTGCCAGGTGGCGATGGCGGCGGCATGCGGGTCCAGGCCCTGCTGCTTGAAGGCCAGGAAGGCCGGGCCCAGCACCAGCAGCGCCATGCCGATGCTGGTCGGTGCATCCAGACCCAGCGGCATGGCGGTGACGTCGTCGCGCCCGGTACGCGCGGCCAGGCGCCGTGCCATCAGGGTGTACAGCAGGTTGCCGACCAGCACGCCCAGGGCGGTGCCGGGGAACATGCGGCCGAAGACCACGTCGGCGGGGAACTGGAACATCCCGACCAGCGCCATGGCGATGAAACCGAGGATGGAGAGGTTGTCGACGACCAGGCCGAAGAAGCCATTGAAGTCGCCAGCGACGAACCAGCGGCGCGGCGCGGTGGAAGCGGGAGCGGACATGGAAGGGGCGGTGGGGGTGGGGACCGCCGATGGTAGGCCCAGCGGGGCCGGCGCGCCAATTCCCGAGTGGAATGATGGGTTCCAGCCAACGGCGGAGCCCCTCGTGGTTGGTCGCTGAAAGCAGCCTATCGGAGTGGGTCGTGCGGGGTGGGCTGCGCAGGACACGCCGTAAACCCGTCCATGGGGGCTCGATGGCGCCATCCATGGCGCCAACGGTCCTGCGCAGCCCACCCCGCCCGGCCACGGACAGTTTCCTGCGGGCGCCAGCCACGGAAGAGAATCAAAAGATCAAAAGCAGAAGCCGGTCGCTGCGCTCTCAGGCGCCGGATCGCAGGCATCTGCGTGGTTGCCGGCCAGCGGCCGGCACTACCGACAGACATCCACGCATGGCGTGGATCTACTGTGTCGACCAAGGTCCCACTAGCAACAGGCCATGCCATTCCAACAGATCGCGGAAATCTGTCGAAGGCGGGGTGGGTCCGGTTGCGGGGGTGTCCGCGGCATGGATGCCGCGGCCAAGCCCCCAAGTATGGGTTTACGGCGTCCCCCCCCACCCCCCCCACCCCCCCCACCCCCCCCAATCCCCCGTCTGCGGTTGCTTCGGCCGGT
>NZ_JARXWD010000025.1:0-52192 GCF_029892765.1 Stenotrophomonas sp. 1278
CTTGGCCGCGGCATCCATGCCGCGGACACCCCCGCAACCGGACCCACCCCGCCTTCGACAGATCTCCGCAATCTGTCGGGATGGCATGACTTGCTCTTGGTGGGTGTCGACCTTGGTCGACACGTAGATCCACGCCATGCGTGGATGCTCTTTGATGAATTGTCGACTATTCGATTTCGATGGAGATTCATCCACGCATGGCGTGGATCTACCAGATTGCGGAAATCTGTCAGAGGTGGGGCGGTGTGGGCAGGCAGGACCGTTGGCGCCATGGATGGCGCCATCGAGCCTCCATGGATGGGTTTACGGCGTGTCCTGCCTGCCCATACCGTCCCGCCATCCCACTGACTGCCAGCTGTTGCTGTTGCTTCGGCCTCTGCGGGTGCCGGGCACCGCCCGGCCGAACCCCCGTTACCTCAACAGCTGCGCGGTCATGCCCAGCGGCCGTGCATGCTCATCCATGTGCAGGGTGATGGCCTTGGCACCGAACATCTGTTCGGCAAGCTGATCGCTGGCACCCAGCGAATGGGCGATCTCCGCACGACTTGCGTCCTCGTGCGGGCCGCGCCGTTCCTTGCCGGCGAAGCGGTAGCGGTTGTACTCGGCCCAGGCGATCAGCAGCAGCGCACAGCACGCCAGGATCACCGGCAGGGCGATGATCACGAACGGGTCCAGATGCTGCTTGCGCTCGTACAGCTGCAGCCACGCCAGCTGCCCACCGAGCAACCAGGACGCCAGCGTGACCAGCGGTGCCCACAGGTAGAAGTAGAACCCCCAGAATGCCAGGGTCACAAAGCCCCAGGCAGTGCGTTGCAGGCGGGGCTGCTTGCGCGGCTTCTGGATCAGGCGCGAGTCGAAGCGGTTGGACGGCGTCCTGGCAGTCGTCTGGCGATGTGCGTTCATCGGATACCTCTGTCTGGGCTGACCCAGGTGGCTCGCTTGCCACGCCGCCGGAGAAGGGTCTTCGGCAGCGCCACCAGCGTGGTGAACAGGCTGATCAACCAGTACGCCATCGGGTACCAGATGACCCAGAAATAGTTGCGGCCGATATGCGTTTCGTAACGCCTGTCGATGATCAGGCTGCTGGCGAACTGCAGCAGGCAGACCAGGGCCAGGATCACGCCATGCCATTGCGGCAGCAACGTGTCGATGTACAGCGACGGCGGCATCGGGATGAACTTGCCCACTGCCCACAGCAGGATGATCACCAGCATGGTGTAGGCCCACAGCACGCTGAGGATGTATTCCAGCAGCACGCCCCACATCCGCCGCTTGCGCCAGCTGAACAACGAGGAGCCGTGGCGCAGCAGGACTTCCACGCCGCCCTGTGCCCAGCGTAGTCGCTGCCGCCACAGGCCCTTCAGCGTTTCCGGCATCAGGATGAAGCACAGCGCATTGGGCTCGTAACGGATGTCCCAATGATCCAGCTGCAGCCGCCAGCTGATGTCGATGTCCTCGGTGACCATGTCATCGGCCCAGTAGCCGATGCGATGCAGGGCGGTGCGACGGAACGCGGCAATGACGCCGGATACGGTGAAGATGCGGCCGTACACGCGTTGGGCGCGCTTGATCATGCCGATGATCGAGGAGAACTCCGCCACCTGCAGGCGGCCGAGCAGGGTGGAGCGGTTGCGGATGCGCGGGTTGCCGGTCACCGCACCCACGCGTGGGCCGCTGGTCAGGTGCCAGACCATCCAGTGCATGGCGAACTCTTCCAGCATGGCATCACCATCGATGCACACCAGGTACTCCGATCTCGCGGCCAGCGCGCCCATGCGCAACGCGTTGGCCTTGCCCAGGTTGCGGTCCAGGTGGACCACGCGCAGGCGCGGATGAAGCGCTGCAAGCGCGTCCAGGCGGGTGCCGGTGTCGTCGGTGCTGCCATCGTTGATGGCGATCACCTCAAAGTCCGGATAGCGCTGGGCCAATGCCGCGCCGAGGGTGTCGTCCAGGTTCGCCGATTCGTTGTGGCACGGGATCAGCAGGCTGGCGAACGGATACTCCGCCATCGGTGGTGGGTCGTTGCGCGGCCGCGACTTCCGCTCACGGCGGAAGAAGTAGTACAGGCCCCCGGACATCCAGAAGAACGCCATCACCATGGGGTAGAAGAAGGCGAACTGGAACATGGCGTTGAGCCACGGATTCATGTCCACGTCACTTCTCCGGGTACGGGAAGTTGCGCGCGGACATCGCCGCGCGTGCATCCTGGGTCGACGGCTTGTCGGCGATGAAATCGTCCGGGTACCACGCGAAATGGCGCACGCCCTGTGCCTGCAGGCGGCGGATCTGCGCGCGCAGCTGTTCGCCGCTGATCGGCCGCTGCGTGCGCCAGTCCACGGTCTGCAGCTCGAACATCGTGTGCTTCAGCTCGGGGTCGTGCGCACGCACGGCCACCACCAGCTTGTCCAGCCAACGCTGCGGGCGGCGGCTGCCTTCCATCCATGGCATCGCCATCAGCGCGGTGCGGTCGTAGGCCTTGTTGAACAGGTCCAGGCGCTGGGCGAACCACGCCGCGCTCTGCGGCTCCAGCACCGGCTGCGCGTACAGGTTGCGCACGGTGCCCAGCTTGGGGCGCCAGCGTTGCGCGCTGTCACGCAGTTCCAGGGTGAAATCAATCAGCGCCTGGGTGCGGCCGCCGTCGCTGCCTTCCTGCGGCAGCTGGGCCAGTTCGGTATCGCGCACGTAGCCGTCATCGTGGAACAGCAGGCCTTCGAAATACGAATTGATCGCCAGGTCTTCGTAGATGTCCTTGATGATCTGCCGTGCCTGCGGCTTGGTGAAATCCAGGCGGTACATGCCATCGCGTTCCGGGCTCTGGATGCCCAGCGCCGCACGCTGCGCAGCGTCGGGCAGTTCATAGCCCAGCACCGGCAACCACGCATACACCTTCACCCCGGCACGGGTTTTCAGCTGCCAGGCGACGCGGTTGAACAGGTCCGCGCGCATCGGCAGGTGGCGGTTCGGGAAGTACAGGGCATCGGCGGTGTTGTTGCCGTCCGGATCGGCGAAGGCCTGCAGGTAGACATGGGTCGGGCCGATCCGCTTCACCCGCTCGATCAGCGCATCCAGGTTGCGCGCCTGCTGTGCAGGGTCGCTGTCGTAGACCGAGTCCATATCGATCTGCAGTGCACGGGTGCCGTCCAGATTGACGTTGCGGCGCAGCTCGAAGGCCAGCGAGGTGATGTTCGGATTGCTGGTCACCAGCAGGCGTGCCAGGCCATGCAGGTCGGCCGTCACCGGCGTGCTGCGACCTTCCAGGTCGAAGGACACCGGCATGCCCAGCTGCTCGGCGATGTCGTTGCTCAACTGGTTGTAGGCGGCATACGGCCAGACGATCGCTTTCGGGCGTACACCCAGCTCCTTCTCGATGCGCTGCACGCTGCGGCCGAGATCGTCGCGCAGGCGCTTCTCGTACTCCTGCGCGCTTTCATAGCGCTGCGCCTTGGGGTCGTAGATGCGGGTGATCACCGCCGGGGTCTGGTTGCCCTGCGGGTTGGACTGCACGCCGTGGTGCAGGTTGTCGGTATGGCTGGCCAGTTCGATCAGGCCGCTGGCCTGCATCTCGCGCAGCTGGTCCCAGGTCAGGAAGTCGTCATGGCCGAAGGGACGGTAGCCGTAGTCGATGGTGCGGCCCGGTGCCATGTCCACGTAGTCGGTGATCACCGCCACCAGCGCCGGATAGTTGTACGCGCGCAGCAGCGGATAGACGCGGCTGTACACGCTGCGCAGGCCGTCGTCGAAGGTCAGCAGCACCGGCCGCGGCGGCAGCGTTGCCTCACCGCGCGAGGCCTTGATCAGCTGTGACAGCGAGACCGGGTGATAGCCATGGGCGGACAGCCAGTCCAGGTGTGCGGCGAAGTTCTGCGTGCTGACCGCGTAGGCGTCGCCGTCGGATTTTTCCAGCACATCATCGCGCACGTCGTGGTAGCTGAGGACCAGCAGGCCGTTGTCGGCCGCGTCCAGTTCCGCGGCCGAGCTGGCGCGCTGGGCTGCGGCAGGCAGGGCGAGGGCCAGCAGCGCCAGCAGCAGTACGGTCGTCAGGTTGCGAAGCATCCGTTCCATCTCATTCTCCCCAGCGCAGCGCGGCATCGAAGCCGATATGTCGTTCACGTTGGCCGTCGTAGACCGGCCGCGACCAACTCACGCCGTACTCGAGGATCCGCCCTTGATCGAACTGCCATTCGTGGCGATAGGCCACGGTCGGAATGATTGAACTGCCAAAACCTTCCTGCCAGTAGTTGCCCACCGAGACCGTCAGGCGATGGCGGAAGTGGCGCTCGTAATGGCGCCACAGCTGTTGGTCGATGCGCAGGCCCACTTCCACCGAGCGATCCCGCGAGGGGTTGAAGTAGGGCGCATCGTCGCGGCTGCCACGGCTGGTGTAGACGCTGCCCAGGCCATCGATCAGCAGGCGCGGGCGGGTCAACAGCCGTTGTTCGATCGCACTGTTCAACGTATCGCGGCGGTTGCCATCGTCGTAACGGAACCGGCTGCCACCGAAGCTCCAGTGGGTGCGCTCGTTGCGCGTGTAGTCCACTGCAACCGCAACACTGTCAGCGGTGATGCCGGCCACGCGTGCCTGCATCGAGGCTTCCGGGTCATTGCGGGCAGCGGTTACGCCGGCATGCCAGCGATCATTGAACTGCCAGCCGAAGCCGCCGCGCAGGCCGGTGTCGCCGATGCTGTCGTTGGGGCGCATCACCGCCGCCTCGGCATCGAGGCGGTCGAAGCGGTAGCGCACGCCGGCACCGATCCACAGCGGATCGATGTCCTGGTCCTGGAAGCTGACCGAACGGCGGTCGGCGAAGGCAAACAGGCGCCAGCGGTCGTTGAGAACCGGCGAGGCCACTTCCACGCCGTAGTGCAGGTCGTCGTTGCCCAGCGGCGAGGTGCCGCCACCGCCGGAACTGCGGCCACCCTCGACCTTGGCCAGCAGCTGCCAGCCGCGATGGGCGCGCCAGTCACGGTCCATGCGTTGCACCGCCGGCTGGCTTGGATAGCGTGCCAGCAGGTCGTCATGCAGCGGCCGCGCCAGGTCGTCGCGTTGCAGCTGCACGTAGGATTCGTACATGCCCAGGCGCGGCGCGATGTCACGCGGGTCCAGGGTATAGGCCATCTGGTGGCGCTCAAGTGCCCGCCGTGGCCAACCGCGCATCTGGTAGACGCTGCCCAGTGAAGTCTGCAGGCTGCCATTGCCCGGGCCGACCTCGACCAGGGCTTCCAGTTCGCGCTGGGCCGTGGGCAGGTCGCCGCTGTAGGCCCGCACCATCCCCAGGTTCAGGTCGGCCTCGTAACGCGCCCAGTTCTGGAAGGGGGTCTTGCCGCCGCCCCAGCGCCAGGCCGGTTCGTCCTTCTGCCAGGCCTGCAGGTAGCCCACCGCCTTCTCCGCCTGCTCGGTTTCCAGATAGGCATAGGCCAGCTCCGAGCGTGTCTCGAAGCGTGAGGGATCGTTCTTTGCGGCGGCCTCCAGCAAGGGAATGGCCTCCTCCGGGTTCTGCGTGGCCATCAGCGAGTCGCCTACGGCTGGCAGCACGTAATCGGGCAGGGCATGGCCTTCGCGCTGCAGCGCCCGCGCCTCGTCGCGCACCTGCGCGTGGCGGGCCAGGCGGTTGAGCAGGATCAGCCGGTCCATGCGGATACGCAGCGGCGCCTGCGCCTGCGCGGTGCCATCGCGCTCGACGTACTGCTCCATTTCCGCCAGCGAAGCCTCGGCCTCGACCAGCCGGGTGTCTTCGCTTTCCCCGTAGGCCAGGCTCCAGTTGACCAGCTTGGCCACGTAGTTGGCCTCCAGCCGCGCTTTCTGGTCCTGGTCGAACAGGTTGGGCCGGGCCTGGTAAAGCCGCCAGGCGCGATGGGCGTTGCCGATGTCGCCCAGGGTCAGGACCTGCAGCTTGTACAGCAGGTCGTCGTTGGGCTCGCGCAGCTGCGCCCGCTCGATCGCTGCCAGCGCATCGACCCAGCGTGCCTGGTCACGGTAGTGCCCGATCTCGGCGAGCCGGTCGGCCCGCGTGATGACGGTGGGCGGCGAGGCCGCGTGGGCCCAGCACGCCAGAGTGGCGCAGGCCAGGCCGACGCACAGCGCCAGCGGACGATGAACAACCATGAGACCCCCTAAGCATCCATTGCTGAACGATGTGCTCAAAAGTGTGACGCACATCACATGCCAACTATAGCTGACGCTTTGCCGAAGCGCCTACTTCCTATCCGTACCTTGTTGACGGAGAGTCCTTGGATGACCGGCCAGCCCTGTCGCAACGCGTTGTCGCGCATACACTTTTCTGCTGTCCACTGTGGAACGGCGCGGGGCAGCCCGGGGCCGCCCTGTGGGGGCGTACCACGCTGGCAGGGCCGGTTCTGGACACGAAACGGGTCAGCTTTGGACACGCTACGTCACCCGCTGCGGTGGCGGTGTGTAGATCGCGGTAGTGGGGTGTGTGGGTCCAGCTTCACGGCGGCGGGCGTCAGCCCGCCGGTCCGGTCACCACAGGTCTTCCAGCTTGCGCGGCTTGCAGGCCACCCACGAGGCGCACAGCATCAGCAGCGCGCAGCCGAACAGGAAGGCGAAGGGCAGGGTCCAGCCCTCGCTGACGGTATGCAGCCAGCCGACCAGGAACGGGCCCAGGCAGCTGAAGCTGTAGCCCACGCCCTGCATGAAGCCGGACAGGGCCGCCGAACCGGTGGGGGTGCGCGTGCGCAGATTGATCAGGGTCAGCGCCAGCGGGAACGTGGACGGCCCGACGCCCAGCAGGCAGGCCCACAGCAACGGCGCCTTCATCGGGGCGAACAGCAGGCCGGCGAAGGCGATGACGAAGGCGGAGAAGCCGATCAGCACCAGCGGGAAGGGATTCTGCAGGCGCACCGCCAGCGATGGGATCACCAGCGATGGCAGCAGGCCCAGTGCCGAAAACACCGCAACCATCACCCCGCCGAAGGCGGGCGTGGCGCCGGCTTCGACCACGATGCGCGGCAGCCAGGTGAACATCGAATAGGTCATCAGCGAGGTCATGCCGAACATCAGCGTCATGCTCCAGCCCAACGAGGTACGCCAGACCTTGCCGTGCGGCTGCGCGGTGGGATCGCTGCTGTCCAGCACCGGCCTGGGCGCACTGCGTGCCAGCAGCATCCATGGCAGGGTCGCAGCCAGCGCCAGCAGCGCCCACATGCCCAGCGACACCCGCCAGCCTGCGGCGTTGGCCACCGGCACCGCCAACAGCGCCGGCATCATCGTGCCCAGCTGCAGCACGCTGATGTACAGCGTGCTCATGGTGCCGACCTTGTTGGCGAAGTAGCGCTTCACCAGCGGCGGCACCACCACGTTGCCGATGCCCATGCCCGCCAGTGCGATCACCGAGCCCAGCAGCAGGGTGCCGACATTGCCGGCGCTGGAGCGCAGCAGCAGGCCGGCGGCAGCCATCAGCATCGCCAGCAGGGTGGTGCGCTCAAGGCCCAGGCGTCGTGCCAGCGCCGGGGTGGCGACGCCGAACAGTGCGAACGACGCGGTCGGCAGCATGCCCAGCACGCCGGTCATGGTGGTGCCGAAGCCGAACTGCTGGCCCAGCACGTCCAGCAACGGGGTGATGGAGGTGACGGCGGTACGCAGGTTGACCGCCGCCAGCAGGATCGCGGCGAACGCCAGCACGCGCCCGTGCAGCAGTGATGGCGAAGGGGAGGTGGGCGAGGTCATGCGGTGTTCCTTGCAGGTGGCGCACGCCATGCAGAATGACGTGCAGCGCCCGCACCGGGCGCGGCCGGTGTGGCAGGTGGGGAGTGGCGGCCATTGTACGTGGCCGGGCCGGGTCAGGCTCCCGGCGGCATGTGCTGATGACGGCGTAGCCGGGTGTCCCGGATTGCAGGTACAAAAAAACCCGGAGGACACTGATGTCTTCCAGGCTTCTTGGTGACCACCGGAGTGGTCGGGGAGACAGGATTCGAACCTGCGACCTCTACGTCCCGAACGTAGCGCTCTACCAGACTGAGCTACACCCCGAAGGGAGCCGCCTATTCTAGCCATTTCCCCCGATGGCGGCAAGGGGGAAGACCGTTCTGCTTCGCTGCCGTGGCAGCGACTCCTGCGGGAACAAAAAAGCCTGGAAGACTTCACCAGGCTTCAATGCGACCACCGAAGTGGTCGGGGAGACAGGATTCGAACCTGCGACCTCTACGTCCCGAACGTAGCGCTCTACCAGACTGAGCTACACCCCGAAGGAGCCGCCAAGAATACGGTGTGAAGGCCGTATCGGCAACCCTTTTTTACAGTTTCAACGCACTTCCTTGTCGGCGCGGGCGCTTTCGCGCGCTTCGAACCACATCCCGTTGAGGATGGCCACGACCGAAGCCAGGCCGGCGCCGAGAATCCAAGCGAAATACCACATGGTCAATCTCCTGTGTGCGAGGGGTGTGCCGACCCTGGGCCGGCACACGGGCAATCAGTACGCGTTGGGGTTGTCGTCCATGTCCTCGACCGTCGTCTTGCCCTTCAGCACGCGGTACACCCAGGTGGTGTAGGCGAGGATGATCGGCAGGAAGATGGCCGTGGCCAGCAGCATGACCCACAGCGTGAGGTGGCTGGACGAACTGTCCCAGACGGTCAGGCTGGAGGTGGGCTGGCTGGAGGACGGCAGCAGGAACGGGAAGATCGCAAAGCCGACGGTGAGGATGATGCCGGCAATGGACGCGCCCGAGGCGATGAAGGCCAGGCCGCCACGACGCGCGCGCAGCAGCACCGCGCTGGCAAGCGCACCCAGCAGGCCCAGCACCGGGAATACCAGCGTTGCCGGCATGCTGCTGTAGTTGCGCAGCCAGCCACCTGCGGCGGACCCCAGTTCGGCGGTCTTCAGCAGCGGATTGGTCGGCCCGTCGGTCACCACCTGCGAAGTGATCTGGTAGCCCGGCAGGCCGAAGGCCACCCAGGCGCCGGCAGCGGCGAACAGCACGAAGCTGATGATGGCGGCGATGCTGCCATAGCGCGCTGCACGTTCGGCCACCGGGCCGTCGGTCTTCAGCACCAGCATGGCCGCACCGTGCGACACCAGCATGGCCACGCTGATCAGGCCGGCGATGAGCGCGAACGGCGTGAGCAGGCCGAAGAACGAACCGGTGTAGGTCACGCGCAGGGTGTCATCGAAGTGGAACGGCACACCCAGCAGTACGTTGCCCACCGCGACGCCGGCAATCAGGCCCGGCAGCAGGCCACCGACGAACAGCACGCGGTCCCAGTTGTCGCGCCAGCGCTTGGACGGCAGCTTGCTGCGGTACTTGAAGCCGACCGGGCGCAGGATCAACCCGAACAGCATCGCAAACACCGCCAGGTAGAAGCCGGAGAAGCTGACCGCGTACAGCGGCGGCCATGCGGCGAAGATCGCGCCGCCACCCAGCACCAACCAGACCTGGTTGCCTTCCCAGACCGGGCCGACGGTGTTGATCACCAGCCGGCGTTCTTCATCGGTCTTTGCCACGAACGGCAGCAGCGTGCCGACGCCGAGGTCGAAACCATCCATGACGGCCCAGCCGACCAGCAGGATGCCGAGCAGCAGCCACCAGATCACGCGGAGCGTGGTGTAATCAAGTGCAATGAATTCCATCTGGATTCTCCTGCCTCAGGCCTGGCCGGGGGCAACGGCATTGGGGGAAACAGGGCGGATGTCGGCCTGCAGCGTCGGCAGGATGTCGTCCGGGCCCTTGCGGACCGCCTTCAGCATCAGCTTGATTTCGATGATCAGCAGCACCGTGTACAGGCTGGTGAACACCGCCAGCGTGGTCAGGATTTCATGCAGTGCCAGGCCCGATGCCGCGTAGAACGTGGGTAGCACGCCATCCACCGCCCACGGCTGGCGGCCGTACTCGGCCACGAACCAACCGCATTCGATCGCGATCCACGGCGCCGGCAGGCTCCACACGGCCAGCTTCAGGAACCAGCGCTTGTCCTGGAAGTTGTTGCGGCACGAGAAGTAGAAGGCCAGCGCGAAGAAGGCGATCAGGTAGAAGCCCAACCCGGCCATGATGCGGAAGGTCCAGAACAGCGGCGCCACGCGCGGCACGGTATCCATCGCCGCCTTGGAGATTTCCTCCGGCGTCGCGTTGAGGATGTCCTCGCGGTAACGCTTCAGCAGCAGGCCATGGCCGAGGTCCTGCCAATGGCGATCGAACATTTCACGCGCTGCAAGATCGGTCTTGTCCTTCTTCACCCGTTCCAGTGCGCCATAGGCGATCTGGCCACCGCGGATGCGGTGCTCCGCACGCTCCACCAGCTCCAGGATGCCCGGAATCGGCTGGTCCAGCGAACGGGTGGCGATCAGGCCCATCAGGTACGGGATCTTGATCGCGTAGTCGTTGGTGTGGGTGTCCTGGTTGGGAATGCCGAAGGCGGTGAAGTCAGCCGGCGCACGCTCGGTCTCCCACATCGCTTCGATCGCCGCCAGCTTCATCTTCTGGTGCTCGCTGGCGGCATAACCGCTCTCGTCACCCAGCACCACCACCGACAGCGAGGACAGGAGGCCGAAGGCTGCGGCGACCGCGAACGAACGGCGGGCCATGTCCCTGTGCTTGTTGCGCAGCAGGTACAGGGCGCTGATCGACATCACGAAGATCGCACCGGTCACGTAACCGGCACTGACGGTGTGCACGAACTTGGCCTGCGCCACCGGGTTCAGCAGCACCGCGGCGAAGTCGACCACTTCCATGCGCATGGTTTCCGGGTTGAACACCGCACCGGTCGGGTTCTGCATCCAGCCGTTGGCGATCAGGATCCACACCGCCGACAGGTTGGTGCCCAGCGCCATCAGCCAGGTCACGGTGAGGTGCTTGACCGGGCTCAGGCGCTTCCAGCCGAAGAAGAACAGGCCGATGAAGGTCGCTTCCAGGAAGAACGCCATCAGGCCTTCGATGGCCAGCGGCGCACCGAAGATGTCACCCACGTAATGGCTGTAGTACGACCAGTTCATGCCGAACTGGAACTCCATCACCAGGCCGGTGGCCACGCCGATGGCGAAGTTGATGCCGAACAGGGTGCCCCAGAACAGGGTCATCTGCCGCCAGACCTGCTTGCGGGTCATGACGTACACGCTTTCCATGATGGCCACCATGAAGGACAGGCCAAGCGTGAGCGGTACGAATAGGAAGTGGTACATCGCGGTCAGAGCGAATTGCAGCCGCGACAGTTCTACGACTGTCTGATCAATCATGGCCTGGCTACCTCGTTGGATAGTGCCGTTGCAGGTGGCGGGAAGGGTGGTCTACGGGGTGAATGATGTGACCGACTACTTCAAACAGCCTTGATCCAGATCAATGTATGAACAGGTATTCAGGAGGATCGTATGCCAACCCGATGAAGACTGCGACCGCCGGCCGCAGGGGAAGGCTGTTGCCTGCGCCTACAATGCCGTCCATCCCCCTGCTGCCTGTGAAGAGCCTTGAGCGCTGCCGAACCGACCGCTGACGCCCCTGATCGGGATGAAGAATCGACCCGCCTGCGGCGTGCGCGTACCGCCTGGCTGGCCGATCTGGCCCGTGCCGCGAAGGGGCGGCAGCGGCTGGCGTCGCTGTGCATCAGCGTGTCCGGTGCGCTGTTGATCGCTCAAGCTGCCGCCATCGCCTGGCTGGTGCAGCAGGTGCTGGTCGAGCAAGTGCCGCTGGCCCAGGGCCTGCCGGTGCTGGCCGCGTTGGCGGTGATCCTTGTCGTGCGCACCCTGCTGGGCAGTGCCACCCAGGCTGCGGCCGGTGACGTTGCCGATGCCGCACGCCTGTCCCTGCGCGAGCGTGTCTTCGCGCGTCTGCTCGGGCACGGCCCATTGTGGCTGCGGCAGCGCCGTACCGGTGAACTGGGCGAGTTGATGCTGCATCACGGCGATGCGATCGAGAACTACTACAGTGGTTTCCTGCCGGTGCGCACCGAAGTGGTGGTGGTGCCGTTGTTGATCCTGGCTGCTGTGGCCTGGGTCGATTGGGTGGTTGCACTGATCCTGCTGTTCACTGCACCGCTGGTGCCTTTTTTCATGATGCTGGTGGGCTGGGGCGCCGAAGCCGCCGGGCGCGCGCAGCTGGGCGAGCTGGCGCGGATGAGCGGGCACTTCGCCGATCGCATCAAGGGCCTGGGCCTGCTGCGCCTGTATGGCCGTGGGGAAGCCGAACTGGCCGGCATCGAGGCCGCGGCCGAAGGTGTGCGCGTGCGCACGATGAAGGTGCTGCGCATCGCCTTCCTGTCGTCCACCGTGCTGGAATTCTTTGCCTCGGTCAGCGTGGCGATGGTCGCGTTGTATCTGGGCCTGAGCTATCTGGGCCTGATGTCGCTGCATGCGACCGTGCCGACGCTGGGGGCGGGCCTGTTCTGCCTGCTGCTGGCACCGGAGTTCTACGCGCCGTTGCGGCGCCTGGCCGCGCACTATCACGACCGTGCCAATGCACTGGCCGCCGCCGCCGAGGTGGAGCGCCTGCTGCAGGCGCTGCCGGAAGAGGAGGCCAGCACAATCGACGGCACTGTGCCGCTGACGCCGGAGCCTGCCGAGGCCGCGTTGCCGCCACTGCAGGCGCACGGTCTGGTATTGCGTCCGTTGGGCGCTGCGCACGATGTGCTGCAGAACCTGGACCTGCAGCTGGAACCGGGCCAGCGTCTGGCCCTGGTCGGCCCCAGTGGCAGCGGCAAGAGCACGTTGCTGGAAGCGCTGGCCGGTTGGCTGCCGCCGCGTGCTGGCCGGGTGCAGCTGCGGCCGGGGCTGCAGGTGGCCTATGCCAGCCAGCGTCCCTATCTGTTCCACGGCACCATCGCCGAGAACCTGCGCCTGGCCGATCCCGGTGCCAGCGACGCGCGCCTGCGCGCCGTTGCCGAAGCCGCCCAGGTGCTGCAGTTCGCACAGCGCCTGCCGCAGGGGCTGGATACGCTGATCGGCGAGCGCGGCTTTGGCCTGTCCGGTGGCGAAGCACGCCGCATCGGCCTGGCGCGCCTGCTGCTGCGCGATCCGCAGGTGCTGCTGCTGGACGAGCCGACCGCGTTTCTCGATGCCGAAACCGAAGCAGCGCTGCTGCGCAGCCTGGCCGCCTATGCGCGCGGACGCAGCGTGGTGGTGGCCACCCACAGCCCGGCGGTGATCGCCTGGGCCGACCGCTGCCTGCTGTTGCCCGAAGGGCGCCTGGTTGAGCCGGCGCAGGCGGTACGCGCATGAGCCGGTCTTCCGATTCACTGCGCATGGTGTTCCTGCGGCATCGCCCGCGCCTGCTGCTGGCGGTGCTGCTGCTGTGGACCACGATGCTGGCCGGCACCGCCCTGCTGGGCCTGTCCGGTGGCTTCCTCACTGCTGCAGCGCTGGCCGGTGCAGCGGGCCTTGGCCAGGGCTTCAATTTCTTCACTCCGTCGGCCGGCATCCGCGGCCTGACCATGGCGCGCATCGCATCGCGCTACTTCGAAAAGCTGGTGGGGCATGACGCCACCCTGCGCATCGCCCGCGACCTGCGCGTATGGTTCTTCCGCCGCGCGCTGCCACTGGCCCCGGCACGGCTGGGTGCAACCCGCACCGGCGATCTGCTGGCGCGGCTGCTGGGTGACATCGGCGAAATCGATGGCCTGCTGGTGCGTGCCATCGGCCCGTTGCTGGCGCTGTGCGCGTTGACGTTGGTGGGCGTGGGCTCGGCAGCGTTGATCCTGCCATCGGCAGCGGTGCTGCTGGCGGTACTGGCGTTGCTGATCGGCATCGGCGTGCCGTGGCTGGGCGTGAGGGGCCATGACAGCGAAGAGGCCGACCGAGCCGCACATCGCGCAGCGTTGCGCACGGCGGCATTCGAGGGGCTGGAAGGGGCGGCTGATCTGGCCGCGCTCAACGCTGGCAATGCCTGGCAGTTAAAGGTGCGGGTGGCGGCCAAGCAGGTGGCCTCGCGCGATCGTCGTCGACGCCTGCGGCTGATCGCTGCATCAACGCTGCATGGTGTGCTGGCCGGGCTCGGCCTGGTGGCGATGCTGGCACTGGCGCTGCATGCGGCCGAACAACAGCGCATCGCGCCGGAAATGGCCGCCGGGCTGGTGTTCCTGACCGTGGCGATGATCGAACTGTGGGCGGGCATGGGCCTGGCCTGGCAGTCGCTGCAATCGGGCCGCATTGCGGCCGCGCGCCTGCAGGGCATCGTCGAGCAGGCACCTTCGGTGCAGGAGCCGGTGTCGCCGCAGCCGCTGGCGCCGGCGGCGACCGTGCATTGGGACGATGTGCACTTCCAGTGGCCGGGCGTCGCACGGCCGGTGCTGCGTGGCCTGCAGCTGACGCTGGCACCGGGCGAGCGCATCGCCATCCGTGGCGACAGCGGCAGCGGCAAGACCACCTTGTCGAGCCTGCTGCTGCGTCTGTGGGATCCGCAGCAAGGGCGGCTGACCTACGGTGGCCAGGACCTGCGCGATGTCGCCCAGGCCGACTGGCACCGGCACCTGGCGTGGCTGCCGCAGAACGCGCCGGTGTTTGCCGGCAGCGTGGCCGCGAACCTGCGGCTGGGCGATCCCGAGGCCAGCGACGAAGCGTTGTGGGCGGTGCTGCAACGGGTACGGCTGGGTGAATGGGCCGAGCGCAACGGCGGCCTGCAGGCGTGGGTGGGCGAGAACGGCGCAACGATGTCGGCCGGCCAGGCACGTCGCCTGGCGCTGGCCCGCGCGCTGCTGCGCAATGCGCCGATCCTGCTGGTGGATGAGCCCACCGAAGGCCTGGACGTGGATACCGCGCGCGCGCTGCTGCAGGACCTGCCAGCACTGCTGGAAGGGCGCAGCCTGCTGATGATCACCCACGATGACCTGCCCGCGGGTGTGGTGGATGTGCAGTACCGGTTGGTGGACGGGGTGCTGGTCCGCGAACCGCTTCGGTAGATGCCGACCTTGGTCGGCATCTACACGCGTGGCGTGGATCTACAGGGCAGCTACCGCGAAAACGCGCGCAGCATCACCGCGATCGAGGCCACGTTGGCCAGCACGCATAACCAGAACACCCACTGGAACGGCGCCTTGCGATGTTTATGGCGGAACAGCGCCTGGCCGAGCAGCGCGCCGGGCCAGCCGCCGGCAAAGGCCAGCAGCTGCAGCGTGCGTTCGGGCGTCCTCTGCTGTTTTCGCTGCGCGGCGCGCTTGTCGTGCCCATACAGGCCGAACGACACCGCACTGGCCAGCACGCACCATGCGCCCAGCCAGAGCGGAAACACGCCGGTTGCGGTCAAGCCGATCAACGAACCGAGCGCGGCCAGTGCGAGGTTGCGCCGCCACGCCACTACAGTTCGTCGAGGAAGCCGCGCACGGCCGGGCCGAAACGTTCGAAGTCGACCAGGAACGCGTCATGACCCTGGGGCGATTCCAGGCCGATGAAACGCGCGTCCGCGCCACCAGCGCGCAGGCCATCGGCGACCTGTTGCTGCTGCTGTACAGGGAACAGGATGTCGGTGTTGGCGCCGATCGCCAGTGCCTTGCCGACGCGGATGCTGGCCAGTCCGGCCAGCACATCACCATCGCCATACTCGGCCAGATCGAACCAGTCCATCGAGCGGCTCAGGTACAGATAGCAGTTCGGATCGAAGAAGCGCACGAACCGGCGTGCATGGCCTTCCAGATAGCTCTCGACCTGGAATTCCAGGCCGAATGGATCATCGTCGGTCTGGTCTGAATCCAGCCGCACGCGACCGAAGCGGCCATCCCATTCCAGCGCCGAGCGGTAGGTGATCACGCCCAGCTTGCGTGCCATGCGCATGCCCGATTCCGGGTATGCCTCATTGTCGTAGTGGCCACCGTTCCAGCGCGGGTCCAGGCGGATCGCTTCGCGCTGCAGCGAACGGATGGCGATCGAGAACGGCAGGGCCTGCGCGCTGCCGGAAATGTTGATATGGCTGCGGGCGATGCCCGGGTGCAGCAGCAACACCGCCAGCGCCGTCATCCCGCCCATTGAATTGCCGATCACGCAGGCGAGCTGCTCGATGCCCAGTGCGCGCACCACGTCGATTGCTGCGCGTGCGCCGTCTTCGATCGACAGTTCCGGAAAATCCAGGCGATACAGGTCGCCGGTGGCCGGATTGATCGAGGCCGGGCCGGTGGACCCCTTGCAGCTGCCCAGCGAATTCACGCAGACCACGAACCAGCGGTCGCTATTGATCGGCTTGCCGGGGCCGAGCATGGCCTCCCACCAGCCTGGCGCAGGGTTGGCTTCGTTGGCCGCGGCATGCGCATCCGGCGACAGGCCGGTGACGATCAGGATCGCGTTGCTGGCGTCTGCGTCCAGCGCACCCCAGGTCTCATACGCCACACGGGCGCCATGCAGCGCGCCGCCGCGTTTGCATGGGAACGGCGAGGGCAGGGCATGGAAGCGGGTGCCAGGCGGAATGAATTCGGTCATGTGGGCATTCTAGCGGGGCGGCGTGTGCAGCTGACGACACGCTGGTTTCCGTCAACGGGCTGAGCGTGAATCCGCCGGGCATGGCCCGGCGCTACCGGTGGTGCGCGTGGGTAGCGCCGGGCCATGCCCGGCGAGCGCAGCGGTGCGTGTACGTTACGGGAACTGCAGCTCAACCACACCGTCATGCGGCAGGCTGACCTTGACCGGGGCGGTCTGCAGGTCGTCTTCGCTGCGGTTGGCGCTGCCGCTGCGCGAAATGCGCGCCAGTACTTCCACTTCGCGATGTGCCGACAACGGTGCCGTCGGCATCGGGCTGTCGCCGTCGCCGAGGCCGACCGTTGCAGGGAAGCCGGCCAGCGGCAGCTTGCGTGCAGCCACCGGCATCGGCGGGCCGCCCACCGCGCGCGCCAGCACGAAGACCTGGGTGCTGGCAGGCCAGTCACCCGCTTTCAACGATGCGGGCAGCTGCACACGTACCTGCAGCAGCGCGGGGGCGGCGGCCGGTGCGTGCGACGGCTGGCCGGCAGCCTCGCGGGCGATGGCGATCTGCGCCTGCAGCGCCTGTGCGGCACCCGGCTCCAGGCGTGGCAGCAGCGTGCTCCAGAGTTCGGCGGCCTCGGCATTGCGGCCCCGCTGGCGCAGGGCAATGCCAAGCAGCCAGCTTGCGCGTTCGGCGTCGGGCGACAAGGTACGTGCGCGCTGCAGCCATGCCAGCGCGGTGTCATCGAACTGCTTGCCAGGATCGGCCTGGGCGCGTGCCTGCGCGGCCTCGACCAGCACGCCTGGTTCGTCCGGTGCCAGTGCTGCGGCGCGGTTGAAGGCGTCGGCCGCGGCGGCGGCATTGCCAAGCTCGGCCTGCGAACGACCCAGCAGCGCCCAGCCATCGGCGCGTTGCGGGTCACGCTGCAGCGCCTGCTGCAGCGCCTCTACACCATCACGCAACGTGGCGACCGAAGGCGCGGGCTGCACCTGTGCGGCGCGGGGATTGCCGACCAGCAGGTACAGGCAGGCACCGGCCACGCCCAGTGCCACCACCCCCAGCACGAAGCTGCGACGGCCATGCTGGCGCAGCGGCCACAGCACCACGGCCGCCAACAGCGCAGCGGCCACTGCGGCGACCATCGGCAACCAGTGCGTCACCAGTCCTCTCCCTCGGTTGGGTCCGCTGCAGCGGATGCATCCATCTGCCGACTACGGCGACGGACGATGCCCATCACCACCAGCGCGCCGCCACCCAGTACCAGCAGCGGGCCGCCCCACAACAGCCAGGTGCCCGGTTGCAGTGGCGGTTGATAGAGCACGAACTCGCCATAGCGGGCGACCAGGAACTGCTTGATGGCCGCATCGTCGAGGCCCTGCTGCATCAACTGCAGCACTTCACGGCGCAGGTCCTGCGCGATCTGCGCATTGGAATCGGCCAGTGACTGGTTCTGGCACTGCACGCAGCGCAACTGCGCAGCCAGGTCGTGGAAGCGCGTCTCCTCGGCTGCATCGCGGAACATCAGCGGCCGCGCATCATGCACCGGTTGTTGGGCGAGGCCGGAGTTTGGCAGCGCCAGGATCATCGCCAGCAGCAGCGGCAGCAGCCAGCGCATGCGCTTACGGCGAGGCGTGCAGGGTATTGCCAGCATCGCCCTGGGCCTTTTCAAGCTTTTCCAGCGCCGGAATCAACTTCTCATCGACCACCTGCTGGGTCATCGCGCCGCTGTACTTCCAGCGCACGATGCCACTGCCGTCGACCAGGAAGGTCTCCGGTGCTGCCGTCACACCCCAGTCGATGGCGGTGCGGCCTTCGATGTCGCTCAACACGACCATGAACGGGTTGCCAAGCTGTTCCAGCCAGTGCAGCGCGTCGGTCGGTTCATCCTTCCAGTTGTAGCCGATCACGCGTACGCGCTTGCTCTCGGCGAAGCGGGTGAGCACCGGATGTTCTTCACGGCAGGCCGCGCACCAGCTGCCCCAGACGTTGAGCAGGTACGGCGCGCCACGCAGCTCCTCGCTGCGCACGATCATCTGCGGGTCATGCAGCACCGGCAGCGCAAACGCCGGCGCCGGCTTGTCGATCAATGCCGAGGGCAGCACGTCACGCTGCGGATCGCCCGATTTCATCACCCCGTAGATCATCAGGCCAAGCAGGCCGAAGAAGAACAGGACGCCGATCACGATGGCTACCGGCGGCAGCGGACGGGAAGGGCGTGGGGCGGGTGACTCGGACATGGGGAACTCCTACGGACGACGAAAGCGGCGATCGGCAGCGGTGATGAATCCGCCCAGGGCCATCAACAGCGCGCCCAGCCAGATCCAGCGCACGAAGGGCTTGATGTGCACCCGTACCGCCCATGCATTGTTGCCCAGCGGCTCGCCCAATGCCACGTAGACATCACCGCTGAGTCGTGCATCGATGCCTGCTTCGGTCATCACCTGGCCGCCGCTGGCGTACTGGCGCTTCTCTGGATGCAGCAGGGCCAGCTCGCGACCGTCGCGCAGCACCCGCAGATGGCCGCGATCAGCGATGAAATTGGGGCCTTCGCGGTGGTCCACGCCCTCGAAGCGCACTTCGTGCCCGGCGACCACCACCTGCTGGCCCGGCGACAGCGCCACTTCGCGCTGCACGTTCAATGCTTCCACCAGCAGCGCGCCGGCCAGGAATACCGCGACACCGGCATGGGCGACGATCATGCCAAGCATTTCGGCAGTGAAGCGGCCATTGCCACGCAGGCGCTGCCAGACGAACCGGGCGGTGCCCAGCCCAACCCAGGCCGCAGCCGCAACGCCGATGCCGGCCTTCCAGCCATTCTGCGGCGCCTGCCACCAGGCCCAGGCGCCAAGCAGCACAGCCAGCCCCGCCCATGGCAACAGCAATGCCAGTGCGCGCGAGGGTTGGTCGCGCTGCCACTTCACCAGCGGACCGAACGGCAGCAGCATCACCATCGGTGTCATCAACAGCAGGAACAGGCTGCCGAAGTACGGTGGACCCACCGAGATCTTGCCCAGCGACAGCGCATCGGCCAGCAGTGGGTAGAGGGTGCCCAGCAGGACCATCGCGCAGGCGCTGGCCAGCAGCAGGTTGTTGGCCAGCAGCAGGGTTTCCCGCGAGGTCGCGGTGAAGCCACGGCGCGGATCACCGGCGTCCACGGCCAGCCGTGGCGCACGCAGCGCATACAGCAGCAGGCTGCCCCCCACCAGCACCGACAGGAAGATCAGGATGAACAGCCCACGCGAGGGATCGGCCGCGAACGAATGCACGCTGGTCAGCACGCCGGAGCGGACCAGGAAGGTGCCCAGCAGCGACAGCGCGAACGCCGCGATGGCCAGCAGCAGCGTCCAGCTGCCGAAGGTGCCACGCTTTTCGGTGACCGCCTGCGAATGGATCAGCGCCGCGCCGACCAGCCAGGGCATGAAGCTGGCGTTCTCGACCGGGTCCCAGAACCACCAGCCGCCCCAGCCCAGCTCGTAGTACGCCCACCAGCTGCCCAGTGCGATGCCCAGCGTGAGGAAGCCCCAAGCGACATTGGTCCAGGGCCGGGTCCAGCGTTGCCAGCGTGCATCGACACGGCCTTCCAGCAGTGCCGCCACGGCGAAGGCGAACGGCACCGCAAAGCCGACGTAGCCCAGGTACAGCATCGGCGGATGGATGATCAGCCCCGGATCCTGCAGCAACGGGTTGAGGTCACGGCCTTCCAGTGGCACCGGGTTCAAGCGCAGGAACGGATTGGAGGTGAAGATCAGGAAGGCGAGGAAGCCGACGCTGACCACGCCCATCACCGCCAGCACGCGCGCCTGTACCGGTGCCGGCAGGTGGCGCGAAAACAGCGCCACTGCACCGGTCCACAGCGCCAGCACCAGCGCCCACATCAGCAGCGAGCCTTCGTGCGCCCCCCACACCGCCGAATAGCGGTAGATCAACGGCAGCAGCGAATTGGAATTCTCGGCGACGTAGCGCACCGAGAAATCCTGTTGCACGAAGGCCGCCGTCAGTACGGCGAAGGCGCCGGCCAGCAGCACCAGCTGGGCAAAGGCCGCCGGGCGGGCAACGGCCATCCATGCGTCATTGCCGCGCTGCGCGCCCACCAGCGGCAGCACCGCCTGCAGCAGCGAGGCCAGCAGCGCGCACAGCAGGAGGATCTGACCGAATTCGGGAAGCACTCAGCGCACCTCGGGCGCCGTGACCGGCACATCGTGCTTGCGATGCGCATCGCCCATCTTGTCGGCCACTTCCTTGGGCACGTAGTTCTCATCGTGCTTGGCCAGCACCTCGTCGGCGACGAAGGTACCGTCCTGCAGGCGACCGCTGGCGACCACGGCGGTCCCCTCGCGGAACATGTCCGGCAGGATGCGGTCGGTACTGACCGGGAGCGTCGCATCGCCGTCGGTGACCACGAAGTGGGCCTGCAGCGAGCCGCTGGGTCGATCGAAGGACCCCTTCACCACCATGCCGCCCAGGCGGAAGCGGGACTGCGCATCCACGTCCCCGCGCAGCACTTCCGAAGGCGTGTACAGGTAGGCGATGTTGCGCTGCAGGGCGAAGGCCACCAGCGTGGTGGCCAGCCCGGAGGCCAGCAACAGCAGGAGCACCCAGATCATGCGGCGTCGCTGTACCGGCGTCATCGGCTGAGCTCGGTGGCAAGCGGCGCCGGTGCCGACGCGTTGCCACGCGCCTGCAGCCGCTGCTGGCGGCGTTGCGCCAGCTGTCGGGCGCTGCGCAGGCGCAGCCACGAGCCCAGCGCATCGCAGGCCAGCACCAGCAGGAACACCGCGAAGGCGGCGATGAGGTAGGGCAGGTGGGTCATCGCCGTGCCTCCCCATCCGCGGTGCCGAAGCGCTCGCCGATCCAGGCCTTGCCGGCCTCGCGCGCGATGTTGTCGGCACGCGCCTTGGCCAGCAGCGAGCCGACGAACCACAGCTTGGTGGCGACCACCATCCACCACAGCGGGGCGATCAGTTCCGGCCGCACGGCGTTCTCGCCGAACACGTTGATCGACTGGCGCTGGTGCAGCGCGCCCCACCAGTCCACCGAGTAGCGGATGATCGGCAGCAGGCCCACGCCGACGATGGCCAGCAGGCCGGCCGCGCGTGCGGCACTGCGGCGGTCTTCGATGGCGTGGTACAGGCCGATCACGCCCAGGTACAGGAACAGCAGGATCAGCTCGCTGGTCATGCGCGGGTCCCAGTCCCACCAGGTGCCCCAGGTGCCCTTGCCCCAGATGCTGCCGGTCAGCAGGGTGATCAGGGTGAAGCCGGCGCCCATCGGCGCACAGGCCATCGCCAGGATCTCGCAGATCTTGATGCGCCAGATCAGCGCGATGGCGGCGTAGGCGGCCATCAGCGCAAACACGAACAGGCTCATCCACGCACTGGGTACATGGATGTAGATGATGCGGAAGGCGTCGTGCTGGTTCTGTTCCGGCGGTGCCACGAACAGGCCCTGCCACAGGCCGATCAGCAGCACCGGAACCGCCGCGGCGTAGAACACGCGGGACCAGCGTGCGGCGAAACGATCGAAGGTCGGGGGCGAACCGAGTTGATGGAACCAGCGGACGATCGGATTCATGCGTGGCGGCTATCCAGCAGGGGTGGATTGGCTCTCAGCTCGGTCAACTCAGAGAAATACGGATCGCAGCAGCGGTGGCCAGCGGTGCCAGCACCAGGGCGATCACCAGTCCAGCGCCCAGCATCAGCAGCGCACCGACCGGGTCCTGCCCGCGGCTGGCTGCCGCCAGGCTGCCGGCACCGAAGACAAGCACCGGTACGTACAACGGCAACGACAGCAACGCCACGAGAATACCAGAGCGCCGGATGCCGACGGTCAGTGCAGCGACCACGCCACCGATCAGGCTCAACAACGGTGTTCCCAGCAGCAACGATGCCAGCAACATCGGCAGCTGGTCATGCGGCAGATGCAGCATTTCCGCCAGCAACGGGCTCAGCAGGATCAGTGGCAGGGCGGTGGTCGCCCAATGCAGCAGCACCCGCACCAGCACCAGCCACGCCAGTGGCACCGGCGCCAGCAGCCATTGTTCGAGCGAACCGTCTTCGGCGTCGGAGCGGAACAGCGAATCCAGCGCCAGCTGCCCGGCCAGCAGTACCGCCAACCACAGCACCGCACCGGCGGTGACGGCCAGCGGCTGCGGGTCCCGGCCCTGGGCCAGTGCGAACAGCACCACCACCAGCAGGGCGAACAGCACCGGCTGCAGGGCATCGCCGCGACGCCGCCAGAGCAGGCGCAGGTCGCGCGCAATCAGCGCGCGGGCGGTCTGCCACAGACCCGGTTCGGTGCCTGGCGCGATCATGCTTCACCCCCCAGATCGAGCTGGCGGGTGCGTACCGGCGGGGCGGCATAGGCGCCATGCGTGGTGACCAGGGCGGCGCCGCCACTGCGCAGGTGTGCGGAAATCATCCGGTTGACCAGGTTGATGCCTTCCAGGTCGAGGTTGGCATAGGGTTCGTCGAGCAGCCACAGCGGTGCCGGCGACAACCAGATGCGGGCCAGCGCCAGCCGCCGCTTCTGTCCGGCCGACAGATGCCGCACCAGGGTGTCCTCGTAGCCGGCCAGGCCGACGATGGCCAGCGCATTGCCCGGCATCTGCCGTGCGCGGCGGCCGTGCAGGCCGCAGAGGAAATGCAGGTTCTCCAGCGTGTCCAGGTCCGGCTTCAGCGCCGGCAGGTGGCTGAGGTAGGCGACATAGCGCGCACGCTCGGCGTTGCTGGCCGGCCTACCATCGATCAGCACCTGGCCCGCGCCCGGGCGCGCCAGGCCCGACAGCACGCGCAGCAGGGTGGTCTTGCCGGCACCGTTGCCGCCCTGCACCAGCAGCGCCTCGCCGGCATCCACATGGAAGTCCAGCGGGCCGAACACCGGCTCGTCATTGCGGGAGAAGCTCAGGCCGCTGGCGGCCAGCAATGCAGGGGTGTTCAAGGCGCAGGGGTCTTCATGCGGGAGTGCGGCAGCAATTGTAGCGGTGAATGTGACCCGGTAGCGCCGGGCCATGCCCGGCGAGCGCGCAGCGCGGCTTGCCATCGGTGCGGCATGTGCAAAGAGCCGCCGGGTATGACCCGGCGCTACCGTCGGCGCCGCAGGCCGGGTCGGGATTTCGTACACTTCCAGCCCTTGTTTCCCCACAGCCCAGGCCGATGCAACCGAACACCAAGCTGCCCAAGGTCGGTACCACGATCTTCACCGTGATGTCCCAGCTCGCCGCCGAACACGGCGCGGTCAACCTCGGCCAGGGGTTCCCGGATTTCTCCGCACCGCAGCGCCTGATCGACGAGACCAGCAAGGCGATGGCCGCCGGCCTGAACCAGTACCCGCCGATGACCGGCGTGGCACCGCTGCGCCAGGCCATCGCGCAGAAGTCGCTGGACCTGTACGGCGCGACGATCGATCCGGACACCGAGATCACCGTCACCAGCGGCGCCACCGAGGCGATCTTCAACGCCATCCACGCCGTGGTGCGTGCCGGCGAGGAAGTGATCGTGCTCGACCCGGCCTACGACTGCTATGAGCCGGCGATCGAACTGGCCGGCGCCACCGCCGTGCACGTGCCGCTGGACCCGCAGACCTTCGCGGTGGACTGGGGCCGCGTGCGCGCGGCGATCACCCCGCGCACCCGCCTGCTGATGGTCAACACCCCGCACAACCCGTCCGGCGCGATGCTGGACGAGGCCGACATGCAGGCGCTGGCCGATGTACTGCGCGGCACGCAGATCTACCTGATTTCCGATGAGGTGTACGAGCACATCATCTACGACGGCCGTCGCCACGAATCGGCGCTGCGCTACCCGGAACTGCGCGAGCGCACCTTCGTCATCTCCAGCTTCGGCAAGACCTATCACTGCACCGGCTGGAAGATCGGCTATGCGGTGGCGCCGGCGGCGATGACCGCCGAATTCCGCAAGGTGCACCAGTACAACACCTTCACCAGCTTCGGCCCGGCGCAGTACGGTTTCGCCGCGATGATCCGCGACGAGCCGCAGCATCATCTGGAACTGGGCGCGTTCTATGAAGCCAAGCGCGACCGTTTCCGCGAGCAGCTGGCCGGTACCCGCCTGAAGGCGCTGCCGGTGCCGGGCGGCTACTTCCAGCTGGTCGACTATTCGGCCATCAGTGACCTGCCGGACCATGAGTTCGTGAAGTGGCTGACCATCGAGAAGGGCGTCACCGCCATTCCGCTGTCGCCGTTCTACGAAACCGCGCCGGTCGGCCAGCGCCTGGTGCGGCTGTGCTTCGCCAAGAACGAGGCCACCCTGGACGCGGCGATCGAACGCCTGCGCCTGCTGTGAGCGGAGGAGACAGCATGCAGGACCTGCGCATTTCCCTCGTCCAGGGCGACACCCGCTGGCACGACCCGGCCGGCAATCGCGCTTACTACGGTGCGCTGCTGGCGCCGCTGGCCGGCACCACCGATCTGGTGATCCTGCCGGAAACCTTCACCAGTGGCTTTTCAAACGAAGCCATCGCACAGGCCGAAGGCATGGACGGCCCGACCGTGGCGTGGGTGCGCGCGCAGGCCAAAGCCTTGAATGCGGCAGTGATCGGCAGCGTACAGCTGCGCGATGGCGAGGGCGTTTACAACCGCCTGCTGTTCGCCACCCCCGATGGTGGCCTGCAGTACTACGACAAGCGCCACCTGTTCCGTTACGGCGGCGAGCACGAGCGCTATGCCGCCGGCCGCGACCGGTTGTGCGTGGAATGGAAGGGCTGGCGGATCAATCCGCAGGTCTGCTACGACCTGCGTTTCCCGGTGTTCTGCCGCAACCGCTACAACGTCGAGCGTGCCGGCCAGCTGGACTTCGACCTGCAGATCTTCGTCGCCAACTGGCCTTCCGCGCGCGCCTACGCGTGGAAGACCCTGTTGCGTGCGCGCGCGATCGAGAACCTGTGTTTCGTCGCTGCGGTCAACCGCGTAGGCGTGGATGGCAACCAGCTGCATTACGCTGGCGACAGCGCGGTCATCGACTTCCTCGGCCAGCCGCAGGTGGAGATCCGCGAGCGCGAGCAGGTGGTGACCACCACCATCTCCGCCGAAGCGCTGGCCTCGCATCGTGCACGCTTCCCGGCCATGCTCGATGCCGATGCCTTCCATCTGGATGTGCAGGCCTGATACGGCGGCTGAACGCTTCCCGCCCCACCGCGCGCGCCTGCATCCAACGTGCACGCGCGCGCTGCTAGATTCGCCCACATTCCGACCGATTTGGATGTTCTGCCGATGAATACCAAGCCGTTTGCCCTGCTGCTGGCGCTGGCCGCAGCGTCCCTGGCCCCGACCGCGCAGGCCGGTGGCAACCTTGACTGCCAGCTGCGCTACAACCTGTCCGGCTGGTCGCTGATCTACAAGACCGCCTCGGGCAACGGCACCATCCACTGCACCAACGGTTCCAGCATGCCGGTGCGGATCCAGCTGAAGGGCGGCGGCCTGACCGTTGGCAAGTCGAAGATCACCGATGGCCGTGGCAGCTTCACCGGCGCCAGCAGCGTCGGCGAGCTGCTGGGCACCTACGCCTCGGTCGGCGCGCATGCCGGTGCGGTGAAGTCCAGCAACGCGCAGGTGATGACCAAGGGCGATATCTCGCTGGCCCTGTCCGGTACCGGCAAGGGCTGGGACCTGGGTGTGGACGGCGCGGCGTTCACCATCAGCCGGCGTTGAGGAGGGAGGGCTCCCCGGCTTCCCAGCTGATGCGGATGTAGTGCTGCTCGGCGTCGCTGGGCAGCCGTTCGACACTGAAGCGGTTCTCCAGCAGTTGCTCGACGACGCCGTCGACGAGGCGCTCGCTGGCCAGCGCCTTGTTGAAGCCGAACACGATGTAGCGGCGGCCGTTTTCCGAGCCTACCTGGATCGATTTGTCCAGATCCCTGTAGTACTGCTCGATCGGTCGAATGGCGGCGTCAGCGTTTGCGCGGGCCTGTTCTGCGGTGATGGTGATCATCGGCATCTGCGTGGTTGCGGAGTACACGCACCATAGCCAGCGCTGCCGCGCGGTTTCCGGCAGTGGCGCATAGTGCAGGGCGTTTGCAGCAATTCCTAGGCCAGCGCGCTCCGCGGACGCAGCAACCACAGCGCCAGCAGTGCACAGGCGATGATGGACGGCGCCAGCATCTGCAGTGCGCCGACAACGGCCATCGCCGCGCCGATCAGCAGGTAGTAGAGCAGGCCGAACAGGGCGCCGGCACTGCCCAGGCAGTGTGCATAGCCGCGTAGTGCCTGCCCGAGCACATTGGGGATGGCCAGGCCGAATCCCGCCACGACCGGCAGCATCGCCACCACCATGACCGGTTGCCCGCGCAGCAGCGCGGCCAGGACACCACCGGCCAGTACCAGCGATGCCGCGATGCGGATGCGCGTCAACGCAGGGACGCCGGCACGCAACAGGCGGCCATTGGCCCAGGCGCCCAACGCCGAACCCAGCGCCAGCACCGCACCGCTGGCGCCGAACCAGCTGGCGGGCCAGTGCAGGCGTGCGAACACGAACGGCCCCAGCGCGTACCAGCTGTACATGGCCACGTTGAAGGCCATGACCAGCAGCGCGTGCGACCAGATCCAACGGTCGCCCAGCAGTTGCCGCAGCAGGGGCCGCAGCGGTACGGGCGTGATCTGCGCGGGCCGGCTTTCACGCAGCCCGGTCGTGCAGCCCAGCATCAGCAATGCAGCGATCAGCAGCAGGCCGGCCTGCACGCCGGCATAGCCATCGGCAGCGACCAGCAGCGAGCCCAGTGCCAGCCCGATCGCCGGGCTCAGCGCCAGCGCCATGCCAATCCAGGAGAACGCCTGCGCCAGCGCGGGCCCTTCAAGGTGGTCGCGCAGCACGGTCTGCGTCACCACCGAGGCGGCGGCGGCGCCCAGGGCGGCCAGCATCTGCGCAGCCAGCACCTGGCCGAACGTGCCGGCCGCCAATCCGCCCAGTGCCGCCAGCACGAAAACGCACAGGCCACCCAGCAGGGCGGGGCGACGGCCAACGCGGTCGGCCAGCCTTCCCCACAGCAGGACGCCCAGCGCGAACCCCAGCAGGTACAGGCTCATCGCCTGGCTGGCAGCGCTGGCCGGCAGGGTGAAGCGTTGCGCCAGATCCGCCAGCGCCGGGCTGTACAGGGTCTGCGCCAGCTGCGGAAACATCAGCAGCGCAATGGTGAGGGACAGCAGGCGAGGTGACATCGGCGCGCTCCGGAAACAGGGGCGCGCATTGTCGTGGCCGTGCTGATGGCGCACTCTAGTGATTACGACAGTAGATGGATGAAATCGGACATGGCATGGCTGCAGCCCCACGCTCGCTTCGATGCCGATGCCTGGAGCGCCCCGGTGATCGGTATCGCTGCCACGCTGGCCGAGCATGACTCCGGTTGGCACCAGCACGCACGTTCGCAACTGCTGTACACGCGCGCCGGTTGCACGCGGCTGACGTTCGGCGATCGCATCAGCCTGTTGCCGCCATCGCGCGCGGCGTGGATTCCGGGTGGTCTGCTGCACCGCGCGCAGATGCGACAGGCCGTGGACTATCGGTCGCTGTACTTCGATGCCACGCTGTCGGCGCAGTTGCCGCAGCAGCCAGCAATCATTGGTGTCGGTCCCCTGCTGCAGGCGCTGCTGGAGCCGATCGCGCAGGCGCCGTTCGCACATGACTGGCAAGCGCCGCGAGCGGGGCATCAACTGGCGCTGTGCGTGCTTGAGATTGCCGCTGCGCCGGTGGAGCCGATGGAGCTGCCATTGCCGCGCGACCCGCGCATCGCCCGCTGCCTGCCGGTGGCCGAGCAGCTGCCGCCCGAACTGGGCGAGCTGGCCCAGCGCAGCGGACTGAGCGTGCGTACGATCGGGCGCCTGATGCAACGCGATACCGGCATGGGCTACCAGGCGTGGCGCCAGCAATGGCGGTTGATGCGGGCCATGGAACTGCTGCTGCTCGGCCATCGTGTCGCGCACGTGGCGCTGGAACTTGGATTCTCGGCAGAGAGTCCGTTCATCGCCTTCTTCCGCAGCATGGTCGCGACCACGCCTGCGGCGTTCCAGCGCGCCGAAAGCGCTCGAGCGGCAGGGTGAGCGTGGAGTGGTCGCGGCCGAACGCGGGGAAGCGGGCGCACGGGCCCGGCTTCCGTCGCCGTGTCTATTGCTGGGCCATCAGCCAGGCCAATGTACCGCGATGTGGTTCGGGCACGGTGCTGGACGCGGCATCAAGCAGCATCAGCGATGCCCAGCAGACGTCGGCAGCTGGTGCGGTGTCCATCCGCGGCAGTACTGCCATGGCCCGCGCGCGCGTGCTTTCGTCAGCCATCGAGGCGAGCAGGGCCTCGGTCGCCTCGGCAATCTGCTGTTCAGTGGCAGGGGTTGCGGGTCGCTGTTCGAGCTCGGCGAGGCTGGCCTGGTAGCTCATCTCGAACCAGAAATCGATGTCCTGCGACGGTCGCTTCTCCAGTTCGTTGAACAAGGTCCTGCCTACCTGCGCAATGTCCGACGCCGTGGTGGCGCGGGCGATCAGTGCGCATTTCTCTACCGGCATTCCGCGCAGCATTGCGGCCAGCAGCTGCGCACGCCGCTCCAGCATGGGGCGGGGCAGGCGGCCGATGCCATCCAGTGCAAGCTGTGCACCGGCGACAGCAGCCTTGTCCTTGCTGCCGGCCTGCTTGATGCGGGTGAGATAGCGCTCATCGACAATCAGCCGACGCAGCATGCGGTCGGCCGGATCGTGCAGGGCCGAAGATTTCGGCCAGGGATTCTGCGTGGCGGCGATTTCCTGCTTGAGCCGGTCGGCAGCGCGTTCGCAGCCGCCGACCAGCAACAGAGCCACCAGCACGGCGCCGATGCGGGCGCCGAGGGACAACATCCGTGTCATCGCTGTGTCCTTCATTGAAGGTGGAGATCAGCCGCCGCGCGGGCCGCTGCGACGCGGGCCACCCGGGCCACGGTTGCCGCCGGGGCCACCCGGGCCGCGGTTGCCACCCGGGCCGCCGGGACCACGGTTGCCGCCGGGGCCACCCGGGCCGCGATTGCCGCCCGGACCACCCGGACCACGGTTGCCGCCCGGACGTGCATTCGCATTGCCGCCCGGACGACCGTTGCCGGCCGGACGCGAGCTGCCGTACGGACTGAAGCCCGGATTGGCGTGGTCGGACGGGAAGCTGGGGGCATTGCCCGGATGGCCGTACGGGTGCTTGTTGCCCTGGCCCTGCGAGCGGTTGCCCGCACCGGCCGGACGACCCTGGCCGCCTGCGCCACCGGCGCCACCGCGTCCTTCACCACCGTAGCCACCGCGTCCTTCACCACCGTAGCCGCCACGACCCTGGCCGCCACCGGCGCCTGCGCCCGGACCCTTCGGCTTGCCGTACGGACGGCCCTGGCCGCCTGCACCTGCGCCCGGACCACGGGCACCCGGGCCACGAGCGCCTGGACCGGCATTGCGATGCCCGCTCGGGCCGGTGCTCACGCCATCCGGCACGTACCAGGTGCGGAATGCGGCCGGGTTGCCTTCCGGCAGCGAGCGGTCGTTCTTCGGCGCGCGCTGCTTGAACGGGCGCTGCGACTGCTTGGCAGCAGCTTCACCGCTGACGGTCAGGCCGCCCTTGAAACCGCCACCGCCCTTGCCGCCGCGACCGCGGCCGCGGTCTTCGCGCACGTTGTCGAAGCGACGCAGTTCGCGACCTTCATCGGCGGTGTTGTGACCATTGACGTAAGCGTTGCCACGGCCACCTTCGCGCACACGCACGGTGGTCTTGGCAGCGCGACGCTGGCCGATCACCGGCTGCAGGGTCAGGGCCGACGGCGCGCCTTCTTCCAGCTTCAGTTCGGCGCGCAGCGCTTCGACCTGGCTGCCCGGCAGTTCGACGGACTGGCCGCGGGCCAGTTCGCGCGGCAGGCTGACCTTGCCGTAGCGGGTGCGCTTGAGGCGGCTGACCTGGCAGCCCTGCGATTCCCACAGGCGGCGCACTTCGCGGTTGCGGCCTTCCTTCACCACGACGCGGAACCAGTCGTGCGAATCGGTGCCGCCGATGCGTTCGATCTCATCGAACTTGGCCGGGCCATCTTCCAGCGCGACACCACGGGTGAGGCGGTCGACGACGGCATCGGGCACCTTGTCCTCGCCTTCCGGGGCACGCACGCGCACCACGTACTCGCGCTCGACCTCGAAAGAGGGGTGCATCATGGCGTTGGCCAGCTCACCGTCGGTGGTCGCCAGCAGCAGGCCGGTGGTGTTGATGTCCAGGCGGCCGACGGCGATCCAGCGGGCACCCTTCAGCGCCGGCAGGGATTCGAACACGGTCGGGCGACCTTCAGGGTCTTCACGCGTGGTCACTTCGCCTTCCGGCTTGTTGTAGACCAGCACGCGCGACGGCTCGGCCAGCGCAGTGGCGACGAAGCCGCGGCCGTCGAGTTCGATCCTGTCGCCGCTCTTGACCGACATGCCGGTCTGGGCGACTTCACCGTTGACCTTGACCAGGCCTTCGGCAATGCGCTGTTCCAGCGCACGACGCGAGCCGAGGCCGGCCTGGGCCAGGACCTTGTGCAGGCGTTCTTCCAGCTTGAACTGTTCGGACGTGGCTTCGCGCTTGAGCGAAAGCTTGTTCAACGAGGGCTTGCGGGGGGTGTCACTCATCAGTTTTGCTCCGGCCGACGGTTTCGAGGTCGGCCTCTGGTTCGGAATCGGCTTGGTCAACAGCCACGGTCGTCTTCGCGACGGCGTTGTCTTCGCGTTCGTTCACTGTCACCGCGCGCTCGCCCGGCGCGGAATCGGGGTGCCCATCATCGGAGGGCGAAGGTGCTTGCTCATCGTCGGCCGCCGCAGGAAATGCGTCGGCAGAATCGGGGGTGTCGCCAGCGGTGGTGCCGGTGTCGTCATTTGCAGCGGCGTCCGGGTCGGCGCTCACGTCCGGGCCGTCGGCACTGGCGGCGAGGGGTGCGTCGCGATCCAGCGCCAGCTGCGGTTCCAGGTCGCCCAGGTCCTTCAGCTCGGACAGCGGCGGTAGTTCGTCCAGGCGTTTCAGCCCGAAGTAGTCCAGGAAGCCCTTGGTGGTGCCGAACAGGGCGGGCTTGCCAGGCACGTCGCGGTGGCCGACCACGCGGATCCACTCGCGCTCTTCCAGTGCCTGGATGATGTTACTGCTGACCGCCACGCCGCGCACCTGCTCGATCTCGCCACGGGTGATCGGCTGCCGGTAGGCGATCAGGGCCAGTGTTTCCAGGGTGGCGCGGGTATAGCGGGTCTTGCGTTCGGTCCACAGCCGGCTGATCCAGCCATGTACTTCGGCGGTCACCTGGTAGCGGAAGCCCGAAGCCACCTCCACCAGTTCCACGCCACGGTCCTGGCAGCCCTCGCGCAGCCGTTCCAGCGCACGTTCGATGCTGCCCGGTGGTGCCGGCTCATCTTCCGGGAACAGGTCCTTCAGCTGGGCCAGGGTGAGCGGCTGGCTGGAGGCCAGCAGCGCACCTTCGACAATGCGGTTGATCAGCGTTTGATCCATCGGCAGTCAGCGCTCACTCGTTTTCATTGGCGGCGTCGTTGTCGTCGAACTCGCTGCTGAACTGCAGCGGGGCATTGGTATTGCCGGCGGCCAGGGACTTCACGTAGATCGGCGCCAGCGGTTCTTCCTGCACCAGGTCCAGCAGCTGTTCCTTGGCCAGTTCCAGCACTGCCAGGAACGTGACCAGCACGCCCAGCTTGCCTTCTTCGGCGGTGAACAGGTTTTCAAAACGATAGAACCTGCCGTCTTCAAGCCGCCCCAGCACTTCACCCATGCGCTGCCGGACACTCAGCGCCTCGCGCTTGATGGCGTGGCCGGTGAACAGCTCGGCGCGCTTGAGCACGTCGTGCAGCGCCATCAGCATTTCCTTCAGGTCCACCGGCGGCGGCAGCTTCACTGCGGCGCGCTCGGGCATGAAGGCATGTGCCACGGTGGTGTCACGGTCCTGCCGGGGCAGGGCGTCGATATCCTCGGCGGCCTGCTTGAAGCGTTCGTACTCCTGCAGCCGTCGCACCAGCTCCGCACGCGGATCGGCTTCCTCTCCCTCCACGCTGGGGGGGCGGGGCAGCAGCATGCGCGACTTCACTTCCGCCAGGATCGCCGCCATCACCAGGTACTCGGCGGCAAGCTCGAAGCGCAGCTCGCGCATCACGGTGATGTATTCCACGTACTGCCGGGTGATCTCGGCCACGGGAATGTCCAGTACGTCCAGGTTCTGCCGGCGGATCAGGTACAGCAGCAGGTCCAGCGGTCCTTCAAAGGCATCCAGGATGACTTCCAGCGCATCCGGCGGGATGTACAGGTCCTGCGGAATCTGCAGGACCGGTTGCCCATGCACCACGGCCAGCGGCATTTCCTGCTGCTGGGGGGCGGGCGGCCGGGTTGGCGTGTTCGCGTCGAGCGCGAGTTCGGAAGTCATCTAATGGAGATCAGGATTGCAACGGACCAGTCGCGGTAGCTGACACACCGGGCAACTGCCACGGACCGCCAGGACACCAGGCGCGCCTGTCTCGGCGCGGTTCCACACATCAAACAACAGGGCGCTCCGCAGGACACGGCAGCGACAGGACTACGGGGAGGTCGTCTACGTGGCCCGGTCGGGTGGACCGGTTCGAAGCAGCGGGTCGGTCGTCGGGGGCTGCGTTGGCCGCAAAAACCGACGGGCTGCTGCATCCATCCACGTGCAATGGTCCCTAGGGTAAGCCTTTGCCTCGCCAGTGTCCAGCCGAGGCCGGGCAGGCGGCGGGATTGGCTAGAATCGGCCCACCAGCAACGCAAGCGAGGAAATGCCGGTGTGGTATGTGATTGAAGGATATGACGGCCAGGATGTGCTGGCCCAGCGGCTGCAGGCGCGGCCCGAGCACCTGGCGCGGCTGACCGCGTTGCGCGATGAAGGCCGCCTGCTTCTGGCCGGGCCGTGTCCGGCGATCGACAGCGAAGACCCGGGCCCGGCAGGGTTCAGTGGCTCGGTGGTGATTGCCGGCTTCGACTCATTGCAGCAGGCCCAGGCCTGGGCCGATGCCGATCCCTATGTTGCCGCAGGCGTCTATGTGCGGGTGCAGGTGCGACCGTTCCGCAAGGTGCTGCCGTGAACGCGGAACGGATCGAGCAGATTCGTGATGCGCTGCAGCAAGCGCTGTCCCCCAGCGTGCTTGAAATCGAAGACGACAGCCATCGCCATGCAGGCCATGCCGGAGCGCGCGATGGTCGCGGCCATTTCAACGTGCACGTGGTCAGCGAGCGCTTCGCGGGAATGGCCCCGCTGGCGCGCCATCGCGCGGTCTACGCCGCCTTGGGCACGTTGATGGAAACCGACATCCACGCGTTGTCCATCCGCGCGCATACCCCGTCAGAACAGGGCTGAGGCCTTGTCCCGCGCTGTCCTGGCAGGTCCGTTGATGGGCCTGCCAGGGACAGGTTTCCGTGTCCGTTTGGGGACATTCGTCTAACGGACTGTTTACAAGCGCAGATGGAAACGCTTACATTCCGCGCCAATGCTGGTAGGTCCAAGCCGTGGAGGGCGGCTTCGTGAACAAGGCAGCCATAACAATCAAAGACGTCGCCCGTGAAGCCAAGGTCTCTGTGGCCACCGTTTCGCGCGCGCTCAACGGGCATGAAAATGTCGCCGAACCGGTCCGCCAGCTTGTGCTGGAGGTGGCCGCACGGCTGCGTTACACCCCGCATGCCGCCGCTCGCAGCCTGAGCAGCCGCCGCACCAATACGGTGGGCGTGGTGCTTCCGGACCTGTACGGCGAATTCTTCTCCGAACTGATGCGTGGCATCGACAACGTCGCCCGCAGCCGGCGCCAGCACCTGCTGGTGTCGAGCTATCACGGCGACCAGGAGCAGCAGGGTGCAGCCCTGCGTGCCATGCGCGGCCGGGTCGACGGTCTGCTGGTGCTCTCGCCCTATGCCGAGAGCCCCGGGTTCCTGACCGACAACCTGCCGCAGGCATTGCCGACGGTACTCATCAACACCTACCTGCCTGGGCAGGACCATCCGGTGTTGAGCATCGATGACCATGCCGGGGCGATGGCGATGACCCGCCACCTGCTCGATGCTGGCCATCGGCGCATTGCATTCATTTCTGGCCCGGACCTCAACTTCGACGCGCGCGAGCGCCTGCGCGGCTTCCGTGACGCGCTGGCGGCGTTTGGCAGCGGCGCCGAAGGCATCGAGCTGCCCGGTGATTTCGACGAAGCTTCCGGCCATCGCGCCGGTCAGGAGTTGCTGGCAGCCGGCACGCTGCCCGATGCCGTATTCGCCGCCAACGACATGATGGCCCTGGGTTGCCTGTATGCCTTCGCGCAGGCAGGTGTCCATGTCCCGACCGATGTCGCCCTGGCCGGCTTCGATGACATTCCGCTTGCGCGTTTCGTTCACCCGTCGCTGACCACCATGCAGGTCAGCATTGCCGAACTGGGCGATCGGGCGATGTCGCGTTTGTTGCAGTTGATGGACGGCACCTCCACGGAAGGGGCAGGGGACAAGCAGACCCTGGTCCCGCGCCTGATTGTTCGCGATTCCACCACTCCGCCATCCGGCCATTGAAGCCAGAGGCGTTCCTTCTTTTTTGATTGATCGCAGGTGCCGCGCAAGCGGTCACCGCCACCCGGAGATTGAGTTGATGATGCATTCCACTATCCGCACGCCGGCGCGCCGGCTGCTGAGCACCGCACTGGTCAGCTGCCTGATGCTGGCCGCCGCCCCGAACGTCATGGCGCAGTCGGCCAACGCCAGCCTGCGTGGCCAGGTGTCCGGCGCCCAGGCCGGTGCCGAAGTCACCGCCACCAACGTCGCCACCGGCACCGTCCGTCGCGGCACCGTGCGCGCCGACGGCAGCTACTCGCTGATGGGCCTGGATCCGGGCACCTACAACGTGGTCGCCAACGGCCAGACCCAGAAGGTTACCGTCACCGTCGCCTCGACCGCGACGCTGAACTTCAGCGAGGCGGCTGCCGGTGGTACCGGCTCGACCGCCGCCACCAACCTGGACACCGTCAACGTCGTCGCGCCGACCCTGCTGCAGGAAGTGCGTACCTCCGAAGTCGGCAAGACCGTCAGCCTGCAGCAGATCCAGACCACCCCGCAGGTGTCGCGCAACTTCCTGGAGTTCGCCGACGCGGTGCCGGGCCTGATCTTCACCCGTGATGCCAAGGGCAATACCTCGCTGCGCGGCGGTGCCACCAATTCCGACGGTACCAACGTCTACATCGACGGCGTGGGCCAGAAGAGCTACGTCAAGGGCGGCGGCGTGGCCGGCCAGTCCGGCAGCGCCGGCAACCCGTTCCCGCAGTTGGCCATCGGCGAATACAAGGTCATCAGCGGCAACTACAAGGCCGAGTACGGCCAGGTGTCGAGCGCCGCAGTGACCGCTGCCACCAAGTCCGGTACCAATGAATTCAAGGGTGAGGCGTTCTACCGCTACACCGATGAGGACATGCGCGCCAAGACCCCGGCCGAGCGCCAGGGCGGCAAGGACAAGATGGTCTCGGCCGAGAAGGAATACGGCTTCGCCCTGGGCGGCCCGATCATCCAGGACAAGGCCCACTTCTTCGTGACCTACGAAGCCAAGCGCTTCGACCTGCCGGTCACCATCGCGCCGGACGGCGCGGTCACCGGTGCTGCCGGCCTGCTGCCGCCCGCAGGCGCCGCCGGCCTGGGCCCGGCCAGCCAGCCGTTCCAGCAGGATCTGATCTTCGGCAAGATCGACTTCGAGCCGACCGACAACGATCGCATCGAGCTGACCTTCCAGGACCGCGACGAAACCCAGTCGCAGTTCAGTGGCCAGACCTCGCCGGAAGCCGGTCGTGAAGTGGTCAACACCGACCGTCGTTACGCCCTGCGCTGGAACCACAGCGGCGAGCGTTACTACAACGAAATGATGGTCACCCATGAAGATTCGTTCAACAACCCGACCCCGCTGACCTTGGCCAACGGCATCACCTACACCGCACCGGACGGCACCGAAGACCGCACCGTGGTGAAGATCGGTGGCGCATCGGCACTGGATTCGCAGGTGAAGGGCCAGAAGGGCTGGTCGATCGAAGACAACCTGACCCTGGACGGCATCCAGTGGGCCGGCGACCACACCATCAAGATGGGCGTGAAGTACAAGGCGATCGACCTGTACGCCTCCGATGCGGCGCAGATCAACCCGACCTTCACCTACAGCCTGGGCGATCCGGACTTCCCCGATTCCATTCCGTACAAGGCGCAGTTCGTCAAGCCGGTGACCGGCGTGGACGGCGTGTCCGGTGAAGTGCGTTCGAAGTCCAAGCAGTACGGCGTGTTCATCCAGGACGACTGGCAGGTCAACGACCACCTGCAGATCAACCTCGGCCTGCGCTGGGACTACGAAAAGACCCCGTCCTACCTGGACTTCGTCACCCCGCAGGCCGTGGTCGACGCGATCTATTCGCAGGATCCGCGTGCTGCCGCCGGCCAGACCTACGCCGATTCGCTGGCGCTGGGCGGCCTGGACATCAGCGACTACATCAGCAACGGCCACAACCGCAAGGCATTCAAGGATGCATGGCAGCCGCGCCTGGGCTTCTCGTATGACATCAACGCCGACGAGCAGCACGTGATCCACGGTGGTGCCGGCCGTTCGTACGACCGCGACCTGTTCGACAACCTGCAGCTGGAAACCACCAAGCTGGCCCTGCCGCAGCCGACCATCTACTTCCGCAACCCGGCCACCGGCACCTGCATCAACGGCCAGGCCGCCTGCTATGACTGGAACCCGAACCTGCTCAACGGCATCGGCAACCTGCAGAGCCTGGTCGGTGCGACCAGCAATGCCGGCCTGGAAGTGGATCTGCTGAACAACAAGCTGAAGGCTCCGTACTCCGATCAGTTCAGCCTGGGCATGAGCAACCAGATCGGTGACTGGCTGACCGACGCCACCATCGCCCGTACCCTGAGCTACGACGGCTTCGCCTTCACCCTGGGCAACCGTTACCCGACCGGCCAGTTCTTCGATGACCCGCGCCTGTGCGGTGGCACCGAGCCGGGCCTGAGCCAGGCCTGGAGCTGCAACGTGCCGGGCTTCGGCAGCCTGATCATCGGCCAGCAGGGCATCAAGACCCGTGCGACCCAGATCCTGCTGTCGGCGCAGAAGCCGTTCACCCAGGAAAGCGGCTGGGGTACCTCGATCGCCTACACCTGGACGACCGCGCGCCACAACCGCGACATCAACGAGAAGTACGCCTTCGACCGCGGCCTGATCGAGGATTACCCGACCATCCGTTCCAACGGCGCGCCGCGCCACCGCCTGGTGGTCACCGGTTCGTACGCGGGCTTCTGGGGCATCACCTTCGGTGGCAAGATCACCCTGGCTACCCCGACCGCCGTCAATGACTGGTACCCGGTGCCGCAGGCCAGTGGCTACAACCTGCCGACGCCGCAGGCGGCTGTGCCCAACGCCAATGGCAAGTTCCTGGTGGGTGGCAAGATCTTCGGCTACCGTTCGGTCGACCTGCAGGCGACGAAGACGTTCAAGCTGGCGGGCGATACCGAGCTGTACGCGCGTATCGACATCATCAACGTGTTCAACTTCGACAACTTCTCCACCTACAACTACGTCAAGACCAACGGCAAGCTGCAGGCCAGCTACAACGAGACCGGCGACATCATCGGTACTCCGCGTCAGGTCAAGGCCGAAGTGGGCTTCCGCTTCTGATCGCGGGAAGTTGATGCAGTACGGAGCCATCGGTTCGCCGATGGCTCCGGTTTCAACGGCAATGGCCGGCCTCCGGGCCGGTCCATTGCCCACGCCATTGCCGGGCAGGGGGCAATGGCGTGGGCAATGACCGCGGTGTCATCAACCACGTTTTCGTGGTTTTTTAAGACCGCACTTTGTAAACGATTTCAGGTCATTGGACGTTATGCTCTTTCATCGATCAGCCCACCGGAGGAACCGCGCCATGCAGGCACGCCACCTGATGACCGCCGCTGCGATGACCCTGGCCATCGCCGCCTGCAAACCGGCCCAGCAGGAGCCTGCCAAGCCGCGCCCGCCGGTGATCCTGATCGAGGCCGACGCACCGCCGCGGCCGATGAAGCCGGAGCTGCCGCCTCTGTTCGATGACATCGAGCGCCGCACCTTCCAGTTCTTCTGGGATACCACCAACGAGATCAACGGCCTGACCCCGGACCGCTATCCGTCGCGGCCGTTCGCCAGCATCGCCTCGGTCGGCTTCGCCCTGACCGCTTATCCGATCGGCATCGAGAACGGCTGGGTCAGCCGCAACCAGGCGATCGACCGCACCCTGACCACCCTGAAGTTCTTCCGCGACGTGCCGATGGGCCCGCAGCGCACCGGCAAGGCCGGCTACAAGGGCTTCTATTACCACTTCCTGGACATGCAGGAAGGGCGCCGCTACGACAGCTGGGTGGAACTGTCCTCGGTGGACACCGCGCTGCTGATGATGGGCGTGCTGTTCGCCCAGTCGTACTACGACGGCGACGATCCGCGCGAGAAGGAAATCCGGCAGATCGCCGACACCCTGTACAAGCAGGTCGACTGGCCGTGGCTGCAGCAGCGTGCGCCGCTGATCTCGATGGGCTGGTTCCCCGAGAACGGCTTCATCGACCATGACTGGATGGGCTACAACGAGGCGATGATGGTCTACATCCTCGCCCTGGGTTCGCCCAGCCATCCGGTCAGCCCGGATGCGTGGACAGTGTGGACGCGGACCTACGACAACGACTGGGGCGTCTACCAGGGCCAGGAATACCTGTCCTTCGGCCCGCTGTTCGGCCACCAGTACAGCCACGTCTGGATCGATTTCCGCGACATCCAGGATGCCTACATGCGCGAGCGTGGCAGCACCTACTTCCTCAACAGCCGTTCGGCCGCGCTGGCCCAGCGTGAGTACGCCATCGCCAATCCGATGAACTGGAAGGAGTACGGCGAGAACGTGTGGGGCCTGACCGCCAGTGATGGTCCGCAGAACACCACCCAGGAATACCGCGGTGAGCAGCGCCAGTTCCGCCATTACTCGTCGCGCGGCGCAGGCTTGCGCGAGAATTTCGATGACGGCACGATCGCGCCAACCGCAGCGATCTCCTCGGTCGTGTTCGCGCCCGAGGAAGTGATCCCGGCCACGTTGGAGATGCACAAGCGCTACGGCGACTACATCTACTCCAGCTATGGCTTCCTGGATTCGTTCAATCCCAGTTTCAACTACGACATCCCGATCAAGACCGGGCGCGTGGTGCCTGATCGCGGCTGGGTCGCCAGCGACTACATCGCCATCGACCAGGGCCCGATCCTGACCATGATCGCCAACTACCGCAACGACTTCGTCTGGGATGTGATGAAGAAGAACCCTTACATCCGCAAGGGCCTGGAACGGGCGGGCTTCAGTGGTGGCTGGCTGGCGCCGGAAGGCTCCTTCCAGCCGCTGGAGCTGCAGAAGGATGAGAAGGCCGCCGCAGCACGTGCGGTCGGTATCGCCGAATCACGTGCGGCCGCCGCGCAGGAACAGAAAAACAATGCCAACCGCAACACCGGCCAGGGGAAGTAACAAGGTGCACGACTGGAAACACCGCCTGCGACGCTGGGCATTGCCTGCACTGGCCGCGCTGGTCATGGCAGGCTGCGCGCGCCCCGAGCAGGGCACCACCACCGTGCGCTTCTGGGCGATGGGGCGCGAGGCCGAAGTGGTCAGCGAGCTGATCCACGAATTCGAAGCGGAAAACCCCGGCATCAAGGTCGATGTGCAGAACATCCCGTGGACGGCCGCGCACGAAAAGCTGCTGACCGCCTTTGCCGCCGATGGCCTGCCCGACGTGTGCCAGCTTGGCAACACCTGGGTGCCCGAGTTCGCCGAACTCAACGCGCTGACCCCACTGCAGCCGTTCGTGCAGCATTCCACCGTTGTCGATCCGAAGGACTACTTCCAGGGCATCTGGGATACCAACGTGATCCACGACGAGCTGGTCGGGGTGCCGTGGTACGTCGATACCCGCCTGATCTATTACCGCAAGGACCTGCTGGCCAAGGCCGGCTTCGACCATCCGCCGCGTACCTGGGCCGAATGGGACGAGCAGATGGCCGCGATCAAGCGCATGCAGGGCCCGAACCGCTATGCGGTGCTGATGCCGATCAACGAGTTCGAGCAGCAGCTGTCGCTGGCCCTGCAGCAGCCCGATCCGCTGCTGCGCGACGACGACACCCGTGGCAATTTCTCCAGCCCCGGCTTCCGCCGCACGCTGGGGTTCTACGCCAACATGTTCGAGCAGGGCTGGGCGCCGAAGATGTCCGAGACGCAGATCTCCAACGTCTGGGATGAATTCTTCCGCGGCTTCAACGTGTTCTACATTTCCGGCCCCTGGAACATCCGCGAGTTCAAGAAGCTGCAACCGAAGGCACTGGAAGGGCAGTGGGGCACGGCCGCGCTGCCGGGTCCGGACGGTCCGGGCGCCGGCATCGCCGGTGGTACCAGCCTGGTGATCTTCCGCAAGTCGCAGCAGAAGGAAGCGTCCTGGAAGCTGATCGAGTTCCTGTCGCGGCCGGCAATCCAGGCGCGCTTCCACGCGATCATCGGCGACCTGCCGCCGCGTCGCAGCACCTGGAATGCGCCGTCGCTGGCCAACGATCCACTTGCCGCCGCCTTCCGAGACCAGCTGGAGCGGGTCAAGCCGACCCCGAAGGTGCTCGAATGGGAGCGCATCGTGCAGGAAATGCGCATCGTCACCGAACAGGTGGTGCGTGGCGGCCTGCCGCAGGACAAGGCCGTGGCCGAACTGGACCAGCGCGTGGACAAGGTGCTGGCCAAGCGTCGCTGGATGCATGAACAACAACGCCTGCAGCGCAGCGCACCCCCCTCGGGTTCGACCAGTGCAGTCGCGGCCGGGAGCCCGCAATGAAACGTACTTCGCTTGCCGGCTGGATCTTCGCCGGCCCCTCGCTGATCGTGCTTGGTGTGTTCTTCGGCCTGCCGGTGGCTTCGGCGCTGGCGCTGAGCGTGACCGACTTCGACCTGTATGCGCTGGCCGACAGCAGCAACCTGCGCTTCGTGGGTCTTGGCAACTACATCGACCTGCTGCAGACCCCGATGTTCTGGAAGTCGCTGTGGAACACCACCTATTTCGTGGTGATCGGCGTGCCGTTGTCGATCGGTGTATCGCTGGGCGCGGCGATGCTGCTCAATGCCCCGGCCGCGCGCTTCAAGGCGCTGTTCCGCACCGCGCTGTTCGCCCCGGTGGTGACCACGCTGGTGGCGGTGGCGGTGATCTGGCGCTACCTGTTCCACACCAGCTATGGCCTGGTGAACTACGGCCTGGGCCATCTTGGCATCAGCCCGATCGACTGGCTGGGCGATCCCAACTGGGCGATGCCGACCATCATGCTGTTCGCGGTGTGGAAGAACTTCGGCTACAACATGGTGATCTTCCTGGCCGGCCTGCAGGCGATCCCGCATGACCTGTACGAGGCCGCGCGCATCGACGGCGCCTCGCGCTGGAAGCAGTTCCTGCACATCACCCTGCCGATGCTCGGACCGGTGCTGCTGGTGGTCGGGGTGATCACTGTCTCCGGGTACTTCCAGCTGTTCGCCGAACCGTACGTGATGACCCGCGGCGACCCACTGCAGAGCACCGTCAGCGTGCTGTATTTCATGTTCGAGGAAGGCTTCAAGTGGTGGAACCTGGGACGCGCCTCGGCTGTGGCGTTCCTGCTGTTCCTGATCATCCTGGCGGTGACCACCGTGATGCTGCGCTTTGGCCGCAAGAGGCAGTTGGTATGAGTCGTGAAATCGGCCAGTCACGCTGGCACCCGTGGATGATCAATGGCGCGCTGCTGGTGCTGGCCCTGGTCAGCCTGGCACCGTTGCTGTGGATGCTGTCGGTGTCGTTCATGCCGCAGGGCGAGGCCACCCATTTCCCGCCGCCGCTGCTGCCGTCCAGCATCACCACGCACAATTACACCGAGCTGTTCGCGCGCACCGGCATGGGCGGCAACTTCGCCAACAGCCTGCTGGTGTCGCTGGCGATCACCCTCGGTTCGCTGCTGCTCAACACGATGGCCGGCTACGCTTTCGCCAAGCTGCAGTTCGCCGGTCGTGAGCGGCTGTTCCAGGTGCTGATGGCGGCGCTGGTGATCCCGGCACAGGTGGCGATGCTGCCGCTGTTCCTGTTGATGAAGCAGCTGGGCCTGGTCAACAGTTTCGGCGGCGTGATCGTGCCGGCGCTGGCCAGCGTGTTCGGCATCTTCCTGGTGCGCCAGTACGCCCGCTCGATTCCCGATGAGCTGCTGGAAGCGGCGCGCATCGACGGGGCAGGGGAACTGCGGATCTTCTTCCAGATCGTGCTGCCGATGCTGAAGCCGGTGCTGGTGACGCTGGCGATCTTCACCTTCATGGGCGCCTGGAACGATTTCATGTGGCCCTTGATCGTGTTGACCGACCAGGAGCACTACACTTTGCCGGTGGCCCTGGCCACCCTCTCGCGCGAACACATCATGGACGTGGAAATGATGATGGCCGGCGCAGTGGTCACCGTGGTTCCGGTGCTGGCGCTGTTCCTGGTGCTGCAGCGGTACTACATCCAAGGATTGTTGCTGGGGAGTGTGAAGGGATGATGCGTGCGATCGCCGTTGGACTGGGCCTGTTGTGGTCTTCCCTGGCGATCGCCGCACCACCGGCGCTGCCCGCGCCGAAGGTGCTGGATGATTTCGACGACATCAGCGCCTGGAAGCTGGTGTTGTCCGACCAGGTCAGCGGCTCGCTGCGGCCGGTCAGTGGCGCTGGCGGTGGCCGCGCGCTGTGCCTGGATTACGACTTCCATGAGGTCTCCGGCTATGTCGGCATCCGCCGCCCGCTGAACATCGAGTACCCGGCCAACTACCGCTTCGGCTTCCAGCTGCGCGGTGATTCGCCTGCCAACGACCTGCAGTTCAAGCTGATCGACGCCAGCGGCGACAACGTGTGGTGGGTCAACCGCCCCGGTTATGCCTTCCCCAAGGCGTGGACGCCGGTGGAGTACCGCCGCCGGCAGATCGACAAGGCCTGGGGGCCATCGCCAGAGAAGGACATGGCGCGCAGCGCGTCGATGGAATTCACGATCTACAGCAAGGTCGGCGGTCGCGGTACCGTGTGCTTCGACAAGCTGACCCTGCAGGGGCTGCCCGCGCAGGATGATTCGGCGCTGCGGCCCTCGGTGATCGCCGATACCGCAACCGCGCTGCAGGACCGGATGATCGACGGCAAGTCCGATACCTTCTGGATCAGTGGCGGGGTCAAGCAGCAGACCATCAGCCTGGACCTGCACAAGAGCCGCGAGATCGGCGGTGCGGTGATCGACTGGCTGCCCGACCTGGAAGCGAACCGCTACACCGTGCGTATCTCCGAGGATGGCCGTGACTGGCGTACCGTGCGAGAAGTGACCGCAGGCGCCGGAGGCCGGGACTGGCTGGCACTGCCCGACACCGATGCGCGCTACCTGCGTTTCGATCTGCAGGGCGGGCCGAACTGGCGCTACGGCATCCGTGACATCACCCTGAAGCCGCTGGCGTTCGCCGCGACTCCCAACGCCTTCCTGTCCTCGGTGGCGGCCGACCTGCCGCGTGGCGCATTGCCGCGCGCCTACGTTGGCGAGCAGCCGTACTGGACCCTGCTTGGCCTGGACGGTGGCCAGGAGCATGCGTTGATCAGCGAGGACGGCGCACTGGAGCCGGCCAAGGGCAGCTTCAGCATCGAGCCGTTCATCCGCCTCGACGGCAAGCTGCTTGACTGGTCGAACGTTGCCATCAGCCAGTCACTGCAGGATCGTTACCTGCCGATCGCCACGGTCGACTGGGTGCACGAGAAGGCCGGCCTGTCGGTGACCAGCTTCGTGCAGGGCACGCCCGAACGCGCCCAGCTGATCGGGCGCTACCGCTTGAGCAATCCGGACAAGGTCGCGCACGAATACACCCTGGCCCTGGCGATCCGCCCGTGGCAGGTCAATCCACCCACCCAGTTCCTCAACACCGTGGGCGGCTTCAGCCGCATCGACAGCCTGGACGTGGGCGAGCAGCTGGTGCGCATCAATGGCGAACCGCGGCTGTATCCCCTGCAGGTACCGGATGCGCGCTTTGCCAGCAGCTTCGACGGCAAACTGGATGCGATGCACCTGGCCAGCGGCAAGCTGCCCGGCACTACTGCGGTGAAGGACGCGACCGGCATGGCGTCCGGCGCACTGCTGTACACGATCAAGCTCGAACCCGGGCAGAGCCGCGAGGTGGCGATCGTGCTGCCGCAGACCGGCAGCTGGGCGCCGCAGGCGCTGGACGTGGCCAAGGCACAGCAGCAGGTCGCGACGATGTGGCGCGACAAGCTGGGCGTGGTGACCCTGCAGGTGCCCGCCGCCGGCCAACCGCTGGTGGAAACCCTGCGCACCGCAGTGGCGCACATGCTGATCTCGCGGGTCGGCCCGCGCCTGCAGCCGGGTACGCGCTCCTATGCACGCAGCTGGATCCGCGATGGCGCGATGATCTCCGAAGGCCTGCTGCGGATGGGTCGCAGCGATGCCGTGCGTGACTACGTGACCTGGTATGCGCCCTATCAGTTTGAAAACGGCAAGGTGCCGTGCTGCGTCGATGCGCGTGGCAGCGACCCGGTGCCGGAGAACGACAGCCACGGCGAACTGATCTACAACATCGCCGAGTACGGCCGCTATACCGGCGACACGGCCTTCCTCGAGCAGATGTGGCCGCATGTGCTGGGCGCCTACAGCTACATGGAGCAGCTGCGGGGCAGCGAGCGCACCGAGGAGAACCGCGCGCGCAATCCTGCCTTCTACGGGATGATGCCGGCCTCGATCAGCCACGAGGGCTATTCGGCCAAGCCGATGCATTCGTACTGGGACAACTTCTGGGCGCTGCGTGGTTACAAGGACGCCGCGCAACTGGCGGCGCAGCTGGGCAAGGTCGAGGCGATGCAGATCAGCGAGTCGCGCGATCAGTTCCGTGATGACCTGCAGGCCTCGCTGCTGGCGGCCATGCAGCAGCACCGCATTGATTACCTGCCGGGCTCGGCCGAGCTGGGTGACTTCGACGCCACCTCCACCACGATTGCGTTGGCGCCCGGCGGCGAGCAGGGGCGGTTGCCGCAGCAGGCGCTGGACGCGACCTTCCAGCGTTACTGGAACGAATTCGTCGCACGCCGCGATGGCAAGCGCGAATGGAAGGACTACACGCCGTACGAATGGCGCAACGTCGCCGCGTTCGTGCGCCTGGGATGGCGTGATCGTGCCTGGCAGGCCACCGAGTTCTTCTTCAAGGATCGTGCGCCGCAGGCCTGGAACCAGTGGGCCGAGGTCGTCTCGCGCACGCCGCGCAAGCCGTTCTTCGTGGGAGACCTGCCGCATGCCTGGGTAGCCTCGGACTTCGTCCGCTCGGCCCTGGACATGTTCGGCTACAACCGCGATGCGGATGAGGCGCTGGTGCTGGCCGCCGGTATCCCGGTGGCGTGGCTGCAGGGCGAGGGCATTGCCGTGCAGGGCCTGCGCACGCCGCAGGGGCAGCTCAACTATCGCCTGCAGCGCAGCGACAAGCAGCTGGTGCTGGAAGTGCAGCCCGGGCTGGTGCCGCCGGCCGGTGGCGTGGTGCTGCCATGGCCGTATGCAGGCGAGCCGGGCCAGGCGACGGTCAACGGCGAGGCGGCGGAATGGGTCAACAACGAGCTGCATGTGCACCAGTTGCCGGCACGCGTCGAGATCGATGTGCCCAGCGCAGTGCGCCGCGCCGAACGCAAGGAAAAGTAAGCATGCGAGGTCCGCTCGGAATCGGTCGCGGTTTCTGCGCGCTGGGGCTGGCGATCGCGCTGGCCCTGCCCGGGCTGGCGCCAGCCGCTGAGCCGGCCAGCGCGGCTGGCGCGGCCGCAGCGGTCGGCGAACCCGGCATGAGCATGGTCACATTCAACCTGCACCACGACCGCGAGGACTGGCCCAGCCGTCGTCGCACGATCGTGGCCGAGCTCAAGCGCCTGCAGCCCGATGCCATCGCGCTGCAGGAGGTGATCCAGAGGCGCAACGTCCGCAACCAGGCGCAGTGGCTGGCCAGCCAGCTCGGCTACCGGTACGTATTCGTGTCCACCGATCCGGTGGGTGCACCCAAGCGTTATGGCAATGCGCTGCTGACCCGGCGCCCGATCCTGGCGCATGGCGAACACCTGCTGCTGCCGCTGGATGACTACCGCACCGTGGCCCATCTGCGCATCGACGTGGAGGGCAGGCCGGTCAATGTCTATGCCACCCATCTCAACGAGCGCAGTGACGACGCCGGCCAGCGCATCCGCCGCAGCCAGGTCGAGGATCTGCTGCGTTTCATCGCCGGCAGTTCTGCGGGGGCACCGGTGGTGATTGCCGGCGACTTCAACGCCCTGGTCGATGCCGGCGATCTGAGCGAACTGCGCAGCCACTACGGCGACAGCTACGGCAGCGTGCATGTCAACACCGACCTGGCGGGTGTGAGCACGCTCAACCGCCATTACTACCAGGCGCCGTCGCGGATCGACCACATCTTCTTCCAGCAGGACGAGATGGTCGCGCGCGAAGCGAAGATCCTGTTCGACCAGCCTGATGACGGCGGCCGCTGGGCCTCCGATCACTACGGGGTGTGGACCCGGCTGCAGTTCGCGCCGAAGCCCTGATAGCGGCCTCGCGTGGCGACGCGGCAAGCGTTCGCTACGGCATCTGATACGTCACAAACAGAAACGGCGGGGATCATCGATCCCCGCCGTTTCGTTGTTGCCGATCAAGGATCGATCAGGCGACCGGTGGCGTGCGCTTGCCGGCGTCTTCATCTTCTTCCGACGCCTGCGCGTCGGCGGCCTGTGCGGCAGCGTCGGCATGGCCATCGGCGATCGGGTCGACCTGCGCCGGCACGACCGCATCGGCGACCGGCGCAGCGGCGTCCACCGGTGCGGCCTCGACAGCCACCGGGGCTGCGGGCTGCTCGGCGACCGGGGCGACTTCAACCTCGGCCTTCGGTTCGACTGCCGGAGCAGCTTCAACCACCGGCGCAACATCGGCCACCACCGGCTTCGGCTCGGCCACCGGTGCGGCTTCGACCACCGCGGTAGGTTCAGCGACCGGAGCTGCTTCGATCGCAGCAGCGGTCTCGACCACCGGCGGCTTCGCCTCGATCACCGGAGCCGCTTCAGGCGCGGGCTGCACCGGCGTCGCTGCATCGATGGCATCCAGCATGCTGGTCTGCACCGGCGACGGGGCCGGTTCGACCTTGGCGACTGCTTCCACCGGAGCCGGAGTCTGCACTGCGGCGGCCACTGGAGCGGCTGCCTCGACCACGGCACTGCTTACGGCAGCAACCGGGGCAACCGCGGCAGCCACTGCAACCGGCGCACGTGCCGGCTTGCCGGCATCAGCGGCGGCCGGCTCGACTTCGTCATCGAAATCGAATTCCGGCTGCGAACGCGACGGCTGCACGGCGGCTGCCGGTGCGCCGACCGAAGCCGGGGCGGTCTGCTCGACCGAATCGCCGTCGTTGTCCTCGCCTTCGGCATCATCGCCGTCGTCCAGGTCATCACCCAGTACGTCACTACCTGCAGCGTTCTCGGCGCCACCACGACGACGACGACGACCACCGCGACGGCCACGGCGGCGGCGGGTTGCGCCTTCGCCGGTCTGATCGCCTGCGGCATCGGCCGCAGCATCCTCGGCTGCCCCGGTCGCAACCACGACCTCGGCATCGGTCGTTGCGGCGGTGTCCACGGCCGCGACGGTGTCGACCACGTTTTCAGTGGCGACGGCCGGTGCCAGTGCCTTTTCTTCCTGCACCGCAACCGTGGCCGCAACCGCAGTCGTGGTAGCCACGGCAGCGGCAGCGGTCACGACATCGGCCGGGGCTTCGGCAGCGGCACGCTGCGGCTTCTCGGCCGGCTTGTCACCGTCCTGCGGGCGCGGCTGCCTCGGCTGCTTCAGCTTCGGCTGCTGCTGCCCCTGGCCCTGTTCGTTGCGCGGCTTGTTCTGCTGCTGCGGCTGCTGGGCATCCTTCGGCTTGCCCTGCTGCTGCGGCTGCTGCTGGCCATTGCCATTGGCCTGGCTGCCGCCGTTGCGGCCATCCTTGCGCTGCTCACCGCGGTCCTTGCGGTTGCCGCCGTCCTTCTGCTGCTGCGCATTGCCATTGCCGCCGTTGCCACGGCTGTCCTCGCGACGGTCCTTGCGGTCCTTGTTGCGATCCTTGTTGCGGTCACGGCGGCCGCCATCCTGCTGCGGCTGGCGTGCGGTCGGTGCCGGTGCGGGGGCCGGTGCCGGCTCGCCGCCAAAGATGCGCTTGAGCCAGCCGACGACGCCACCACTGGCGGCGGCTGCCGGGGCCGCTGCGGCCACCGGTGCCGGTGCCGGGGCGGCGACCGGTTCCACTTCCTCCCGCACCGGGGCGGGGGAGTTGTGCTTGACCTGGGTCACCATCGGCGGCGGGATGTTCAGCTGGCCCTTGGTCAGCGCATGCACCGGCAGCTTGCGCGGGGTACCGCGCTGGTAGCTCGGCTTGCCGCTTTCCTCGCCCAGCTCGTTGTCGCGCAGGCGGGTGACGGTGTAATGCGGGGTGTGCAGCTGTTCGTCGGCAACGATCACGATCGGCGCCTCGTGGCGCTTCTCGATTTCGCCCAGCGCGCCGCGCTTTTCATTCAGCAGGTAATTGGCGATCTCCACCGGGGCCTGTACCAGCACCTGCCCGGTGTTCTCCTTCATCGCATGCTCTTCGGCGACGCGGATGATCGACAGCGACAGCGACTCGACGCTGCGCATGCGGCCATGGCCGTCGCAACGCGGGCAGACGATCTGGCTGGATTCGCCCAGGCTCGGACGCAGGCGCTGGCGGCTCATTTCCAGCAGGCCGAAGCGCGAGATGCGGCCGACCTGCACGCGTGCACGGTCGTACTTCAGCGCGTTGGCCAGGCGGTTCTCGACCTCACGCTGGTGCTTGTTGGAGGCCATGTCGATGAAGTCGATCACCACCAGGCCACCGAGGTCGCGCAGGCGCAGCTGGCGGGCCACTTCCTCGGCCGCTTCCAGGTTGGTCTGGAACGCGGTGTCCTCGATGTCGCTGCCCTTGGTGGCGCGCGAGGAGTTGACGTCGACGGCAGTCAGCGCTTCGGTCTGGTCGACCACGATCGAGCCACCCGACGGCAGGCGCACGTTGCGCTCGTAGGCGCCTTCGATCTGCGATTCGATCTGGAAGCGGTTGAACAGCGGGATGTCGTCCTTGTAATGCTTGAGCTTGCGCAGGGTCTGCGGCATCACCTGCTGCATGAACTCCTTGGCGTGCTCGTACATTTCCTCGGTGTCCACCAGGATCTCGCCGATGTCGGCGCGCAGGTAGTCACGCAGGGCGCGCACGATCAGGCGCGATTCCTGGTAGATCAGGAACGGGGCCGGCTTGCTCAGGGCGGCTTCGGCGATGGCGCGCCAGACGTTCAGCAGGTAATCCAGATCCCACTGCAGCTCTTCCGCATCGCGGCCGACGCCGGCGGTACGGATGATGACACCCATTTCGTCGGGGATGTTCAGCTTGTCCAGAGCGTCCTTCAGCGCCGCCCGGTCTTCACCCTCGATGCGACGGGAAACACCGCCGGCACTGGGGGAGTTGGGCATCAGCACCATGTAACGGCCGGCCAGGGAGATGAACGTGGTCAGGGCGGCGCCCTTGTTGCCACGTTCTTCCTTGTCCACCTGGACGACGATTTCCTGGCCTTCCCTCAGCAGCTCGCGGATGCCGGCCTTGTTGTGGTCGACACCGGCCTGGAAGTAATCGCGGGAGATTTCCTTCAGCGGCAGGAAGCCATGGCGGCCACCACCGTATTCAACGAAGGCCGCTTCCAGCGAGGGCTCGATGCGGAAGATCCGGCCCTTGTAGATGTTGGACTTCTTCTGTTCCTTGGACGGCTGCTCGATGTCGATGTCATACAACGACTGGCCATCCACGATGGCAACACGCAGCTCTTCAGCCTGCGTGGCGTTGATCAGCATTCGCTTCATTGTTGCGTTCCTCGCAAGCGGCTACCGCGCGGAACGCCATGGAGTTTCGCCTCTGGACACGGCTCGCCGCCCATTCGCGCAAGCGCGGGGAGGGCGGCTTGGGTTTCCAGCGCTACGACACCACGGCAGGCCGCGGGAGCGCTTCAATTTTCTGGTTTTGGGTGTTGCAGGGCCGGAGGCAGCTGTCAGCCAGGCTGGAGCGCCGCACGGGACATGTTCAGCGCGACTGCGTGTCAGGCAATCGGCGATGGCCGGGAACGCCGGTGAGCCGCTAACATGGCCGCCCCGCGGGCGGTGGTCGCGCACTGTGCCGGATTCGTCGGAAGCGGGGCTTCTGGCCCTGAGCAACTTCCAACGAAATCAATCCCTTATCTCGCCCCCCGAGTGTAACAGAATAAACAGGCTGATGACTGCACAAGACCCCACCAAGCCGGCCGGCGACAAGCCTTCCGTGCGCATGATCACCGTTCCGGCCGACCGCGCCGGCCAGCGCCTGGACAATTTCCTGCTCGGCCAGCTCAAGGGTGCCCCGCGCAGCCTGGTCTACAAGCTGGTCCGCAGCGGGCAGGTGCGCGTCAATGGCGGCCGCGCCAAGGCCGAGCGCAAGCTGGAGGCCGGCGACGAAGTGCGGATACCGCCGGTTCGTCTCAGCGAAGAGGGAGACAGGGCGGGGCCGCCTGAGGCGTTCATGCGTCGGCTGGAGCAGGCCATCGTCTTCGAAGATGCCCGGCTGCTGGCGCTGAACAAGCCGACGGGCGTCGCCAGCCATGGTGGCAGCGGCATCAGCTTCGGCGCCATCGAGACCCTGCGCGCTCTGCGCCCCGGGCAGACCCTCGAACTGGTCCACCGGCTGGACCGTGATACCTCGGGCCTGTTGATCGTGGCCAAGAAGCGTTCGGCACTGAGCGAGCTGCAGGCACTGCTGCGTGAAGACCACGGCGCCGGTATCCGCAAGCGCTACCTGACCCTGTTGGCCGGGCGCATGCCGGACGGGGTGATGACGGTCGACGCGCCGCTGCACGTGGGCCTGCGCCAGGGCGGCGAGCGTCATGTGCAGGTCAACGCGATCGGCAAGGAATCCATCAGCCATTTCCGGGTGCTGGAGCGCAAGGGCGGCCATTCCTATTGCGAGGTGCGTATCGAAACCGGCCGCACCCACCAGATCCGCGTGCACGCCCAGCATCTGGGACATCCGGTCGCCGGTGACGACAAATACGGCGATCCTGCGGTCAACAAGCGGCTTCGTGAGCAGATCGGGCTGAAGCGCCTGTTCCTGCATGCCGCGTCGCTGGAGTTCGCGCTGGACGACGGCAAGAGCCCGTATGTGCTGAACGCGCCGCTGGCCGATGAGCTGGTCGAGGCGCTGGATCGACTTCGCTAAGGGCGGTTCGGCGGCGCCGGGCGTTTGGCTGGAGCCGTCGTTTCCCTGCGATAAGTGGGCTTGTCACTTTCTTTGCTCGTGCAAAGAAAGTAACCAAAGAAACACGCCGCCATCCGCGAGCCAGCGCTGCGCGCCGGTGCCCTGTGCTCCTCGGTCCGCCGAGGGGCGGCGCGGAACTCGCTGCGCTCAAACACCCGCGCCTCTTCGCCCTCGCCGGACCTGCGGTGCTCGGCTCGCTACAAGGCGGACCCGACAGCCGCAGCGTAGACCCCAGGCTGCACGCAGCCTTTGTAGAGTCGAGCAACGCTCGACTCACGCGCGCAGCGCGGGCTTCGCTTTTAATCCTTTCATCGCGCGGCTGGCACGCACGGAAAAATGAGGGGCACGGGCGGGGGGGGGTGGGGGGGGGGGGGGGGGGGCGGGGGGGGGGGCCCCCCCCCCCCCGCGGGGGGGGGGGGGGCGCCCGCCCCCCCGCCCCCCCCCCCCCCCCCCCCCCCCCCCGCCCCGCCTTCGACAGGTTCCCGGTGACGGTTTGATTCGTTCCGG
>NZ_JARXWD010000026.1:0-51835 GCF_029892765.1 Stenotrophomonas sp. 1278
GTTGCGGGGGACGCCGTAAACCCGTCCATGGGGGCTTGGCCGCGGCATCCATGCCGCGGACACCCCCGCAACCGGACCCACCCCGCCTTCGACAGATTTCCGCGAACTGTCGGAACGGCGTTCTGTGCTGCTGTTGGTAGGTGTCGACCTTGGTCGACACATGTATCAGGTAAGTGGGGAATCGTTCGTTGCGTGCTCGAACAATTCGCCCTGCACCACGGCTTCCTTTTCGCGGAAACCGCCGAGGCCGACGCCGACCAGCCGATAGCGGGTGTCGGCGGGTAGATCTACGCGGGCGCGCAATGAAAGTGCGATGTCGCGCAGTTCTTCCATCGACTCGGGCGGGCGTTCGGGGGTGAAGCTGCGGGTGAGGATGCGGAACTGCGCGGTCTTCAGTTTCAGCACCACGGTGTGGCCGATGCGTTCGGTCTTGCGCGTGGCCTGCCAGGTCTTCCCGGCCAGCTGCACGATCGCCTCGCTCAGGTCTTCCAGCAGCAGGTCCTCGGCGAAGGTGTCCTCCGAAGAGATCGACTGCACCTGCTGGTCAGGCTCCACCGGCCGCTCGTCGACACCACGTGCGCGGTTGTACAGGCTGCGCCCGAAGCTGCCGAAGGCGTCTTCCAGGTCCGGCAGCGTCCATTGCCGCAGGTCGCCGCAGGTGACGATGCCGCGCGCCGCCAGCTTGCCTTCCATCACCTTGCCCACGCCGGGCACGCGGTTCACCGGCAGCGGCAGCAGGAATGCGTCCACCCGCTGCGGCGGAATCACGAACTGGCCGTCGGGCTTGCGCCAGTCCGAGGCGATCTTGGCCAGGAACTTGTTCGGCGCGATCCCGGCTGAAGCGGTCAGGTTGGTTTCCTCGCGGATCTGCGCGCGGATGGTGCGGGCGATGTCGGTGGCCAGTTCGATGCCACTCTTCGGCTCGGTCACGTCCAGGTAGGCCTCGTCCAAGGACAGCGGCTCGACCAGGTCGGTATGGCGCAGGAAGATCTCGCGCACGTGGCGCGATACCGCCTTGTAACGCGCGAAGTCCGGTGGCACGAAGACCGCGTCCGGGCACAGGCGCTCGGCGCGCAGTGCCGGCATCGCCGAACGCACGCCGAACACGCGCGCCTCGTACGAAGCGGCACACACCACTGAACGCGCACCACGCCATGCCACCACCACCGGCTTGCCGCGCAGTGACGGATCGTCACGCTGCTCCACCGACGCGTAGAAGGCGTCCATGTCGACGTGGATGATCTTGCGCAGTGCGTTCATGGTTGGCCCACATGATACCCGCACCGTACCGGTCCAGACGCCGAAGTATGGTCGTTGTGCATCAACGGGATGCGTGGTTTCAGCTGAAAACACTACGCACGCGTACGGAGACGCGGTTTGATATCCGCCTGATCCGTCGTGCATCCTCGGGAACTCGTTGCCTTGTTTTCGCTTCCAGGATTGCGCTTTCCATGACTCGTCTCCACGCGTTCAACCGCGACCAGCTGCTGGCCAGCGCACGCGGTGAACTGTTCGGCGCTGCCGCCGGCCGGTTGCCCAACGACCCGATGCTGATGTTCGACCGCATCACCGAAATCCGCGAGGACGGCGGACCGCATGGCAAGGGCATGGTACGCGCCGAACTGGATATCCGCCCGGACCTGTGGTTCTTCGGCTGCCACTTCATCGGCGACCCGGTGATGCCCGGCTGCCTGGGCCTGGATGCCATGTGGCAGCTGACCGGCTTCTTCCTGACCTGGCTGGGTGCCCCCGGCAAGGGCCGCGCCCTGGGCTGCGGCGAAGTGAAGTTCACAGGCCAGGTGCTGCCCGACGCCAAACTGGTGCGCTACGAGATCGACATCAGCCGCGTCATCAACCGCAAGCTGGTGATGGCCCAGTCCGACGCACGCATGTACGTGGACGACCGCGAGATCTACAACGCCCGCGACCTGCGCGTGGGCCTGTTCACCGAAACCGGGAGCTTCTGATGCGTCGCGTCGTCATCACCGGCATGGGCATCACCTCCTGCCTCGGCAATGATCTGGATACCGTTTCGGCCGCCCTGCGTGAAAGCCGCGCCGGCATCACCGCGCTGGCCGACCACGCCGAAGCCGGCCTGCGCAGCCAGGTCGGCGGTCGCGTCGACCTCGATCTGGATGCGCTGATCGACCGCAAGCAGAAGCGCTTCATGAGCGATGCCGCTGCCTTCGCCTACCTGGCGATGGCCGATGCCATCACCGATGCGGGCCTGACCCCGGAACAGGTCAGCGGCCTGCGCACCGGCCTGATCGCCGGTTCCGGCGGTGGCTCCAGCGAATGGCAGGTGGGTGCGGTGGATCTGCTGCGCAGCCGTGGCGTGCGCAAGGTGGGTCCGTACATGGTGCCGCGCACGATGTGCTCGACCGTGTCGGCCTGCCTGGCCACCGCATTCCAGATCAAGGGCGTCAGCTACTCGCTGTCGGCCGCCTGCGCGACCTCGGCGCACTGCATCGGTGCGGCTGCCGACCTCATCCGCCACGGCGCGCAGGACATCATGTTCGCCGGCGGCGGTGAAGACCTGCACTGGTCGATGAGCGTGATGTTCGATGCGATGGGCGCACTGTCCACCAGCTTCAACGACACCCCCGCCAGCGCCTCGCGCCCGTATGACAAGGACCGCGATGGCTTCGTCATCGCCGGCGGTGGCGGCATGCTGGTGCTGGAGGACTACGACCACGCGGTGGCACGTGGTGCGCACATCCATGCCGAGCTGATCGGCTATGGCGTGACCTCCGATGGCGCCGACATGGTCGCGCCGTCCGGCGAAGGCGCCGTGCGCTGCATGAAGATGGCGCTGCAGAACGTCGACCGTCCGCTGGATTACCTCAACACCCACGGCACCTCGACCCCGCTGGGCGATGTGACCGAGCTGGGTGCGATCCGCGAGGTGTTCGGCGATGCGATTCCGCCGCTGTCCTCGACCAAGGCGCTGTCGGGCCATTCGCTGGGCGCCGCCAGCGTGCATGAAGCGATCTACTGCCTGCTGATGATGCGCGATGGCTTCGTGGCCGGTTCGGCCAACATCGGCGAGCTGGACCCGAGGGTGGAAGGCTTCCCGATCCTGCGCGAAAGCCGCGAGCAGAAGCTGGATACGGTGATGTCCAACAGCTTCGGCTTCGGTGGCACCAACGCGGCGCTGGTGTTCGGCAGAGTGTGATCTGAAAGCGTGCCAACCAAGGTTGGCACCTACCAGAGCGGTAGCGCCGGGCCATGCCCGGCGAGAGCGGTGAAGCGTGCCGGCCAACGGTCGGCACCCACCAGGTTCAAGGTGGCACCCACCAGGGCGGTAGCGCCGGGCCATGCCCGGCGAGAGCGGTGAAGCGTGCCGACCAACGGTCGGCACCCACAATCCCCCACCGTTACCTCGGCAACAACGGCAGCAGCAAGGCGTGCGCGTCCACCAGCGAGCCGACGATGCGGTGGCCGAGCGCGCGCAGTTCTTCATCGGGATGCACCAAGTCCGGTACCTGGATCACGGTCATGCCGGCGGCCAGCGCGGCACGGGTTCCCGCCGGCGAATCCTCCAGCGCCAGGCAACGTTCCGGCGCCTGTCCCAGCCGCTGCGCGGCCAGCAGGTAGATGTCCGGCGCCGGCTTCGGCCGCGCCACATCGCCACTGGTGATCACCGCATCGAAGTACGGCAGCAGTCCGGCTGCAGCCAGCTTGCGGTTGGCCCGCGGCTGCCGCGTGGTGGTCGCCACCGCGCGCGGCACCGCGTGCGACTTCAACAACTCCAGCAGTTCCAGGATGCCCGGCCGCAGCGGCAGCCCGGTCTGCGTGCGCTCCTCGTACAGATCATGGCAACGCGCGGCCATGGCCTCGATCATGCTGTCTTCGATGCCCTGCTGGCGCAGCAGCGCCTGGCTGTCGCGGTCGCCAAGGCCGACCATGCGCACGAAGAAGCTGGCATCCAGGGGCAGGCCGAATTCCTCCGCCGCCTCGCTCCAGCATGCAAGCGACACACGCTCGCTGTCGATCATCAGGCCGTCCATGTCGAAGATGACGGCGTCGGGCAGGAACGGCAGCGCAGCGATGGAAGTCATGGAGCGAACAACGTATCCAGATCGGTGGAGGTCAGCAGCCGCCATTGCCCTTCGGCCAGTCCCTGCAGGTCCAGGCCACCAACACGGCTGCGATGCAGTGCCTGCACATGGTTGCCTGCGGCAGCGAACATGCGGCGTACCTGATGGTAGCGGCCTTCGTGCAGTACCAGGCGCGCCTTGCGCGGCCCCAGCACCTGCAGTTCAGCCGGCAGCAGGGGCGTCTTCTCCGCTTCCAGCATCAACGCGCCGCTGGCAAACAGCGCCACCTCGTCACCACGCAGGTCTTCGGCCAGCTCCACTTCGTAGACCTTGGGCAGCTTCGACTTCGGCGAAATGATCCGATGCAGCAGGTTGCCGTCGTCGGTCAGCAGCAACAGGCCGCTGGTCTCACGGTCCAGACGGCCGACGGTGGACAGCACCGGGTCGCGGTCGCGGAAGCGCGGCGGCAGCAGGTCGTAGATCAGGCGGCCCTTGTCCTTGGTCGAACAGGTGTAGCCGGCCGGCTTGTACATCGCCAGCGACAGGCCCACCGGCGGGTCCAGTGGCTCGCCGTCGACCCGCACCGCTTCATGCGGCACCTGGTCGTCGGCGTACAGCACCTCGCCGTCGGCGTCGGTAACGCGGCCTTCGCGGAACATCCACTGCACCTGCTTGCGGCTGCCGTAGCCGAGGTTGGCGATGTGCTTGACCAGCTTCACCGGCCCTTCCCCTTGCCCTTCACCGCTTCGACCAGCTTGAAGCCATCGCGCTCGGCAACCACGCGCACCGCGCCGAAGCTCTCGTTGAGCGTGTACTCGTAGGGCAGGTGGCGGTTGGCCACCACATACAGGCGCCCACCCGGGCGCAGCGCCTGCGCGGCCACGGCGATGAAGCGCTGGCCGATGTCCGGGCGATCCGCACGCGAGGGCGTGTGGAACGGCGGGTTGCTGATGATGACGTCGTAGTCCGGCTCGATACCGGCGGTGACGTCGCGCCACAGGAAGCGCAGCGGCACGGGGCGCGGTGGCGGTGCCAGATTGAGTTCGGCCAGGTCCAGCGCTCGCTTCTCGGCCTCGTACAGGTCCAGCGCGGTGATCTTCGGGCAGCGCTCCAGCAGTTCACGCGACAGGTAGCCGTAACCGGCACCGAGGTCAGCTGCACGCCCGGCCAGGTCGGCCGGCAGATGCTCGGCCAGCAGGGCCGACGCCGGGTCGATGCGGTCCCAGGCGAACACGCCCGGACGGCTGAGGAAACGGCCGCCGACGATCGGCCGCACCGCGTCCAGCGCGCCCCAGCGCTTGGCTACGTCCACATCGTGCTGGCCCTGCAGCGGAGCGGTCCAGAACACGCGGCAGTGGTTCTTGGTCAGGCTGCCGCCGAGGCCGGCCAGCTGCTTGAGGTCGCCTTCGCCGGAGCGGGCACCTTCGTTGTTGTGCTGGCAGGCCACGATGCGGCCACCCTCGGCGACCAGCGCCAGGGCGCGGGCGAACAGCGCGCGGGCTTCCTCGCGCTGGCGCGGCGGCAGCACCAGCACCAGCGGGTAACGCCCGCGGCCGGCAACATCATCCAGCTGCCCGCTGACGGTCCAGCCAGTGGCCTGCTGCAGCGGCTGCGCGAACGGGGCGAAGCTCTGCTCGCAATCCACCTGGCGGCCGCCGGCCTGCTCGCGCAGTGGCCAGCCGTCACGGGCGCGCAGGAAGGCCACCGGGCCCTCCGGCCAGCGCAGGGCGCCGCTGGAGAACGGCAGGAACAGGGTCTGCAGGGGGGCGTCGTCGCTGGATGCCATCGGCGCGGGTACTGGAAGCGTGAGGGCCGTCCATTGTACCGGCTTGTCCGCCCCGGCCCCGGCCGCCGCTTTGCGAAACTTCAACGTTGCCTTGATGCCGCAGCAACATGCCAGCGTTCAGGGTAGAAGCTCCCCCGCAACCCCTGGAGATCCTGCATGCGTGCCTTGTTCGTCGGAGGTGTTGTCGACAACAGTGAAATGGACCTGGAAGGCAGCCATCCCCCCGTGCATTACCCGGAGGACACCGGCGGCGGCCATTCCCGCTACCGCCTGCACCAGGTTGGCCACGGCGCCGATGGCAGCGTGGCCTACGCCGTCTATGGCGCGCCGGATCTGGCAGACGATGAAGTAACCCGGGTAGCCGAGGAGCGCGCGTATGCGCGCAGGTTCGAAGCGACGGCAACGCTGTTCGAACATTGACCACCGCAGCCACGCGTGGCGTGGCTCTACGCCTGTTCGAACGTTGACCATCGCAGCCACGCATGGCGTGGCTCTACTGTTCGAATGATCACCGCGGCCACGCGTGGCGTGGCTCTACAGTAGATCCACGCCATGCGTGGATGCAGCCATCTGCAGTTGCCGTCAGAGCCTCGGCGGCAACCTGCGGATGCTGGCGATTTCATCCAGCCACACGTGATGCTGCTGCACCGGCGCATCAAGATCGTCCAGCCGCAGCTGGCCGTTGCTGCCTTCGTCGCCGGCGTCGTTGCGGTACTGCTGCAGCGTCGGCTGCACCGCAACCGTGCCCAGCAGGCGTCGGCCATCGTGCAGGGTCAGCTGCACCTCGGTTTCCCCCTGCAACTGCGGCAACAGGGCTTCCAGGCGCGCGATCTGCGCGGAATCAGTATGGATACGGGGAGCAATACGGGACATCGGCGACCTCCTGAACTGCAGGGTCGCCGATCGTCCGTGAATGCTCAGTGCAGCAGGTTGTCCCCGCGCGTGGCCTGCACGCGCCGCACCACACCCACCAGCTGGGCCACCGAATACGGCTTGGCCACATGCTCCTGGAAGCCAGAGGCCAACGCACGGCGACGGTCATCGGCACGCGCCAGCGCAGTCACCGCCACCGCCGGCAGCGCTGCCGCGTCTACGCCCAGGTCCTGCCGCAACGTGCTTACCAGGCCATAGCCATCCATGCCCGGCATGCCGATGTCGGTCAGCAGCACCTGGTACTGCAGGTGGCCATTGTCGGCCAGCAGCGCCAGCGCTTCGCCCGCCGAACTGGCGGCGGACACGCTCGCGCCCTGCTCTTCCAGCATGCGCCGCAGGTACTCCAGCACTTCTGGCTGGTCTTCCACCGCCAGCACATGCAGGCCGCGCAGCGGGTACGGTTCGACCACCATCGGTTCCAGGATAGGACCGCTGACGACCTCGCGCAGCGGACGCCGTTCGGCATCGGGCAGATGCTGCGGCAGGCGCACGGTGAAGGTGGAGCCGTGACCGTGGCCATCGCTGGCCGCGCTGACCGAACCGCCGTGCAGCTCGACCAACTGCTGCACGATGGCCAGGCCCAGGCCCAGACCGCCATGGCGGCGGGTGGTGGTGCCGTCGGCCTGGCGGAAGCGGCTGAACAGATGGTTCAGGAACTCCGGCGCGATGCCGTCGCCGGTATCGCGCACGGTGATCGTCCAATAGTTGCCATCGGCCTGCAGCTGCACGTCGATGCGGCCTTCGGCCGGGGTGAACTTGATCGCGTTGGACAACAGGTTCCAGAACACCTGCTGCAGCCGGGTGGCATCGCCCAGCACCTGGCAGGGCTGTGCCGGCAGCTGCAGGGTGACGTCCAGCGCCTTGCCCTCGGCCACCAGCTCCTGTGCGCCCATCGCTTCGTTCAACTGGTCGCGCAGGTCCAGCACTTCCACTTCCAGCTGCACCTTGCCCAGCAGCATGCTGCTGAGGTCGAGCATGTCCGAGATCAACCGCTTCTGCGCGGTCGCGCTGTTGGCTATCACGCCCAGGCCCTTGTACAGCGGGCTGGTGGAATCCACGCGCTGCAGCAGCAGTTCACTCCAGCCCAGGATCGTGGTCAGCGGCGTGCGCAGCTCGTGCGACAGCGTGGCCAGGAATTCATCCTTCAGCCGCGCCATGTTTTCGGCCGCACTGCGCGCGGCACGCTCGGACTGCAGCAGTTCCTCGCGCGCCAGTTCGATCTCGCGGCGCTCGGTGACATCCGGGCTGCTGCCGGCCAGGCCGATGAAACGGCCCATCCGCGAGAAGCGCGGACGTGCGTTCATTTCCAGCCAGCGCCACTGCCCATCGGCACGACGGGCACGCACCAACGCATGCATCGAACGCTGCGCCTTCAGTGCTTCCTGCAGTTCGTACTCAAATACCGACGCATCGTCGGGATGCACCAGGCCGCGCCAGACATCTTCCGGCACCCGGTTCTCGTCGCCGCCGAAGAACTCGCTGAAGGCGCTGTTGACGAAGCGGGCGTGACCGCGCTCGTCCAGCACCCACACCGGCATCGGCAGGCCATCGGCCAACGCACTGAAACGGGCCTCGCTCTCGCCCAGTTCCACTTCCATCTGCTTGCGCGCGGTCACGTCGAAGAACAGGATGCCGACCTTGTCCTCGCCCGGCTGGCCAACCCGAACGGCATCCACCGCGAACGTGCGCCCGAGGGCACGGGCATCCATTTCGAACTGGGCCGGTCGCCCGGTCCGCGCCACTTCGCCATAAATACGGAACCAGTCGCCTTCGTGATGTGGCTCCAGCGTGCTCATGCGCTTGCCACAGGCATCCTTCAGGCCGGTGTGGCGCTCGAAGGCATCGTTGACCTCGAGGAAGCGGTAGTCGATCGCCTCGTCGCCATCGAACAGCACCTGGATCACACAGAAACCTGCGTGGATGCGCTCAAGCACGCCATGGTGCAGGTCGGTTTCGGGCGTCGGCACCATCAAGGGTGAGCGCTCCACGAGGGGCGGCAGTGTGGACAAGGGCGTGGGAGGAAAAGACCGGATGGAGGTACAGCATCTTCCAGAGTGCGTATTCACAGCGTCAAGCGCCGTCAGTCAGGGTTGACGACCATGAATTGGCGGCAACTGTTGACGCATTTGACGCTACTGGCCATTGCTGCGGCCCCGCGGCGGGATCACACTCGATCCAAGATCATCATCCTCCCCGCTTCGGGGACGCAGGAGACTGCCATGAAAGGTTCGCTTTCAACCGCCCTGCTGCTGGCCGGCATGCTTGCCCTGGGCAGCGTGGCCGCCGCGCCGCGGACGGTAACCGCGCCCGATGCGCCGCGCGCACTACAGGCCGATGGCCCGGTCAGCGTGCAATGGAATGATCCGGCGCAATTCACCGAGATCCGCCAGAGCACCAACCGCTTCGAGGCCGAACGCGGGGACTGGGTGCAGCAGCTGGCACGCTACGTGCAGACCAGCGCCGCCAAGCCCCTGCAGGCCGGGCAGACGCTGGAGGTGACCCTGGTGGACGTCAAGCGCGCAGGCGACTACGAGCCCTGGCACGGCCCGCGTGGCCGCGACATCCGGATCATGCGCGACATCTACCCGCCGCGGATCACCCTGCAGTACACGCTGAAGGACGCCAGCGGGCGCATCATCGATGAAGGCGACGCCCGCCTGAGCGACAGCGGCTACCTGCACAACATCGGCCTGAAGAGCGATACCGATCCGCTGCGCTATGAAAAGCGGCTGATCGATGACTGGGTGAAGCGCCAGCTGACCTCACGCGTTACCGCTGCCCGGTAGGTGTCGACCTTGGTCGACACGCATTCACAGCGCCGACCAGGGTTTGATCCGATCCGGTAGGTGTCGACCTTGGTCGACACGCAGCCACAGCGCCGACCAAGGTCGGCAGCTACCAGAGCCGTGCGCAGCGCTGATCCGATCCGGTAGGTGTCGACCTTGGTCGACACGCATTCACAGCGCCGACCAAGGTCGGCAGCTACCAGAGCCGTGCGCAGCGCTGATCCGATCCGGTAGGTGTCGACCTTGGTCGACACGCAGCCACAGCGCCGACCAAGGTCGGCAGCTACCAGAGCCGGTCAGTCCTGGTAGACGCGTGCCACGCGCTTGACGCCGCACGGCAGCTGGTAGGCACTGACACCGCAGCGCGGCGCCAGCTCGGACAGCGTCGGCGCCGTACCCCACAGTTCCACCACGCTGCCGACACCGGCCTGCGCATGCGCGGTCAGGTCCACGGTCAGCATGTCCATCGACACGCGGCCGATCAGCCCACCGGGTTGGCCATCGATCAGCACCGGCGTGCCATTGGGGGCGAACTGCGGATAACCATCGGCATAGCCCAGTGCGACCACGCCCACGCGTGTGCGCGCCTTGGCCACGAAGCGCGCACCGTAGCCGACCGGCTCGCCGGCTTCGATCCAGCGCTCGGCGAACACCTTGGACTGCATCGTCATCACCGGGCACAGGCGCGCGGTGAGTTCACTGTTGTCCGGCAGCGGATTGGCGCCGTACAGCATCAGGCCCGGGCGCACCCAGTCACTGCGCACGTCCGGCCAGCCCAGCAGCGCCGGCGAATTGCAGATGCTGGTCTCGCCTTCAAGACCATCGATGGCCTCGACGAAGGTCGCGGCCTGCTCACGGGTACGCTCGCTGTCCAGTTCATCGGCGCGCGCCAGGTGGGTCATCATCACGATGCGCGCCACCTGCGGCAGTGCAGACAGACGCGCGTGCGCGGTGCGGAAACCAGGAACGTCCAGGCCCAGCCGGTGCATGCCGCTGTCCAGCTTCAGCCACACCGTCAGCGGCCGCGTGCTGTCGAACGCGACCAGCGCTTCCAGCTGCCACGGCGAACCGACCGAGAACCACAGGTCATGCTCGGCCACCAGCGCCATTTCGCTGGGCTCGAAGATGCCTTCCAGCAGCAGGATCGGCGCACGGATGCCGGCCTGGCGCAGTTCCAGCGCTTCTTCGATGGTGGCCACGCCAAAGCCGTCGGCCTCGCCTTCCAGTGCCTGCGCACAGCGCACCGCACCGTGGCCATAGGCGTCGGCCTTGAGGATCGCCAGCGCCTTGCCACCGCCCAGTTCACGGGCCAGGCGATAGTTGCTGCGCAGTGCGCCCAGGTCGATCAGCGCGCGGGCAGGACGCATGTGCGGTTCTCATGTTGCGGGGCGTGGCGGTACTGGCCGTAGCGGAAGATATCCAGGCCTTCGGTGCTGATCTGCGGCTGGCGCGCGCTCATCAGGTCGGCCAGGTAGCGGCCCGAGCCGCAGGCCATGGTCCAACCCAGCGTGCCGTGGCCGGTGTTGAGGAACAGGTTGCGGAACGGCGTGGCGCCGATCACCGGCGTGCCGTCCGGCGTGGCCGGGCGCAGGCCGGTCCAGAACTCGGCCTTGGCCAGGTCACCGCCCTTCGGGTACAGGTCGCGCACCACCAGCTCCAGCGTCTCGCGGCGGCGCGGCGACAGCGACAGGTCGAAACCGGCCACCTCGGCCATGCCACCGACGCGGATGCGGTTGTCGAAGCGGGTCACCGCAACCTTGTAGCTCTCATCGAGGATGGTCGAGGTGGGCGCCATCGCCGGGTCGGTGATCGGCAGGGTCAGCGAATAGCCCTTCAGCGGATACACCGGCAGGCGCATGCCCAGCGGCGCGACCAGTCCCGGCGAATAGCTGCCCAGTGCGACCACGAAGCGGTCTGCGGTTTCCAGCTTGCCGCCGATGCGCACGCCGGTGATGCGGTCGCCGTCGGATTCCACGCCGGTGATGTCCTGGTCGTAACGGAACTCGACCCCCGCTTCGGCCGCCATCTGCGCCAAGCGGCGGGTGAACAGCTGGCAATCGCCGGTCTGGTCGCGCGGCAGGCGCAGCGCACCCACCAGGCCATCGACGTGGGCCAACGCAGGCTCCGCCTTGATGATGCCGGCGCGATCCAGCACTTCGTACGGCACACCGTACTGGGCCAGGATCTCGATGTCCTGCGCCGATGCATCCAGCTGCTGCTGGGTGCGGAACAACTGGGTGGTGCCCAGGTCGCGCCCTTCGAAATCGATGCCGATCTGCGCACGCAGCTCGTTCAGGCAGTCGCGGCTGTACTCGGACATGCGCACCATGCGCGCCTTGTTGATCGCGTAGCGCTCGTGGGTGCAGTTGCGCAGCATCTGCCACAGCCAGCGGTACTGGGCCAGGTCCATGCCCGGCTTGATCGCCAGCGGTGCGTGCTTTTCGAACAGCCAGCCGATGGCCTTCTTCGGCACGCCCGGAGCAGCCCACGGCGAGGTGTAGCCGAAGGACAACTGGCCGGCATTGGCGAAGCTGGTTTCCAGCGCGGGACCGGGCTGGCGGTCGACGACGGTGACTTCAAACCCGGCCTGTCGCAGGTACCAGGCACTGGTGGTGCCGATCACGCCGCTGCCGAGGACTAGGACTCGCATGGGAATTCTCCAACCCGATCATTCCCTGCATTTGCATGCGCAGGGGCCATAATCGGGGAAGTATATTCTTCCGTATCCAGATGATTTGCCTGATTTCAACAATTCAATCAGGATATTTCCCTGTGATTCATTCCCCGAGCTTGACGCCCATGGCCACCCGTCCCCGCGAGCTGGACAAGATCGACCGCAAGATCCTGCGCATCCTGCAGGCCGAAGGCCGAATTTCCTTCACCGAGCTGGGCGAACGGGTCGGCCTGTCGACCACCCCGTGCACCGAGCGGGTGCGCCGGCTGGAGCGCGAAGCGGTGATCACCGGCTACCACGCGCACCTGGACCCCAGCGCGCTGAAAGCAAGCCTGCTGGTATTCGTGGAGATCAGCCTGGCCTACAAGTCCGGCGACATCTTCGAGGAGTTCCGGCGTTCAGCGCTGAAGCTGCCCAACGTGCTGGAATGCCATCTGGTGTCGGGCGATTTCGATTACCTGCTGAAGGCACGGATCAGCGAGATGGCGTCCTATCGCAAGCTGCTGGGCAGCACCCTGCTGACCCTGCCACATGTGCGTGAGTCGAAGAGCTACATCGTGATGGAAGAGGTCAAGGAGACCTGGGCGCTGCCGATTCCGGATTGAACCGACCGGCGGCAGCGGGACCAGACCCCGCAACGCGGGCTCTGGCCCCTGGCTGCATCAGCGCTGCTGGGGGTTCTTCATGGAACCCTGTTGCGGATTCTTCTTCTGCTGCTCGTTCGGCTGCTGTTGCTGTTGCTGCTGGCGCTGCTGTTCCTGCGGTGTTTTGCCCTGCTGTTCCTTGCCGGGATGACGGTTCTGCTGGTTGGCCATGATCGTATTCCAAGGGGACGAGGGAAGCGCGACGACAGGGATGCCGGCGCAGGTCCACCGTGGTCCTGGCACGGTTAATCGCAGGCGAAAAACGGGTGATGCGGGGTGTGCAGGGCGGGGGCTGTTTTCCGGCGTTCATGTGGGTGGCGGGTTTCCTGCCAACGGCTGAGCCCCTCGTGGCTGGGGCCGGGTGCGGTGCTGCGAGTGGGCCGGGCGGGTGGGATCAGGCGGGGACGCCGTGAACCCCCAGACCGGCCCAGCCGCTAGCGGCTGTGCGTTCGGGCGCTTGCGAAGCAGTGCTTCGCAAGCAAAGCGCCCTCACCCCTGTAGGCTCGGGCGCGCCTTGCTCGTGTGCGCTGTCCTGCGCACACGGCAAGACCGGGGTTGGGCGTCCTGCCCAATCCGCCCGAGGCATGCCTCGGGCCCATGGCGCTTACGCCCCTGCACAGCCCACCCGCCCGGCCTTGGACAGGTTCATGCGGGCGCCAGCCACGGAAAAAGAAAAGAAAAAAAGAGCGACAGCGGGTCGCTGCGCTCTCTTTGGGTTGCGCGATTGGTTGCGGGCGCTGGGGTCAGCGCTTGATCTGCTGGCCGTCGCCGGTCGGTACGCTGTCGTAGTAGCGGCCGGTGCGCGAGTCGAACACGCGGTTGGGGCCGACCGGTTTGACGCCGGGAACGATGCGGCCGTTGCGGTCGTAGACCTTGTCCGGCAGCGCCGGCGCGGGCGTGGGGGTCACCTGGGCCGGGCCGGTCGATCGGATCGGCTGTGCCGGCTGCGGCGAGGGCAGCACCTGCGGCTGCGGGCGCGACGCCTGCGGTGGCGGGGCGACAGGCGGCGGGGCCACCGTCGCGCTGCTGCGGGTGGCGGTCGGACTGCCGGTGGGAACCTGCGCCTGGGCAAGCAGAGGCACCAGGGTCGACAGCAACAGGACTAGGCGGGGTTTCATCGCGCGCTCCAGGGTGGGCCAGCCTTACCCTGCGCCTGCCCGTGTGTGCCGGCCATGAACGGCCATCACACTTGCAAGCGTGTGCCGACACCCCCACGTCTGCTGGCATCCCAGGCCACAACCCCACGGAGAGCCGGCATGAGCGCTTTCGATCTGACGCCCCCCACCGCCACGCAGACCGACGCCCTGGTTGCCGGGCTCAGCGCCGAGGAGCGCCGCGTGCTGCTGCAGCACGGCACCGAGGCGCCGTTCTGCGGGGTATTCCTCGACAACAAGCGCGAGGGCGTCTACTGCTGCCGGCTGTGCGCCCTGCCCTTGTTCCGCTCCAGCACCAAGTTCGATTCGGGCACCGGCTGGCCCAGTTTCTTCGCCCCGTTCGACGCGTCACACGTGCGCGAGATCCGCGACACCAGCCATGGCATGGTCCGCACCGAGATCACCTGCGCCCGCTGTGGCAGCCATCTGGGGCACGTGTTCCCGGACGGTCCGCCGCCCACCTACGAGCGCCACTGCCTGAACTCGGTCTCACTTTCATTCACCGGCAACGGCGAGCCGTGGCCCGATCCGCTGCGGCGTGGCGGCGCGGAGGCCGGCGTGGCGGGCTGACACGCGCCGCAAGGCCCCGCTGACCGACTTCACAGAATTCCCTCTTCAGAAACACCGGTGTCAGGCCGACAAGGAGATATCCCCCCTCCTTGCGTCGCGCCATGCTCATCATCGTTGGATTCCTGGTCGTCATCATCAGCGTGCTGGGCGGCTACCTCGGCGCACACGGCCGCCTTGGGGCGCTGTGGCAGCCCTACGAACTGGTCATCATCGGCGGTGCCGCGCTGGGTGCGTTCCTGGTCGGCACCCCGGCCAAAACGGTCAAGCAGACGCTGCAGGCCATGGTCGGCGTGTTCAAGGGCCCGCGCTACAAGCAGCAGGACTACATCGACGTCCTCAGCCTGGTCTACGAACTGCTCAACAAGGCCCGCCGTGAAGGCTTCATGGCGCTGGAAGACCACGTCGAGCGCCCGGCCGAAAGCGCGCTGTTCGGGAACTACCCGAAGGTGCAGGCCGACCACCACCTGATCGACTTCATCACCGACTGCCTGCGCCTGATGATCGGCAGCAACATCGAGCCGCATGAGCTGGAGCCGCTGCTGGAGCTGGAGCTGGAAAAGCACCACGCCGAAGCGATGGCGCCGTCACAGGTGCTGACCAAGGTCGCCGACGGCCTGCCCGGTTTCGGCATCGTGGCGGCAGTGCTGGGCATCGTCATCACCATGGGCTCGATCGGCGGCGACATCGTCGAAGTGGGTGGCCATGTGGCCGGCGCGCTGGTCGGCACCTTCCTCGGCATCCTGCTGGGCTATGGCTTCGTCGGCCCGATGGCCTCGGCGATGGAAGCCCGTGCCGAGCAGGACAGCCGCATCTACGAGTCGGTGAAGACCGCCCTGCTGGCCTGCCTGCGCGGCTACAACCCGAAGATCGCGCTGGAGTTCGCCCGCAAGACGCTGCCGTCGAACGTGCGCCCGGCGTTCTCCGACTTCGAGCAGCACCTGAAGACGGTCAAGTAAGCCATGGCCGAGACCAAGCCCACCGTCATCGTCCGCCGGGTCAAGAAGGCCGGCCACGCCGCCCACCATGGCGGTTCGTGGAAGGTGGCCTATGCCGACTTCGTGACCGCGATGATGGCTTTCTTCCTGGTGCTGTGGCTGATGGCCAGCACCAGCAAGCCCGAGCGCGCAGCCATTTCCGAGTACTTCCGCAACCCCAGCCCGCTGGTCGGCTCCAGCGCGACGCCGGCGCCAGGCATGGCCGGGCCGGGCGGTGCCAGCACCTCGATGATCAAGCTCGGCGGCGCCACCGATGTTTCGCGCGGCAACAGCAACGATCCCTTCCAGAACCAGCAGAAGTCGATACCGCAGCCGGTGGACGAGCAGCAGCGCGACAAGCAGCAGCTGGAAGCGCTGATGAAGGAACTGCAGGAAGCGATCAGCCGCAGCCAGGCGCTGGAACCGTTCAAGGACCAGCTGCTGCTGGATCTGACCCCGGAAGGCCTGCGCATCCAGATCGTGGACAAGCAGAACCGGCCGATGTTCGACCTCGGCAGCGCCACCCTGAAGCCGTACACGCAGCAGATCTTGCACGAACTGGCCGAGTACCTGAACCACGTGCCGAACCGGATCAGCCTGACCGGCCACACCGACATCACCGCCTATTCGGCCGCACGCGGTTACGGCAACTGGGAACTGAGCGCCGACCGCGCCAATGCCGCGCGCCGCGCGCTGATCGATGGCGGCCTGGAAGACAGCAAGATCACCCGCGTGGTCGGCTTGTCTTCGTCGGTGCTGTTTGACAAGGCCGATCCGCAGAACCCGATCAACCGCCGCATCAGCATCGTGGTGATGACCAAGGCCGCCGAGGAAGCTGCGCTGGCCGGCGCCGGGCCACAGGTAGGCCTGTCGGCAACCACCGTGGACCCGGACGTGCAGGCCGCGCAGGGTGAGGCCGGGGTCGGATCCCGTTCCGTAGGAAAGGGCGCTGCCCCCTGACCCGTCTTCGCCGGGCATGGCCCGGTGAGCGCGCATCCGGACACATCAGGGTAGCGCCGGGCCATGCCCGGCGAGCGCGCAGCGCGGCACCCAGTACAATGGCGGTCTTTCCGACTCCAGGTGATCACACCCCCATGTCCAAGTTGTCCAAGGCCAAGCGCGACAAGCGCAAGAAGCAGCAGACCAAGCGTCCGTTCCTCCGTCTGAACGCCCAGCAGCAGGTGCAGAACCATGCCGTGCTGGTCAACGAGGACGGCCAGGCCGTGGCCGCCATCGGCCTGCAGGGCCGCGAGTGGCTGCTGGCCATCGGCGGCCAGACCATGGGCAACGCCGACAACCCGGTGCCGATGCTGGCCATGCTCAAGCACCTGTCCAACGTGCAGGAAGCCGAAGGCCGCAAGGTCACCCTGGAATATTCCGAGCTGATGCAGAAGCTGCTCGACACCCTGGCCGAAGAAGCGGGCCAGACCGCCGAGGAATACCTGGACAAGCTGGTGGCCGAGTTCGCCAGCGAGCAGGCTGAAGATGCAGCCGCTGAAGGCGAAGCGTCCGATGAAGCGGCTGCAGACACTGCCGACGCCGAGGCCACTCCGGCCGCCGACGCCGACGGCAAGCCGCAGGCCTGATCCGGCGGCGGCGGTGTCGGTCTACGTCGATGACGCGGTGCATCCCTGGCGCGGTCAGCGCTGGGCGCACCTGATGGCCGATACCCTGGCCGAGTTGCACGCGATGGCGGCGCAGCTCGGCATTCCTCCACGGGCCTTCCAGAACAAGGCCAGCGGGGCGCATTACGATGTCACCGCCGAGCTGCGTGCGCAGGCACTCGCGCTGGGTGCGGTCGCCATTTCCCGGCATGTGGACCGGGCGCAGGTGAAGGCGGTGATCGCCAACGCCAGGGCGCAGTACCAGCCCTAGGCTGGTACAGGTGGCACCGGGCCGCGCCCGGCGAGCGCGCAGCGCGGCGGGAAGCCGCCGGGCATGGCCCGGCGCGACCGGTGAATCTCAGAACGGGTCGCTGCCCAGGCGCACTTCCACGTTCAGCAGCGAGCACAGCGCCAGCAGGGCGTCGTCATCGCGGGTCAGCGCCATCCAGCCACTGAAGCCGTCGTTGCCGGCATCCACGCTCCACAGCGTGTAGTTGTGCTCGCGCAGGCGGTCGAAGGCGGTGCTCATCAGCTGCACCCCATCCAGGTCCGCGGCGAAATCCTCGTCGTCCAGGTCGCCACCCCAGTCCAGCTGCAGGTTGAAGCGCGCCGACAGCTCGTTCACCGCCGACTGCAGCGAATCGAAATCATCACGCTCGACCTCGAAGCCCGACTGCCAGGCGATGGCCGTGAACAGCGCCGGCAGCCAGTCGCTGTCGGCTTCCAGCGGCTGGCCGTCCTCGGACAGATGCTCGCGCCAGCGGTTGAACTGCTGCAGGGCCAGCTCTTCGTCACCGGGGTTGATCAGCACGAGCAGGTTCCAGACCCGCGCCTCGAAATCGTCCTCGTCGAAATCGTGGGCGTCTTCCTCGAAGTCGAAATAGTCGCTGTTGTCAGGCATGGCGGAACGTCCTCGGGAGCAGGGGGGCATTCTACGGTTTATCCTGTACTGCTGAAGCCGGCCGTGGTGGCCGTCACTGTGAATGAAGCGATGAGCGATACCCCTCCCGACCACCTGGCGATCAACCCGGCCAGCCCCTTCCACGATGCGCAGGCCCTGGAGCGCGGCGTCGGCGTGCGCTTCAACGATGTCGAGCGCGACAACGTCGAGGAATACTCGGTCAGCGAAGGCTGGATCCGCGTGCAGGCCGGCAAGGCTCGTGACCGTCGCGGCAACCCGATGACCATCAAGGTCAAGGGCAAGGTCGAGGCGTATTTCCTGGAACAGAAGCCGGAGTAACCGGCCGTCCCGGGGCGGGGTCAGATCCCTTTCCTGCGGAAAGGGATCTGACCCCGATCGGCATACCGGTCACTCGCGCTTGCGCGATTCCAGCAGGTCGAGGTTGCGGATCAGCCGCCGTGCGATCTCGTCCGACACCACGCCGCGGCGGGTCAGCCGGAACAGTTCCTCGCGTTCGGCATTGAGGCCGGCGCTGCGCAGCTGGCGGTAGCCCATCTCCATCCGGTTCACCTTCTCCGGGTCCACGTCGGGGTTGTCGCGGTCCAGATGCCGCTGATACAGCAGGCTCACCCGCGATGCGGCGTCGTTGTACAGCTGCACGTTCTCGGTGTTCTGGTTCAGCACCAGCTGCTGGCGCATGCGCTCCACGCCCGCCAACGCGGCCTTCGAGGACAGCTTGCGGGCGAGATCCTCTTCCTTGCGCTCACCCGAATCGGCCGGCAGCTGCAGGCCCTTCAACAGCTGCGGCAGCGCCACGCTGGCGCCGACCAGCGAGCACAGGATCACCGCAGCAGCCAGGAAGATCACCAGGTCGCGTGCCGGGAACGGGCTGCCATCGGGCAGGAACAACGGCAGCGTCAACACGCCGGCCAGGGTGATCGCACCACGCACACCCGCCACCGAGGTGGCCACCACGATGCGCCAGTTCGGTGCCTCGCCACGCTCCAGGCCGCGGCGACGCGCACGCAGCAGGTTCCAGCGCAGCGACAGCCAAACCCACAGCAGGCGCAGCGCGATCAGCGTCGCGTTGATCACCAGCACGTACACCAGCAGCCACCACGCGCTCTGGTGGCCGCTCTCGTTCATGGTGGTGGTGGCGCGTTCGACGATGCCCGGCAGCTGCTCGCCCAGCAGCACGAACATGATGCCGTTGAAGCTGAACTGCAGCATGTTCCAGACGCCGGCGCGCTGCACGCGCATGCTGCCGGAGACACGGCCGGTCATTTCCACGTAGCTCATCGAAATACCCGCTGCGACCGCAGCGAGGATGCCCGAAGCATTGATCTCTTCGGCCAGCAGGTACGCCGCGAACGGGATCAGCAGGTTGACCAGCATCGCCGCGCCCGGCTCTTCGCCGAAACGGCGCCACAGCCAGCGCTGGAACGTGGACACGCCCAGGGTGACCGCCACGCCGACGGCCAGGCCGGCCACCGCCACCCACACGAAGGTCAGCGAGGCGGTCGCCAGCGAGAAGGTACCGGTCATCACCGCCGCTACCGCGAAGCGGAAGCAGACCAGGCCGGAGGCATCGTTGAGCAGTGACTCGCCTTCCAGGATGTGCATCAGGCGCTTGGGAATCGGTGCCTTGGCAGCGATCGCGCCGACCGCCACAGGATCGGTCGGTGACACGATCGCGGCCAGCGCGAAACACACCGCCAGTGGCATCACCGGAATCATCCAGTGGATCAGCAGGCCCGCGCCGATCACGGTGAACACCACCAGCCCGAACGCCAGTTCGAGGATCGCGCCCTTGTCGCGGAACAGGCCCTGCTTGGGAATGCGCCAGCCATCGAGGAACAGCAGTGGCGGCAGGAACAGCAGGAAGAACACTTCCGGTTCCAGTGCATGGCCGCGGTTGAATACCCCGGCGATCACCGCGCCGAGGCCGATCTGCACCAGCGGCAGCGGCAACGAGAATGGCAGGACGCGAACCAGGTAACCGCTGGCGACAACGGCCACCAGCATCGCCAGGACGACTTCGATGGTGTGCATGCTTCTTCCACAGGAGCGGCGCGTGGGGCCGGAAAAACCGGAGTGCGCCGGGGGACGGGAAAAAACTTAACACAGCAGGCCGCCACTGCGGCCAGCCATCTGAATGCGCGTCAGGACCGCGACAGCAAGCGCCGCCCGGTCGAGGCCGGCGTGCTGGCCACGTCGTCATGCAGCACTGCCAACCGGCCCTGCACGCGTCCTTGTGCAGGGCGTTCCAGCCCTGGCAGCAGCGGTGGGGTCATGCCGCGTCCTGAGCGCGGTCCTCACCATCGAAGCGATAGAGGTCCATCGCCAGGAAGCCGGCATCGACACCCGCATCGATGCGCTTGGCACCGAAGCCCCCCTCCCCCGCCGCACCCATCGCAAAGTACAGCGGCAGCAGATGCTCATCGGTGGGATGCGCGCGCTCGGCAAACGGTGCCTGTCGGCGGTAGTCGAACAGGGCATCGCGGTCATTGGCGGCCAGCCGCTGCTCCACCCAGTCGATGAAAGGGCGCACGTAGGGCGCTTGCTTGCCGTCCTGATAGTGGCCCCAATCGTGCAGGTTGTGGGTGATGCTGCCCGAACCGATCAGCAGCACGCCCTGTTCGCGCAGCGGCGCCAGCGCACGGCCCAGCGCGAACTGATGCTGCGGGCCCAGCATCGGCTGGATCGACACCGGCACCACCGGGATGTCGGCCTGCGGGTGCAGCAGGCGCAGCGGCACCCACGCGCCGTGGTCGAGGCCACGTTGCGGATCGAGTGCCACCGGCAGGCCGGCGGCGGCGATGCGGCCCGCCACCTCTTCAGCCAACGCCGGATCACCGGGCGCCGGGTACTGCAGCGCGAACAGTTCGCGTGGGAAGCCGCCGAAATCGTGGAGGGTGGGCGGCTGCGGATGGTTGCCGACCAGCGGCTGCCGGGCCAGCCAATGCGCTGAGGCGATGACGATCGCACGCGGCGTTGGCAGGTCGCGGGCCAGCTCGGCCAGCCGCACGCCGACCTGGCCCGGATGCAGGGCGGTCATCGGCGAGCCGTGGGAGATGTACAGCGAAGGCAGGCGGGACATGATCTTCTCCAATCACAGGAACAGGCAGCGGGCCGGGGGACGTTCAGCGCGAACGCAGGGTCCAGCGACCATCGCCCAGCAGGAACAGCACGACCAGGGCCAGCGCCCAGAACGCCGGGTATTCCCAGCCACCGCCAGCATTGGCGAAGCTGAAACCGTTGGCGCCGTGCACCGTCACGATGGTGCCCAGCAGCAGCGGCACACCGAGCAGGCCGATCCAGCGCGCGTAGATGCCGAGCAGCAGCGCTGCGGAAATCGCCAGTTCAACGGCGATGGTGAGGTAGCCCAACACGCCGGGCAGGCCCAGCGACTCGAAGAAGGCCGCGGTACCTGCCGGAGTGAACACCAGCAGCTTGGTCAGCGCATGGACCAGGAACAACACGCCCAGGGCCAACCGCAGCAGGGTCGCGGCGTACGGGGCGAGCGGGGACAGGCGGGCGGCGGTAGCGTTCATGGGGTACCTCGGCAGGGACAGGGCACAGGTTATTGCGCCCTCCATTGCCGATAAATACGATGGATCGACCGTATTTATTTCAGAAGGCGCAACAATGGACACCCTGGATGCGATGCGCGTGTTCGTCGCGGTGGTCGAACGCAACGGCTTCAGCGCCGCCGCACAGGCGCTGGACATGTCCACGGCCGGTGTCACCCGCCAGGTCGCCGCACTGGAAAAGCGCCTGTCCACCCGCCTGCTCCACCGCACCACCCGCCGGGTCAGCCCGACCAGCGCCGGTGCCGCCTACTACGCGCAGTGCGTGCGCCTGCTGGCCGAGTTCGATGCGCTTGAGGCCAGCATCGGCGCACAGGCGCTGGAGCCGTCCGGCACGCTGCGCATCAACGCACCGGTCAGCTGGGGCATCGCCCGCCTCGGCCCGTTGCTGGCCGGCTACCGCGAACGCTTCCCACAGGTCGAACTGGACCTGGCGCTGTCCGACCGCCTGGTGGACATGGTCGAAGAAGGCTACGACGTGGCCATCCGCATCACCCGCGAACCGGGCCCGAGCCTGATCGCGCGGCGCCTGGGCCAATCTCGGATCAGCCTGTGTGCCGCACCGGCCTACCTGGCCGCACACGGAACGCCGCAGGCCCCCGAGGATCTGCAGACCCACGCCTGCCTCGGCTACAGCTACTGGGCCGCCGGCGACCACTGGCCCCTGCAGGGACCGGGTGGCGAAGTGAAGGTTGCAGTGACCACCATGCTGCGCGCCAACAATGGCGACGTCCTGCGCGAAGCGGCGATTGCCGGCATGGGCGTGATCCTGCAGCCGGACTTCCTGTTGCACGAGGCGCTGGCCGATGGCCGCCTGGTGCGCATCCTGCCCGGATGGGAAGCTGAGCCGATCGGCATCTTCGCCGTCTACACCAGCCGCAGCCATCTCGCCCCCAAGGTGCGCAGCTTCATCGACTACCTGGTGGAAACCGGGGTGTAAGCGTGCGTCCGCCGGGCATGGCCCGGCGCTACCAGAGACGCGCCCATGACACGGTAGCGCCGGGCCATGCCCGGCGAAGCGCGAAGCGCGGCCTAGGCGACAACCTCATCCAGCTGCGCGATGATCTTTTCCAGCGGTGCCGGCCGTCCCAGCAGGTAGCCCTGCACCTGGTCGCAGCCATGTGCGGCCAGCCAGTCCAGCTGCCCCGGCGTTTCCACGCCCTCGGCGATGATCGTCAGCCCCATGCTGTGGCCCAGCGACAGCAGTGCCCGGCAGATCGATGCGTTGCGCGGATTGGTCTCCACGTCGGCCACAAAACTGCGATCGATCTTCAGGACGTCCAGCGGCAGGTGCTGCAGGTAGGACATGCTCGAGTAGCCGGTACCGAAATCGTCCAGCGACACGCGGATGCCCTGCTCGTGCAGGCGCTGCATGGTCTGCATCGCCTGTGCCGGCTTGCGCATCAGGCTGCTCTCGGTCAGTTCCACGTGCAGTGCACCACGGGCCAGGCCGAAATCCTGCTGCGCGCGGGCGAACTCGGCCACCAGATCGCTGTTGAAGAACTGCACCGCCGACACGTTGACTGCGATGGACAGCTCGCCCCACCCCGCTTCGACCAGACGCCGCTGCGCCTGTGCTGCCGCGCGGATCACCCAGCGTCCCAACGCCAGGATCAGGCCGGTGTCCTCGCACAACTGGATGAACTCGCTGGGCGGGATGAAGCTGCCATCGGCCTGCGGCCAGCGCAGCAGCGCCTCCAGCGACGCCGGGCTGCCATCGCTGGCGTGCCGGATCGGCTGGAAGTACAGCTGGAATTCGTTGTCGATGGCCGCGTGGATGCGCCCGGCCAGGCGCAGGCGGTCGGCCAGGCGGATGGTCACCGCCGCATCGAACCAGGCCACCACGTTGCCTTCGGCGCGGGCCGCGTGCGCCGCCTGCGCGGCCATGCCGATCGCCTGTTCGGCACTGTGGCCTGCATCGGCGTCATGTACGGCCACACCAATGCGGGGTTCGAACTGGTGCAGCGAATCCTGGCCGCGCATCGGTGCCGAGACGATCTGCAGCAGATCGTCCAGCACGCGCTGGGTGTTGTGTTCCGGCGCGATCGCCAGCACGAAATCCTCCGCCGGCTGGAACGCCAGCAGGCCGAAGCGCGCGCCCAGCCCGCCCAGGCGCGAGGCCATCGACTGCAGTACCGCATCACCGATCTCGCGACCCAGCGTATCGGCCACCAGCTGCAGCCCGCGCAGCTGCACATAGGCGATGGTGTAGGCGCCGGCCTGCTCGTCCAGCTGTTCGCTCAGTGCGCGCACGTTGAGCAGGCCGGTGGCCGGGTTGTGGCGTGCGTGATAGGCCAGGTCGCGCTCGTAGGCCAGCCGCTCGCTGACATCCTCGGCCAGCACCAGGCACGCGGGCTGGCCATCGAAATCCAGCTGCGACAGGTGCACGCGCACTTCGAAAACCGAGCCATCCTTGCGCTGGTGCAGGCGCACCGCAGCGTCCTGCAGTTCACCACTGCGCACCTGCGCGATCGCGCCCTTGACCTCTTCCCAGCCCTCGCGTGGGCGGATGTCGAGGATGCTCATCGCCAGGAATTCATCGCGGCTGTAGCCGTACTGCTGCACGGCCGCCTCGTTGACCTCGATGAAGCGCAAGGTGTCCGGATCGAACACCCAGAACGGCGCGGGGTTTCGATCGAACAACAGGCGGAAGCGGCGTTCAACCTGGCGCATCTGCTCGCGTGCCTGGTAGCGCTCGCTGAGGTCGGTCAGTGCGCCGATCATGCGCCGCTGCCGATCGACCACCGCTACCCGCTGGCCACGCGCGGCAACCCAGCGCACGGCACCGCCGGGCAGCACCAGGCGGAATTCTTCGTCGAGTACAGCGTTGCCGGCGAAGGCCTGATCGAAGGCCTGCTGCATGCGTGCGCTGTCATCGTGGTGCACGCGGGCGAAGAATTCGGCCACCGGCAGCGCATCGGTCTGCACACCGAAGATCTCGCGCGCCAGCGGTGACCAGCGCAGCAGCGCAGCGTCTTCGTCGACATACCAGGTGCATACGCGGCCCACCTGATGGGCCAGGCGCAGCTCGGCGTGGCCGGTCCGCAGCTCTTCGGCCATCGACTGCTGCCGGTGCGTGCTGCGGCGCACCGCGTACAGCAGCACCAGCAGCAGCGCCACGTAGGCCAGCATGATGGCAATCGCCGCCTGCAGATACGGCCACCACGGCTTCAGCACATCTTCGTTTGCCAGGCCGACCTGCACCGCCAGTGGACTGCGCTCAAGGGTGCTGATGGTGGAGATGCGCGGTATCTGGTCCACCGCGCCGGGAATGCTGCCCAGCTCGACCACTGCCTGCCGGCCCAGCAGCGTGCGTGCCGGCAGCGTGTAACGGCGGCCGACGGTGCCGTGCGGATCGGGGACGCGGGCCAGCATGTAGCCATCGGCGTCGCTGATCGAGGCCAGGCCACTCGGCCCCACATCGAGACCGCCCACGATCCGCTGCAGTTCGCCGCAGCGCAGCCGTGCCAGCAGCCAGCGATCGCCAGCCATCGGCAGCGCCAGCGGCACCACCCAGCCACCGTCGCTGGCACGCTGCGGCGGCCCGATGTACAGCGCACTTCCCTGCCCCCGTCGCTGCGGATCGGTCCACAGTGGCAGCTGCAGGTCGCCCTTGCCGGCGGTCAGGGCGCGGCCATAGGTATCGAGCACGACAATGCTGTGCAGTTCGGCGTGCCGGCGCAGCACGCCGGCTATGGCGGCGTCCAGCAGCGCGGGCGCCTGCGCAGGCACCGTGCGGAACAGCTCGGCCGCATCGGCGGCGATGCCGGCCATCGCCCGTTCCAGGTTGCGCAGCTCCAGTGCCAGCAGGCGCTCGCTGCCTATCGCCAGCGCCCGGCTCTGCCGCTGCGCGGCTTCCAGCCGGCGCTGGTAATCGTTGGCCAGCATCGCGGCCAGGCCTGCCGCCAGCAGCACGCCCAGCACCACGCCGCCCCAGGTAATGGCACGCAACGGCCGGGCCAGCGCGTGTCTCAGCGCCGGCATCGGTCGGTCTTCCCTGTGCAGTCGGCTGGCTTCATGCGCGAACGATTCCTCCACATCCCCGACCTCAACGGCCGGCGGACGCCATTCTTGACGCCTCGACCCGTCCTGCATGCGCCCTCCCCCGGGTGCTGCAGACATCCAGCCCGCAGCATGCACCACGCCGGTGACCGCGTGAAGATCGCTGCGGCGTGTTCAGCCAGATCACGCACAGTGCTGGCCCTGTCGAGCACGTCCAGCCGGCCCGCAGCGGATTAGACTTGGAGTTTTCCGCCGCAAGAGAAGTCCATGTCCAAGCTGCGCCGCCCCACCCTGGCACTGGCCATCGTTGCCAGCCTGTCCCTGGCCGCCTGCGACCGCCCGGCCGATCCGGCCGCCGGCACCGCCGCACCGGCCGAGGCGACACCCGCTGCCGCCAAGCCGATGCTGGGCAGTTTTGGTTTCGATGCCAGTGGCATGGACCGCAGCATCGCCGCCGGTGACGACTTCTTCGGTTTCGCCAACGGCAGCTGGGTGAAGAACACCGAGATTCCGGCCGACCGCTCGCGCTTCGGCAGCTTCAACGTGATTGCCGAGAAGACCCAGGCCGACACCCGCGCGATCCTGGAAGGCGCTGCCGGCAACGCCCAGGCCAGCGGCGAAGACAAGCTGATCGGCGACTACTACGCCGCCTACATGGACGAGGCCGGCATCGAGCAGCGCGGCCTGGCACCGGTGCAGCCGCAGCTGAAGAACATCGATGCGATCGCCGACAAGGCCGGCCTGGCCCGCGCCCTCGGCGGCGACGTGCGCGCCGACGTCGACCTGCTCAATGCCACCAACTTCTACACCGACCGCCTGTTCGGCCTGTGGGTGTCGGTGGACCTGCTGCAGCCGGACCGTACCGCGCCGTACCTGGTGCAGGGCGGCCTGGGCATGCCGGACCGCGATTTCTACCTGGGCGGTGGCCGCATGGCCGAGCTGCGCAAGCAGTACCAGGCCTACATCGCGCAGGTGCTGCAGCTGGCCGGCGTGGCCGACCCGGCCGGCAAGGCGCAGCGCATCCTCGCCCTGGAAACGAAGATCGCCCAGGCGCATGCCACGCAGGAAGAAACCAATGACGTGACCAAGGGCGCCAACCCCTGGACCCAGGCCGACTTCAACGCCAAGGCCCCGGGCATGGACTGGGCCGCGTTCCTGGACGCCGCCAAGCTTGGCCAGCAGCAGGACTTCATCGTGTGGCAGCCCAAGGCCGTGGCCGGCCTGTCCAAGCTGGTGGCCACCGAGCCGCTGGATGCCTGGAAGGACTACATGACCTTCCACGCGCTGGACCGAGCCGCTGCCTACCTGCCGAAGAAGTTCGCCGATGCGCGCTTCGCCTTCCACGGCACCGCGCTGAGCGGTACGCCGCAGCAGAGCGACCGCTGGAAGCGTGCCGTGGATGACGCCAACCATGCCGTCGGCGAGGCCATCGGCAAGCGTTACGTCGAAAAGCACTTCGATGCGAAGACCAAGGAACGTGCCGACGAGATGGCGAAGAACATCATCGCCGCCTTCGCCAAGCGCATCGATGCACTGGCCTGGATGTCACCGCAGACCAAGGCCAGCGCCAAGGCCAAGGTGGCCGGCCTGACCGTGGGCATGGGCTATCCGGACAAGTGGCGCGACTACACCGGCCTGGACATCCGTCGTGATGATCCGCTGGGCAATGCGCAGCGCGCCGAGCTGTTCGAGTACCAGCGCAACATCGCCAAGCTGGGCAAGCCGGTCGACCACAGCGAGTGGGCGATGCTGCCGCAGACCATCAACGCGATGAACGTGCCGCTGGAAAACCGCCTGGTGTTCCCGGCGGCGATCCTGCAGCCGCCGTTCTTCGACGGTGCCGCCGACGACGCAGTGAACTACGGTGCGATCGGCGCGGTGATCGGCCACGAAATCAGCCATGGCTTCGACAACGCGGGTGCGTTGTTCGACGACACCGGCAAGCTGCACAACTGGTGGACGGCCGAAGACCTCAAGCAGTTCAACGCGGCCGGCGATGCACTGGCCGCGCAGTTCAGCAGCTACGAGCCGTTCCCGGGTGTACATGTGAACGGCAAGCTGACGCTGGGCGAGAACATCGCCGATGTCGCCGGCCTGGGTACCGCCTACGACGCCTACCAGCTGTCGCTGCAGGGCAAGCCGGGCCAGACCCTGGAAGGTTTCAGCCCGGACCAGCGCTTCTTCCTCGGCTTCGCCCAGGCCTGGCGCAGCAAGAGCCGCGAGCAGGCGCTGCGCAATTCGCTGCTAACCGACGTGCATGCACCGGGCCAGTTCCGCGCGTTGACGGTGCGCAACATCGACGCCTGGTACCCGGCGTTTGAAGTGAAGGAAGGCCAGAAGCTGTACCTGGCCCCGGACAAGCGGGTCAAGGTGTGGTGATGTAACGCAGACGGGCGCCGAAAGGCGCCCGTTTTATTTCCATGGGTAGACGCCAACCTCGGTTGGCAGTTTTTCGCCATCCACACGTGGCGTGGATCTACTGCCTGCGCATACCAGCCACGACCAACGTCGCCGCTGCCGCAAACCCGGCTGCGACACAGAGATTGGCGCGCAGCCCGATGCCATCCAGCAGCAGCCCCCCACCCCACGCGCCCAGCGCGATGCCGATGTTGAACACGCCCACGTAAAGCGCCGTAGCGATCTCCACGGCCTTGGGGGCCGCCGTCATCATCCACGTCATCAACCCCACCGATACCCCGCCATAGGCCAGGCCCCACAACAGCAACACCACCGCGCCACTGGCCGGCGTGCCGCCGGTCCACAGGAACAACAGCGGTGTCAGCAGCAACCCCAGCGCAATGGCCAGCAGCAACCCGCGCGGACGTCGCGCCGCCAGCAGGCCAACGATGAAGTTGCCGACGATGCCGGCCATGCCATAGGCAAACAGCAGGCCTCCGATCCACGCCGCATCGATGCTCGCCAGCGTGGTCAGCAGCGGCCGCACGTAGGTGAACGCGATGAAGTGCCCCGCCACCAGCAGCAGGGTCAGCAGCAGCCCCTGCTGCAGGCTGCGGTTGCCGAGCTGCTGCACGAACTGGCGCGCGCGCACCGAGCCGTCCACCGGCAACGCTGGCACCACCCACAGGTGCAACAGCAGGACGGCTGCACTGAACGCAGCCATCACCACGAAGGCCCAACGCCATCCCAGCGCCTCGCCAATCAGTGCACCCAGCGGCACGCCCAGCACCGAGGCCGCGGCTACGCCACCGAAGATGATCGAGGTGGCCAGGCCGATGCGCGCTGACGGCACCAGGCGCGCCGCCAGTCCGCCGGCGATGGCCCATATGCCGCCCATGCAGAAGCCCACCAGCATGCGCGCGGCCAGCAACCCTCCGATGCTTGGCGCCAGTGCCGAGGCGACGTTGGCCACCAGCAGCAGGCCGAGCAACGCGCACAGGATGCGGCGACGATCAATGCCACCGGCTGCGATCACCACCAGCGGTGCGAACAGCGCCGCCAGCAGTGCCGGCAAGGAGATCATCAGACCGGCGGTGCCTACGGATGCGCCGAGGCTGTCGGCGATGGGGGTCAGCAGGCCGACCGGCAGCATTTCGGTGGTGACCACGGAGAAGGTAGCGAGGCCGACGGCGGAGGTGGCCCACCACGGATGGCGAGGCACAGGCGACGCTTGCGCGGGCGATGAAGTACTCACGGGACCATCCCAGCAGAGGAGGTGGACGAAGCAGAAGTGCGTAGCGCACCTTGCGCGAGCAGGGCGATCAGCAGCACGACGCTGCCTGCCACCAACGCGACGACGAAGCCGCTGCGCACACCACCGGCATCAACGCTCTGCCCGGACAACGCGGCACCCAGTGCCACGCCGATGTTCAGGCCAGCCAGCAACCAGGTCATGCCCTCGGTGAGGCGCCATTCGGGCACGCGCTGTTCCACCAGCGACATCGCCACGATCATCGTCGGCGCGAAGGACAGCCCAGCCAGCAGCACCACAATGGCCAATGCAGGAAGGGTGCCCACCGACAGCAGCGGCAATGTGGTCAACGCGGTTGCTCCTGCGCCCAGCAGCAACAGGCGCTGCAACGGCACCTGCAGCTTCAGCGCACCAAACAGAAGCCCTGCCACGCAGCTGCCAAGTGCGTACGCCGACAGCACCGCGCTGGCTGCCAGTGGCTGCCCTCGCTGTTCGGCAAAGGCCACGCTGGTGATGTCGACCGTGCCGACAACCACACCCATCGCCAGCATCAGCAATGCGAGCAGGCAGATCTCCGGTTGCCGCAGCAATGAGCGCGAAGGTGCGCCGCCCTCGCAGGCCTGCAGCGGCGGTTCGGTGCCACGCTGCAGTACCAGTAGCGTCATGCCGACGACCAGCAGCAGGGCGGCAGCCAGCACGCCGGCCTGCGGCCATATAGCCACCGACAGCCCGACCGACAACGGCGGACCGGCGATGAAGGTGACCTCATCGAACACCGTCTCCAGCGAATAGGCCGTCTGCAGTTGCGGGCGACCGCGGTGAATCGCGGTCCAGCGCGCCCGCACCATCGCCGACACGCTGGGCATGCAGCCGGCCAGGATCGCCGCGGCGAACAAGGTCCAGTACGGCGCCCGCAGCAGCGTGCATGCCAGCAGGAGCAACAGGCCTGTAGCGCTGGCTGCGGTGGCCCACGGCAGAACCCTGCGCTGCCCATGGCGGTCGACCCAACGCGACACCTGCGGCGACAGCAATGCATAGGTCAGCACGAAGGTGGCCGACACCGCACCGGCCAGCGCATAACTGCCGCGCAGCTGCGACAGCAAGGTGATGAAGCCGATGCCGGTCATCGGCAGGGGCAGGCGTGCCAGCAGCCCGGCCAGGGCAAGGCCGGTGGTGCCTGGGGCTGCGAACAGGTCGCGATACGGGGTGGCCATCGAAATCTCCAGGGCAGACTTGTCTGGCGCACGCGGCGCCACGACAATACATACAGAACGTATGAATATGAGACTACATTCATACGCTCCGTATGTAAATAATCATGCACGTCGTATGTAAGGAGATCCCGATGGTCCGTCGCACCCGCGCCGAGATGGAAGAAACGCGCGCCAATCTGCTGGCCACCGCCCGTCGCGTGTTCAGCGAACAGGGCTATGCCGCCGCCTCGATGGACGACCTGACAGCCCAGGCTGGGCTGACCCGCGGCGCGCTGTATCACCATTTCGGCGACAAGAAGGGTCTGCTGGCGGCGGTGGTCGTCCAGCTTGACGATGAGATGGACGCGCGCCTGCAGGCGATCAGCGATGGTACCGCCGACACCTGGGACGGCTTCGTGCGGCGCTGTAGTGCCTACCTGGAGATGGCGCTGGAACCAGAGATCCAGCGCATCGTGCTGCGCGATGCACGTGCGGTGCTCGGTGGCGCATCGCCGGAATCGCAGCGGAACTGCGTGCACTCGATGCAACGCCTGATCGAACAGTTGATCGCGCAAGGCCTGGTCGCGCCGGTGGACGCGCAGGCGCTGGCATCGCTGATCTACGGCAGCCTGGCCGAGGCCGCGTTCTGGATAGCCGAAGGTGAAGATGGCGATGCGCGCCTTCGCCAAGCAACGGCGGCACTGGAGATGCTGTTGCGTGGGCTGAAGTCGACCACGTAAAGCCAATCCACGCATGGCGTGGATCTACCGTGTGCCATCCGCGAATGGCGTGGACGAGGCTGGGCGCCAAAGCGTGCGGTCCCAGGTCCACATCCACCACAGCCGGCCAGCGTGCCGAAGGTCGGCGTTTACCGGGGCAATGCCGGCCACTCGCGCAACGATTCCACCGGCACACCCACGCGGGCGCAGGCGCGGCTCGCCAGGCCGTCGGGCAGCGCGCGGCGGAACAGCGGCGCCATGCCCTGCATCAGCTTCGCCGAAGCTGCGGCCTGCGCACGCTGGCGCGTGCTGCGCTCGAGCATGCCCTCGGCCCAGTCCGGCAGCAGCGCGGCACCGGCACCGAGGAAGATCTCGCGCGACAGGCCGGGCACCGGCACCGGCAGGCGCACGCCGGACAGCACCTGCAGCACTTCGCGGGAGCGTTCGTCCACCACCAGCTCCGGCTGCCGTGCACAGAAATACGCATCCACTTCCGCTGCACTGCGTGGTACGTCCACCGCGCCCAGCGCTTCGGCCACGCAGCGGTACTCGTCGTAATAGCGGTCGGCGATCGCGGCAGGCACCTCGCGCCCGTAGCGGCGATAGCCCTGCAGGAAGCCGTAGGCCTCGGTCACGTGCACCCACGTCAGCAGGTGCGGATCGTCGGCGGCATACGGCTCACCCTGCGCGGTACGCCCGCGGACCTGCGCGTGGATGTGCCGCACCTTGGCCACCAGCGCTTCCACCTCGCGCGCCGGCGCGTAGCTGGTGCCGGCCACGAAGGCAGTGGTACGGCGCAGGCGGCCGACCAGGTCCTGGCGGAAATTGGAATGATCGTAGACACCGGCCAGCGCGCGCGGATGCAGCGTCTGCAGCATCAGCGCACACAGACCGCCGGCCAGCATCGAGGGCAGCTCTGCGTGCATCCGCCAGGTCACGCTGTCCGGCCCGAACCAGCCGGGATCGCCCAGTGGATGGTCGTAGTCGATGCCGCTCTGGCCACGCGGAAACGCATCCAGGACCCAGCGCCGGATCGGCGCGGTGACGGGGCGGGAAAGACGGTGCAGCAACGGCGGCATCACGGGTCCAGATCGGCGGAGGGACGGACCACGTCCTGCGCGGTCCACCCCGATTCTGGTCGATCACGACCGGCACAGCGAGCCCATCCGCTTAGCGTCGGTTTCATGTGCGCGCGCAGCACATTTCACCCTGCGACATCTTGTCGCAGGCCACGCGAGCAATGCTGCGTCGCAACAATATTCACCTGTTCAGACAGAACCCTTGTGCCGCGTGGCCTTGAGGCCATTGCACCGCTCGCTGGAAGTGCTAGAACTGAACCCGCCACACCGTCCACTGCAGATCGCCGCACGTTCCACAAGGAGCCAGCCATGATTGCTTTGTTCAAGGGTTTGGGATTACTGCTTCGCGACAACGAGCTCTACAGCAGCCCGTTCGAAAAACAGGTCGCGCACTGGCGCAGCCTCAGCGAACAGCAGATCCGCGATGAAGTGGCGGTGCTGGCCCAGGCCAAGTGCCAATGGCTGATCACTTCGATCGTCGGATGGCAGGCGGCTTCGCTGCTGATCCTCGGCCTGATCACCAATTACCTGTGGCGCGACGATTACCACATCACCTTCACCCGCGTGGTCGTGGTGTTCGGCTCGTGGATCTCGATCCTGTTCGTGATCTGGTTCATGGCCAACATGTTCGACCGCACAGCGGGCTTCGAACGCTGGATGAAGGCCTTCAACAGCCGCGCGCGCATCACCTCCAAGGCCGACAGCGTCGAGCACGTGGCCGAAGCGCTGGACCTGGCTGAACACTATCCGGAAGTGCTGGACTACAAGCAGGCGGTCACCGCCAAGCGCGAGCTGCGCCACGAGGACATCCGCATCATGACCGAGATCGGGCGCATGAAGCAGCACTCCGAACTGGTGGGTCGCCTGAATCATGTCGGTGAAACCGAACACCATCACGACATGACGCTGCAGCCGGCTTACTGAGCCGAACGCAATCCGGGGGGAGCCACAATGCCACCGTGCTCAGTCACGGTGGCATTGTTCTTTCTGCACGTCGCTGACGCACTGGCGGAAGTCCTTCGGCAGGCCACTGACCTGCTCGGTCTTGCCTGCGGCCACCGCGAACCGGCGCAGCGGCGGCGTCGCGCAAGCGGTGTCGGTGCTGCAGCCCGGCGCCAGCACCAGGTAATGGCATTGGCCACTGCTGCTGGCGATGCATTCGAAACGCGCCACGCCATCGACCACCGTGCTCTTGCTGTACAGCGTGTCCACGCCATTGGCATTGGTGCGGGTGATCGACGTGTTGCTGGACTTTTCGCAGCCGGCGATGGCCAGCACGGCGACACCTACAAGCAGGATACGGCGCATGTTCGTTCCTCGGTGGATGGCAATGGCTGCGGCTACATGCCGCGGAACAGGCTCATGAACGGCTGGCTGACCACCAGGGTTTCGGCACGCTGGCGCAGGCGCAGCACGCCACGGCCGGTATCGTCGCGGCTGACGGCTGCCACCGCCTTCATGTTGACGATGGTGGAGCGATGTACCTGGCGGAAGTGCAGCGGATCGAGCACTTCCAGCAGCTCGCGCAGCGGTGTGCGCAGCAGGCTTTCGCCGGCGGCAGTGACCACCGTGGTGTACTTGTTGTCAGCGCGGAAATAGATCACATCGTCGAGCATGATCAGCTGCGTATCGCGGCCATTGCTGGCGGTGATCCAGGCCAAGGGCGGCCGGTCGTTGGCGGCCGGGCCTGCACCCAGGCGCTGCAGCAGGCGCTCCAGCACCGCATCGTCCTGGCGCGTGGATGGCAGCCGCGAAAGAATGCGGTCGCGCGTGGCCAGCAGCCGTTCGTCACTGACCGGCTTGAGCAGGTAATCCATCGCGCCCTGCTCGAAGGCATCGATGGCGTACTGGTCGTAGGCGGTGACGAACACCACCTGCGTGCGCGGGCTCAGTTCGGCCAATGACCGCGCCACTTCGATGCCGCTGATGCCGGGCATGCGGATGTCGAGGAAGGCGATGTCCGGCTGCTTCTCGGCCAGCTGTTCCAGCGCACTGGCACCGTCCTCGCATTCGGCCACCAGCTTCAGCTCCGGCCACAGCCGCCCGAGCTGCTCGACCAGCGAGTGCCGCAGCAGCTCCTCGTCTTCGGCAATCAGCGCTTCAAGCGGCATGGCTGGGCTCCTTGGCCAACTGCGGCAGGGTCATGGTAGCGGCTACACCACTGGGGAAATTGGCCACGATCGCCACTCCGGCCTGCTCGCCGCAGGTCAGCCGCAGGCGCTCGCGCAGGTTCTTCAGGCCGATGCCGGTGCCGCTGGTGCCCTGTCCGAAACCGAGCCCATCGTCGGCGACCGTCACGGTGACATGGTCATCGAAACCACGCGCGAGAATCCAGATCGTGCCGCCGCCGGGCTTGGGCTCCAGGCCGTGCTTGATCGCATTCTCGACCAGGGTCTGCAGCGCCATCGCCGGCATCTTCACTTCGTGCAGCTCGGTGGGCACCTGCACTTCCACCGCCAGCCGTGCGCCCATGCGGATACGCAGGATTTCCAGATAGGCGCGGGTGCGTTCCAGCTCCACGCCCAGCGTGGAAACCGATTCGTCCACCTGCGGCAGCGAACTGCGCAGGTACTGGATCAGGTGGCCGAGCATCTGCTCGGCGCGCGCCGGGTCGGTGCGGGTCAGCACCTGCGCATTGGCCAGCGAGTTGTACAGGAAGTGCGGCTCGACCTGCGCGTGCAGCAGGTTCAAGCGCGCGACCGACAGTTCCTTTTCCACCTGGGTCTGTTCGGCAGCGGCCTGCTCGTCGCGGCGCTGGTCAGCCACGCGGCGGCTGATCGCACGGGTCACCGCTTCGGCGTTCTCATAGTTGCTGCCTTCATCCAGTGCCAGCAGATCGGCCCACCAGCCGGCGTCCGGTTCGAACAGCAGCGTCACCGTGCTGGTGCCCTGCCCCGGCGTTACCGTGGCCAGCACGCTGTTGCGTTTGATCGCCAGCCGCGCCGGCAGGTTCCAGCGCGACGGTTGCCGGCCGTTCCACAGATCGACGCGCCGCACATAGGCACGCACCTGCAGACTGCCGGCAGAGCTCTCCACCTCTTCCACCCGCGGCAGTTCGCCGACGGCAGCCTCGACCACTGCGAAGGCCTGGCCGGCATCCATCGGCAGTTCGATCTGCCGGCGCTGGCGGCCCGACAACGTGGCGCCATCGAGGCGACCGGCCACCAGCCAGACCCGGCGCACGTGGGTGATCGCGCTGCCCAGCGCGGAGATCATCAGGAACATCACCAGCAGCCCGAACACCCAGCCTGGGCCGTCGTTCATGCCGCTGAAGATGCCACTCCAGACCATGCCGGCAACGAACAGCGCCGCGGCCCAGGCCAGCAGATGACGGATGATGAGGGAGAAGCTGGCGATCACGGCGGCGCCTTGGTGGAAGGGGTGAGCCGAGCATAGAGCGGCCCTTCGGGCAAACAAGCGATGTGCGACGAAGGCCGGGAAAGGGTGGATGGAACCAGTTCTGGTAGGGCCGGCCGCTGGCCGGCTCCCCATTGCTTCCGGAAGCATCACCGGGTTGCCGGCCAGCGGCCGGCACTACCAGACATCACCGGGTTGCCGGCCAGCGGCCGGCACTACCAGGCATCACCGGGTTGCCGGCCAGCGGCCGGAACTACCAGGCATCACCTGGTTGCCGGCCAGCGGCCGGCACTACCAGGCACTACCGGGTTGTCGGCCAGCGGCCGGCAACCGGGGAGGCGCCGGGTGAGCCCGGCGCATTCCCTTATCTGCGCTGGTCGGCGCTGGCGTCACGCACGGCGCGGAACGCCTCGTCCTTGCTCCAGTTCGGCCAGCTGCGCGAGTTGGCCAACTGGTTGCCCAGGGTGTACAGCACTTCCAGGTCGCGGGCGGCGCCAGCGAACACCCAGTCCGGCTGCCACTCGTCGCCCTGCTGGTGGTACCGCTTGGCGGTGTAGTCCTCGGACGCCTTCTTGCCCGCCGCGACGCCACCGTCCACCCAGTCCTGCCCTGCCGACCAGGACAGCGCGGGCACGCCACGCTTGGCGAACGGGAAGTGATCGGAGCGGAAGAACAGGCCGGCCTCCGGCTTCGGGTCCGGCGTGTAGCGGATGTCCCAGCCCTTGGCCACGTCCTTCAACTGGTCCAGCAGCTCGAAGCGCGCCGCGCCGTAGATGCCGAAATCGCGCGACGGGCCGAACGGCGCCATGCCGTCCATGTTGATCATCGCCACGGTCTTTTCCAGCGGGTACAGCGGGTGCGTTGCGTAGTACTCCGAACCCAGCAGGCCCTTCTCCTCGGCGGTTACCGCCAGGAACACGACCGAACGCTGCGGACGCGGTGCCTTGGCGAAGCCACGCGCCAGTTCGATCAGCGAGGCGGTGCCGCTGGCGTTGTCCAGCGCGCCGTTGAAGATGCGGTCGCCGCGTGCGTCGGGCTCGCCCACGCCGATGTGGTCCCAGTGCGCGCTGTAGATGAGGGTCTCGTCCGGATGCGTGCTGCCTTCCAGGCGCGCGGCCACGTTGTGCGAGGTGATCACTTCGGTCTTCACCGCGTACTTCGCATCCAGGCTGGCGCCGGTCAGCGGCACCGGGGTGAAGTCACGCTGCTGCGCCTTCTTCTTCAGCGCCTCGAAATCCTGCCCGGCCGAGCGGAACAGTTCGACCGCCAGATCGCGCTGGATCCAGCCTTCCAGCAGCGGATGACTGTCAGCCGGATTGTCGCGCACCACGTCGAACATGGTGTTGGTGTTGGAGCCGGCCACCGTGGCCCAGCCATACGACGCCGGGGCGGTCTCATGCACGATCAGCACGCCGAGTGCGCCCTGGCGTGCGCCTTCTTCGTACTTGTACGGCCAACGGCCATACCAGGTCATGCCCTTGCCGTCGAAGTCGCCCTTGCCGGTTTCGAAGTCCGGGTCGTTGATCAGCACGACGGCGATCTTGCCCTTCAGGTCCACGCCCTTGAAGTCGTCCCAGTTGCGCTCCGGCGCCTTTACGCCATAGCCGAGGAACACCAGCGGTGCCTTGCTGATATCCACGTTGGTGGCGCCGTTCATGGCTGCACGCACGGCGATCTGCTTGCCCTGCTCCAGCGCGATGGTCTTGCCGCCCTGCTGCAGCGACAGCTGCGGGGTGCCGACGATGTCGCCCTTGCGCAGCGGCACGGCCTGGGTCCACAGGCGCTTGCCGTCCTTCAGGTCGCCGCCGGGCTGCAGGCCGGCGTCGGCGAACTGCTTGCTGAGGAAGGCGATGGTCTTCTGTTCGCCGGCGGTGGCCGGGGAGCGGCCTTCGTAGGCGTCGGAGGCCAGTTCCTTGACGTCGGCGGAGATCCGCGCGCCATCGAATTTCGGGGTGGCCGCCATCAGTGCGCTCGACACCGACAGGGCCAGCACGCCCAGTACTACTCGCTTCATTGCTCTCTCCAGCAGGGAAATCGTTCTGGAGTGTAAGGGGTAAGAGGTTCGGCAGGGCTGCGCCCTGCACCCGGCAGCCGCGGTAGTGCCGGCCGCTGGCCGGCAACCTCAACAGCAACAGCAGAAGCTGCATTCCGTGGGATGGCGCTGAGCGTCCGGCTGCGGGGGAGGCCGTAAACCCATCCTTGGGGGCTTGGCCGCGGCATCCATGCAGCGGACACCCCCGCAACCAGACCCTCCCCGCCTTGGACAGATTTCTGCGATCTGTCGGAACGGCGTTCTGTGATGCTGTTGGTAGGTATCGACCTTGGTCGACACGCAACAAGAAGGGGTCAGATCCCTTTCCCGGTGGGAAAGAGCTCTGACCCCATCTGTGCATTACCGAGGTGTCTTACCAGTTCGGGTCTTCGGCCGGGGCGGCGGCGGGCTTGGGCTTGGGCTTGCTGGCCGGGCGCGCTGCGGCGGCCGGGGCGGCCGATGCGGTTGCGCCGGCGGCGGCCTTGGGCTTGCTGCCCAGCTTCTGGCGCAGTTCGATCTGGCCGGGGCGGAAACCACCGCGCATCGCGTCGACGCCCTCTTCCAGGGTGCCGTAGGACGTCTGCGTGGCAACGCGGTCGATGCGGATGGTGCAGCACGGATGCTCGCTGCGGCCGAGCGAACGGCCGGTCTGCGGGTCCTTCAGCTCTTCGCCCAGGCGCACGGCCTGCCAGCGCTGGCCGACCTGCACGGTGTCACCGCCCTGGCTCAGCACTACCTGGTCGCCATCGACGGACACCACCGACACCGGGAACAGCGTGGTGACGATCGTGCTGCCGATCTGCCCGGACAGCGAGTCCATCATCGAGGCGGCCATGCTGCGGCCATTGACCACGCGCGGCAGCGTGCTCGGGCCGGTCGAGGCCAGCTGGTGGTCGAAGCTGTCGGACATCACCACCTGGCCGGTGGTGGCATTGACCAGGCGCAGGGTGATGCGGCCGCCACCGGAATACGAGGTCACCTGGCGATCGGACATGCGCAGGTTGCGCACGCTGCGCGGGTACTCGAACCGTTCGATCGTCGGAATCAGGATCAGGTCGGTCGCCAGCTGCTGGCCAACGCGCGCGGTGTCCTGCAGGCGCACGTTGCCACTGTTGATGTGGTCGATCTCGGCCTGCAGTTCGTCGCCGAACTCGCGGTCCAGCACGATGAAACGCTGGGTCTGGGTAAGCGTGTCGGACAGCCGCGCGCGGATCGCCTGGGCGACCTCGTCGGCGTTCACCCGGCCATCGCCAACGGCATAGCTGCCCGACTTGGTGCGCGGCAGGGCCACCACGATCTTCGGCTTGCCTTCTTCGTCCGGTGCGCGGTACTGGGCAATCTGCGCGCGGACACGCACCTTCCAGTAGCTGCGCATGCTGCGCCGGGTGACATCCGAATCGAAGGAGCTGGCACCGCGCTTGGCGTCTACCTTGACCTGCTCCTCGTAGTTCTCCTTGACGCTGGCCGACGCCGAGCCGCCCTTGGCGGAGGCTTCGCCGGAAGCGCTGGCCGAGGCCGACCCCTTGAAGCTCCAGCCTTCGTCGCTGGCGCGCACGCGGGCGATGGTTTCTTCGTCGAGCTGGCTCACTTCATCCTGCGAGAGGATTTCATAGCCCAGCACCGCGCCCTGCGAGCCGGCAATCATCTGCTGGGAGAACGCGTCGGCGCGGATATCGCCGACGTGTTCACCGTCCACGTCCACATGCAGGCCTGCGCGCAGGCTCTGCATCTGGCTGGCCACGCGTACGCCGTTGACCTGGGCCACGGCCGACTGCAATGCCGCCAGCACCGCCAGTTCCGGGGTGCTGCCGATACCGTCGGCTTCACGCGCGACCTGGGTGGTGCCGCCGAAATCCGGCGTGCCACGCAGGGGCGCTTCCTGCACCGGCGCATTGCTGGCCAGTGCACTGGCAGCCTTGTCCTTGGCCGGAGCGGTTTCTGCCGGTGCATCCTGCTTGCCGCAGGCTGCCAGCAGGGCCGCTGCCAGACCCAGGCCGATCAATCGAGTCGTCGTACGCATGCGGAGCTGCCTCGTATCAGAGCGAATCCAGCATCGAATCGGCGTTGGACGGCACCTTCACCTTGCTCTTCTTGGCGAAGGTCACAGCCGACTTGGTCGAGCCGTACAGGCCCTTGATGAAGCCCGGCGATTCCTTGGCAACCCAGGCACCGGCGGCCAGCTTGCGGCCAACGGTGGCCATCTGGGTGGCGCCCAGGTTCTTCATGCCGGCCGCAAAGCCGCTGGCTTCGCCGCTCAACTTCTGTGCTTCGGCAGCCGAGGCCAGCAGCGAGACCAGGCCTTCGGCGTAGTGCTGCTTGGATTCAGCGTTCAGTTCCGGCTGTGCAGCCTGGCGCTCGTCGATGGCGGCCTGGGCGGCTTCGCTGACCGACACCGACTTCTTCATCGCATCGACGTTCACCGAACCAGACGACAGCGCCTGGCGCTCGGCTTCCAGCAGCTGCACCTGCTCGGCCAGGCCGAAGGCACGGGCGAAGGAGGTCTGTGCCTGCAGCGAGTGCGACTGCGAGCTGACGAAACGACGGACCAGCGCTTCCTGCGCGGCTTCGTCCGGGGCGGCAGCGCTGGCGCTGCTGCTGGAGCTGCCGGTGGCGCCGCCGGCCAGGTCCTTCAGCTTGCCGAACTGGGCGTGGGCCGGCATCGACAGGGTGGCGGCCGCGATGGCCACGACGAGAGCGGTATTACGGATCATGGAAGAGTCCTTTGGGAGAGACGGCCGCAATGCGGCGCGCGGGATCGGGGATAGCAGCGGGTGGGTGCCGAGCACGCTCGGCACCCACCAGAGCCGGTAGCGCCGGGCCATGCCCGGCGATCGCAGCGGTAACGTCAGCGGACCGCCTTGACGTTCAGTTCGTTGATCATCTGCTGGGCGGCCTTTTCGGCAGCCAGCTGCAGTGCATTGGTGCGGGCGACGGTTTCGTTCGGGCCGGTACCGGAGAACTGCACCGGGCCCACCGACGACACGGTGCGCGGGAAGCGACCGGTCACGTCCAGCACCTTGCCGGTGACAGTGACGAACACGCGGGTGTTGCCGCTGGCCGGATCACGGTCGCGCATGCCGACGTCGAGGGTACCGACGGCGATGTACGGGATGTTCGCCGCACGGATGCCGTTGGCGGTATCGCGCAGGGTGGCCGCGGAGAGATCGTTGCCGGTGCTGAAGTCCTTGCGGATGCGCTCGATGCTGAGCAGGCCGCGCGACTCGCCTTCCACGTATTCGGCTTCAACCACTTCGTAGCCGGCGGCGCTGAAGGCACCGGTCATGGCCGTGTTGACTTCGGCGGCGTTGGCCACCTTCCAGCTGATGTTGTCGCTGCGGGCGGTAGTGCTGCCGCCGCTGGTGACCGACACCGAACCGTTCTGGTTGATGCTGCCGTTGGTGCTGACCGAGTTGCCGCGGAAGCTGTCGCCCTCACGGGTGTTTTCGCTGTAGCTGCTGCTGGCGTCGACGCGGCGGTATTCCTTGTCCTGGAACGACTGCACGGTGTCCTGCGAGCGCGCCATGAACAGGAAGGTCAGCAGCGAGCGCTGTGCAGCGGTGGCACCGGCCACGGCCGAACCGGCATCCAGCTTGGTCTGCAGCAGGGTGGTGTTGATTTCGGCGCGGACGGTGACGCTGTAGGTCTTGGCCTTCTTGTCTTCGTTGTCCGACAGCTGCACGGCGCTGAGCACGTAGCGGTCGATTTCACCGAGGAACTCGGCGCGACGCGATTCGAACAGGCGCAGCTTGGCCGCACCGGATTCGGCGATGTACGCCTCCAGTGCATTGGCCTTGGCCTTGTTCAGGGCCTGCGCACGGGTATCGGCACTCAGGCGCAGGCTGTAGCTGGCCGAACCGGTACCGCGCGAGCTGGCGGTCTGCGCGGCGACCGGCGAGGCCAACGCCAGGGCGATGAGGATGAGCAGGATGGTACGCATCAACGACATGATTTGATCAACTCCTGGAGGGCTTGGGTCTGTTGCTGCAGCGGGCGTCCGCCGGGCTTCTGCTCGTCCAGCCAGGCGCGCGAATCGGCACGCTTGGCGGCGGCGCCGGCGAAGGCATCGAAGCCGGCCAGCAGGGTTTCGTAGCTGGCCGACCACTGGTCGACCTGCCACTGCGTGACCGGCACCACCTTGGTGGCGCCCTTGCGCAGCGGCTGTTCGAAGTACACCTTGCCGGAGAACGGCTCGGTGACCTTGGCGGTGAAGAACGCGCCGAACAGCATCGTCTTCATCGCCGGCGTTTCACTGATGACGCCGTTCTTCAGCGCATCCACCTGCAGGCTGATGACGTAGTCGGCCTCGGGAATCTTCAGCTGGTAGACCTTGCCGTCGGCAAAGCGTGCGGCCATGGCACCGCCGATCGCCTGGCCCGAGGCCGGCGGCAGCAGGCCGACACCGGTATTGGACGACAGCGTCTTGGACAGCTCATGGGCCAGCGTGGCGCGCAGCGGCCCGGCCCACTTCGGGTCGGGCAGCTTGGCCAGCGTGGCGTCGGACAAGGTCACCGCACCCACCTGCAGGCGACGCGTGGCCGCTTCCGGCAGCTTGGCCTGGGCCAGGGTGGTGGCCAGCACCTGCGACAGGCTGGTATCGGCACCGCCGTACAGCAGATCGGCGACGATCGCATCGATATCGTCGCTGTCCGGGCGGTACTCCTGCACGTCGATGCGCTGCAGGGTAAGTGGATAGGAGGCGATCACCTGGCGCTCGCGGAAATCGAAGAACAGCGCCTGCAGTGCCACTTCCACCAGCACCTTGTACTGGTCGCCGATCGGTTCGACCGATACCAGCTCGCGGTCCAGCGCAGCGGCCAGCACCACGGCGCTGGTGGTGCCGTCGAGCATCGCCACCGGCTGGTCGATCAGTTCCAGGTTGGCCGGTGCGCGGCGCTTGAGCGCCTGTGCCAGGGTCTGGTTGAGCGGAATCAGGCCACGCTTTTCCAGCACGGCATGCGCATGCGGGGTGGTCGCCTGTACGGCGGCGGCGTCAGCGGTATAGGCAAAGCCGGCCCAGTAGGCCTGCTGCGATTTGTCTGCGGCCTGGCTGGCCAACGGCCATACGGCCAGGCACAGGGCATAGGCAAGCAGGCGCGCAAAAGCGCGCGGTGCGCTCTTCGTCCTTGAAAACATCCAACCGCTCCTCGGTCACGACACACGAATGACAGGCGCGAACACGCCCGCTGGGCGCGAAACATAGCCGCTCCGGGGCAAACCGACAAGTGCTGACCTTGTCGGCTTCAATTTTCCTGCGGCAGGCCGGCCCGTTGCCGCAACAGGGTCCGCTCTGCCTGGTTCTGGCTCAGCGCCGCTGCCGAGGCGAATGCGTCACGCGCGTCCTGCTCACGTCCCAGCTGCTGCAGCAGTTCGCCCCGCACCACCATCAGCGGTGCGTAGCCCTGCAGGCGTGGCTCATCCAGCAGCGGCTGCAACAGTGCCCATGCCGCGAACGCGCCTTCGCTGCGCGACACCGCCACCACCCGGTTCAATGCCACCACCGGCGATGGCATCACCTGCAGCAGTTGTGCATACAGTGCAGCGATGCGCGCCCAGTCGGTGTCTTCGGCACGCCGCGCACTGGCATGGCAGAAAGCGATCCGCGCCTGCAGCACATAGGGGTCATCGCCGCCACCCGCCGACACCGCACGCGCCAGTGCCTGCTGGCCGCGTTCGATCTGCAGCCAGTCCCAGCGCGCCCGGTTCTGCTGGTCCAGCAGGATCGGCGCACCCTGCGCATCCACCCGTGCCGCCGCGCGCGAGGCCTGCAGTTCCATCAGCGCCAACAGCCCCAGCACCGGCGGTGCCGGCATGCGATGGGCGAGGATGCGCGCCAGCCGCAGCGCCTCAGCGCACAGCGCCGGTCGCATCCAGTCGTCACCCGCACTGGCTGCATAGCCTTCGTTGAACACCAGGTAGATCGCCTCCAGCACCGAGGCCAGTCGTGCCGGCAATGCATCGGCACGGGGCACTTCATAAGGGATCTTCTTCTGCGCCAACGTGCGCTTGGCACGCACGATGCGCTGGGCGATGGTCGGTTCCGGCTGCAGGAACGCGCGGGCGATCTCGGTCGTGGTCAGCCCGCCCAGCAGGCGCAGGCTCAGCGCCACCCGCGCATCGGCAGGCAGCACCGGATGGCAGGCCACGAACATCAGCCGCAGCAGGTCATCGCCGATGTCGTCTTCCAGCGCCTGGCTGTCGTCGGGCGCGGGCAATGCGGCCGGATGCAGTTCCTCTCCCCATTGCGCATGCTGCTGCGCCACCCGACGGTGCTGGCGCAGCACATCGATCGCACGGTTGCGCGCGGTGGTCATCAGCCAGGCTCCAGGATTGTCCGGGATGCCCTGCACCGGCCAACGCTCCAGCGCGGCCAGCCAGGTGTCCTGGGCCAGCTCTTCGGCACGACCGACATCGCCGCCGAGCAGGCGCGCCAGGCGCGCGATCAACACTGGCGATTCCATCCGCCAGAGGGTGTCCAGGCGCTGGCTCAGGGCGGGCTCGTGCATGCGCCGATCACAGCATGCGGGCCCGGCCCGCACAAGCGCCGGCGTTCACGCTTCCACGATCGGCTTGAAGCCGCCCCAGAACATGCGCTTGGTATCGAACGGCATGTCCTTCGGGCCGATATGCGCCAGCCGCGGGTCGGCCATCACCTTCTTGTTGATGCGGTCGCGCGCGGCACGCGTGCGGAACACCACGAAGGCCACGATCACCGTTTCGCCCGGCTTGAGCTTCACCGCCTGCGGGAATGAGGTCGATTTGCCGGGTTGCACGTCATCGGCCACGCATTCCATGTACTGCAGCGCGCCATGGTCCTTCCACACTGCGCCGGCCTGGCGGGCAAGGCGGCGATAGGCCGCCACCTTGTCCTGCGGGCACGGCAATACGTAAGCATCCACGTAAGCCATCGGGATTCTCCCTGCGGCGGCCGCTCAGCCCGGCTCGCCGTCCATGTGTGCGATTTCCCAGAGATGCCCATCCAGGTCCTGGAAGCCGCGCTGGTACATGAAGCCGTAGTCGCGCGCCGGCTGCGGTTCGCTGGCACCGGCGGCCAGCGCCTTGTCCACCATGGCGTCCACCGCCTTGCGGCTGTCAGCCGACAGGCAGGTGATCACCTCGGTCTGCGCATGCGCATCGGCGATGCCCTTGGTGGTGAACTGCTGGAAGAACGGCTTGACCAGCAGCATCACGAAGATGCTCTCGCTGACCACCATGCAGGCGGCGTTCTCGTCGGTGAAGGCCGGGTTGAAGCTGTAGCCCAACGCGGCGAAGAACGCCTTGGCTTTTTCCAGATCCTGCACGGGCAGGTTGACGAAGATCATCTGCGGTTGCGGTGTACTCATCGGTGCGGTTCCCTGCGATGGATGGAGAAAAGGAAAATCAGGGCTGCTTCATGCAGTTGACCATCCACGGCTTGCCGTAGCGGTCGGTCAACATGCCCCAGCGGTGGGCCCAGAAGGTTTCGGCGATCGGCATCTGCACCTGGCCACCCTCGGCCAGCGCCGCGAAAACACGCTCGGCTTCTTCGATGCTGTCCACGTCGACGTTGATGGTGGTCGAACCACCCTCGCCGCCGCCGGGACCATCGGCTGCCATCAGGATCGCCGCGCCGATCTCCAGCTGGCTGTGGGCCACATGGTCGAGGGTGTCGGCCGGCATCTCATTGCAGCCCGGCGAGCCGTCGGACGGCGGCATGTCGCGGTACTTCATCTCCGACGTGACCTGGCCGCCAAGCGCCTTGGCGTAGAACGCCATTGCGTCGTGGGCCTGGCCGCTGAAGCCGAGGAAGGGAATCAGTTTCATGGGAATGCTCCGTAGGATGGGATGAATGCGCGGCCGTGCTCAGGCACGGTCGAGCTGCTCACGCAGACGCTGTTCCTGCTGCTGTAATTCAGGGGTGAAGGCTTCGCCGAAGTCTTCGGCCGAGATCAGCGGGCGCAGTTCGAGGGCACCGCCCGCGCCGAAGGGCGCACGGCTGGCCCATTCGGTGGCCTCGTCCAGCGAGCGCACCTCCCACAGCCAGAACCCAGCGATCTGCTCGCCAGCCGGGCCGAACGGGCCGGTCTCGACCTGCGGCGCGCCGCTGCCGAAATGAATGCGGCGGCCACGCTGGGTGGCATGCAGGCCTTCCCCGGCGAGCATGATGCCGGCGGCCACCAGTTGTTCGTTGTAGGCGCCCATGGCGGCCAGTTCCTGTTCGCTGGGCATGCGCCCGGCTTCGGAATCGGCGTTGGCTTTGACGATCACCATCACTTTCATTGCGGTCTCCGCTGGGCTGCGGGTGCGTGCCCTTCCCTCTTACAACGAACCAGGGGCGCGAGGATCGACACCGTCGTGCGAATTATTTTTCCTGCGGAGAGCGCGCCTTCGGCGGGGATCGGCGAACGGCGGGGCCCCTCCGTGGTGGGGTTGGTTGGTCGTGAAGAGCTGCATCTCTGTGGGTTGGCCGGGCGGGTGGGCTGCGCAGGGGACGCCGTGAATACGTCCCTGTAGGCTCGGGCGCGCCATCCATGGCGCTTACGCCCCTGCGCAACCCACCCGCCCGGCCACGGACAGATTCCTGCCTCCGATCCACCACGGGAAGATCAGGAAAAAAGGCAGAAGCAACAGCAAAGGCGGTTGGCTGGCGGCCTCGGCTTTGCGAGCGAAGCGACCCGCTTTTTGCCTTTGTTTGTGATTTTCCGTGGTGGACGCCGCAGGAAACTGTCCAGGGCCGGGTGGGTAGGCGGGGCGGGGGTGTCCGCGGCATGGATGCCGCGGCCAAGCCCCCAGGGATGGGTTCACGGCGTCCCCCGACCCGCCTACCCACCCGGCCAATCCCATGGCTCATGCTTGTGCTTGTGCTTCCACCACGGAGGGGCCCCGCCGTTCGCCGATCCCCGCCGAAGGCGCGCTTCCCGCTCTGCCTTTCGCAGTGCAGCATGCCCCCGCGCAAACCTGCGCGATCATGGTCCCCCCGCCCCCGCCAGGACTCCGCCATGCAGCAGTACCTGCTTCTGATCTACATTGACCCGTCACTGCTGCGCACACTGCCCATCGACGACTTCAATACGTTGATGCGCGACTGCCTCGCCCATGCCGACAAACTGCAGGCCGAAGGCACGTTGCTGGCCGCGCAGAAACTGCAGCCGATCGAATCGGCGCAGACCCTGCGCGTGCGCGATGGCCACAGCCGGGTACTCGATGGCCCCTTCGCCGAAACCCGCGAACTGCTGGCCGGCTTCAACCTGATCGTGGCCCGTGACCGCGATGAGGCCATGCGTATCGCCCAGGGCTTCCCGTGGGCCCGCTTCGGCAGCATCGAGGTGCGGCCGCTGGAAGACATGGACGCCGAGCGCGAACGCTGCGGCGCCCCGGCCGCGGCTATGGCAGCAGCCGTACCCTGATGTCGCGCGGGCCCACGCCTTCGTTGCCGCTGTAGTCGCGCGCACTGGCACGCACGATGTACTCGCCCGGCGGCAACGCCGCCGGCTGCCAGCGCCCGGTTTCCATCAGCCCATCGCGCACGGTGTTGGTCACCAGATAACGGAAGCGGGTGACCGCGCTGCCATGCACGGTGATGCCGCTGTCGGGTGCGTAAGCCACTTTCACCGCCTGCTTCTGCGGTGGCATGCGGTTGAAGACGATGTTCCAGCGCGGCTGCTCGTAGCCCTGCAGTGGCTGCCCGGCGGCATCGAGGATCTGGTAGCCCACCTGGTACGGCCCCAGCCGACGACGCGGCAGGTTGTTGTCCACCTGGTCCCAGGCCTCCACCACGATCTGCACGCCGCGTCCCTGCCGGGCCAGCATCACCACGCCATCGCTGCCGGCGGCCAGTGGCTGGTCGTTATCGTCCAGCAGCGCCACATCGGTGATGCGCGGCGCGAAGTGGTCGGCATAGCCCTTGAACCCCAGCGCCACCGCATTGGTCTCGAAACCGCCATTGCCCACGGCCAGGTGCACGTGCGCCTGGTTGTTGATGCTGCCCAGGCGGTCGCCGACGTGGATGCGTGTACCACGGCGCACGCGGATCCGCTCCAGCGTGCCGTCTTCGGCGTACAGCGGCTGCCAGCGCGCGTCGAACGGTTCGCCGCGTGGCGTACGACCGACGCGCATGTGGATGTACTTCAACCGGTCCACGGCCAGGCCTTCGGCCTGTCCGCCCAGGCTCCAGGCGGCAATCGGGCTGCTGATCTTGCCCTCGGCGATCGCCAGTACGGTCTGGCCGACATCGCCGCGCACATCGAAGCCGCCGTGCAGGTGGTGGCGGCTCTCACCCTGGAAGGTGCCGCGCACCTCGCCGAGTGTGCCGACCACTTCGTGCCAGCCATCCTGCGGTGCCAGTGGCCAGCGTCCGCCACTGTCCGGCAGCGCCGCATCCGAGGCCGGGCCCACCAGCGCCGGTGCGGGCAGTTCACCCACCGGCAACGGGCGCAGGCGATGCAGGCGATAAGCCGCGGAATCGGCCACCAGCAGGGTGCCGTCGGCCTCTACCGCCAGACCGCTCGGGCGCGCCAGGCGTGGCAGGCGGTCATTGCCCAGCAGTGCCAGCTGATGTCCCTGCGGGGTCACCTGCACGATGCGTCCATCCAGGTCACCCACGTACAGCACGCCGTCATGCGTGGTGGCCAGTGACAGCGGGCCATTGATGACCTCCCCGCGGCCAACGACGGTGCTGACCATGCCATCGGTGCCGACGCGACGCACTGCGTTGTTGAACAGATCGGCCACCAGCAGTGCGCCGTGCGCATCGAAGGCCAGCGCCACCGGTGTATCGAAACGAGCGTCAGCGCCGACCGCATCGGCGAAGCCCGGGCGGTCGCCGCCGGCCAACGTACGCACGTTGCCATCGGTACCGATCACCCGGATGCGGTCATTCCAGGTATCAGCCACATAGACCTGTCCCTGCGCATCCACGGCGATGCCCATCGGCCCATCGAAGCGCGCCTGCGCGGCAGGACCATCGGCGAAGCCTTGCTGGCCACCGGCCAGCGTCGTCACCTGTCCATCGGTACTGACGCGCCGGATCGCATGATTGCCGGTGTCGGCCACATACAGGTTGCCCTGCGCATCGGCGGCAATACCCGAAGGCGTGTTGAAACTTGCCTGCAGGGCAGGCCCATCAACACGACCCTCGCCCTGCCCCGCTACCGTTTCAATACGGCCATCGGCCAGGCGGCGGCGAATACGGTTGTTGTCACCGGCATCGGTGAAGTAGACGCTGCCATCGGCACTGGCCAGCAGCGCGTAGGGGTCGGCAAAGCGTGCCTGCGCCGAGGCGCCATCGCGATTACCCGGATGACCGTCGCCGGCCAGCAGCTCGATCTGTGCGGTCCAGCCCAGCGGCGTGGCGGCCGGGCCGCTCGCTACTGTCGGGCCCGATGCCGGGAACTCCCACCAGGTTGCCGCCAGCGCCACCGCTGTTGCCACCACTACGCCTGCCGCCATCCAATGCCGCCGTGCCATCGTTCCTGTTCGCCTGCCAGACCGTGAAGAGGGTCAGACGATAGTCGCTGCACTCCCGGCTGCCAAGGCCACGCCGCTGCAAATGCGGGGGTGCTTGTGGTGGCAGCCCTTTGCGGGTTCAAATCAACGCACTTCGCATTCAAATCAACGCACTTTCCAAGGATGGATGCCGTCATGTCCCGACCTACCCTGCCTCTCGCCGCGCTGCTGCTCACCGTGCTGGCGGCAGCATCTGCACACGCCGTCGAGCCCCATCCCGAGGCGCCAGCGCAGGAGATCGCGGATACCCCCTTTTCCGCCTACCAGCAACGGTGGGAGTCGGCGTTGATGATGGCCGGCAGCGGCAACATGCTGGGTGCCATGATCGCGTTCGAACGGCTGATGGACGATCCGTTGTTCGCCCGTCTCGAGCCCGCCGTGCGTGGGCGCAACGCGCAGATCGCCGGTGCCACCGCGTTGATGCAGGATGCCCCCGGCGTTGCCCGCCGCTACCTGCAGCAGGCACTGACCGCGCTGCCGAACGACCCGGCCACGCTGGCCACCCTGGTATCGGTGGAACTGGCCGAGGACAACACCGCCGCCGCAACCCTACACCTGCTGCAAGCGGCCACCCATGCAGATGCCCCCGTGCAGGTTGATACGCAGACCGTCAGCTACCTGCAGTACACGCTGCGTGCGCAGCCGGCTCAACGCATGGCCCTGCTGAAGAGCCTGTTCGACAACCAGTGGACGGGGGATGGCGTTGAACCCACCGGCCTCTGGCTGGTGCTGGCGACATTGCAGGTCGAGCACGGCCGCAGCGCAGAGGCAGCTGCCACGATTGCCCGCATCGATACACCGTTGGAGGTGATCGCATTGCGCAGCGACAAGCGCTTCGACCGCTACGTCGATCGCCGCGATCCGCGGTTCGATCCGCAGCAGGTGGCACAGCGCAAGCTGGATGACCTGCGCGTGTCGGGCCTGCTCGATCGCCGCTTGAATGCCAAGCTGGCTGCGTTCGGCTTCATCCAGCTGATGGTGGGCGAGAACGAGCAGATCGTGCAGTTCACCGATGACATGGCGCGGATGGTCAGTGCCGGCCAGCGTCCTGCGGGTGAGGAGGCAACCTGGCTGGCGTGGCTGCTGGACTACCGCACGCTGGCACTGCGCCGGCTGGATCGCATCGACGACTCGGTGGCGGCCGCACGACTGACCGATGCGGTCGGTGCTCTTGGCCCGGACGCGGCGGAGCACCGCATGAACCTGGCCTTCATGCTGTCTGCCACTGGCCACGAACGCGAGAGCGACACCCTGCTTGCCGGCATGGACGGGCTGTCGCCCTTCGGGCTGGCGGCGCGCGCCTACCTGACCTTCGTGCATGCGCGCGAGAACAACGATCCGGCGGCAGCGGCGGCCGCGCGCGCGGAAATCGTCGGCCACCGCAAGGACGCACCCCAGATCCATATGGAGCTGCTGATTGAAGAAGGCGACATGGAGGCCGCCGCAGCCGCGCTGATAAGCCAACTGGAATCCGCAGAGGATCGCACCGACGCACTGCTCAGCCTGCAGGACATGCGCGTGTATCCCTCGCTGCCGGCGGAGCGGGTGGCCGACGAACGCTGGCGCGAACTGAAACAGCGTGCCGATGTGCGTGCCGCGATCAACCGCGTCGGCCGGATTGAGCGCTACCCTCTCTACAGCATTTCCACATCGCGCTGATCGCCGGTCATTTCGCCGGCACTTCGATACGGATGCCCATCGCCTCGCGATAGCGGGTGTACAGGGCCATCACCTTGTCCACGTAGGCAAGGGTTTCGGCATACGGTGGCACGCCCTTGTAGCGCGCCACCGCACCGATGCCGGCGTTGTAGGCCGCCGCTGCCAGCGGACGGTCGCCGTTGTAGCGACGCAGCAGCGCGCGCATATAGCGGGCGCCGCCGTCGATGGACTGCTGCGGCGAGAACGGGTCGCGCACGCCGTATTCCAGCGCGGTGTCCGGCATCAGCTGCATCACGCCCTGCGCGCCCTTGCTGGACACCGCCAGCGCGTCGAAATTGCTTTCGGCGTGGGCGATCGCCCGCAACCAGGCATCGTCCACGCCGGTGGCCTTGGCCGCCGCCTTGAACTGTTTTGCGTGCTGGGCCAGCTGGGGCTTGCCGACCTTGCCCAGGCCTTCATGCGCCGGTTCGCCCGGCGGTGTGGCTACGGTGAACTTCAGGAACACCCGCGAGCCAGGCAGGTTGCGGGTGGAGTAGACAAGCTTGCCGTCCTGCTCGCGCTCGTACAGCACGCCACTGAACACGCCCATGTTGCCCCACAGGTTGGGGGTCTGCACGGCGCTGTCCTCGATCTCCTTCGGCGTGCAGCGCGAGCCGGGCTCCGGTGCGGTGGCCAGGCTGACGGTGTTGCCCTGCACGCAGCGGTAGACCGTGCGCGCAGCGGCCAGCCCTGGCCACAGGCCAGACAGCAGCAACAGCGCGACGAGGGCGGGACGGAGGGACATGGCGGCGGGATGATCCGGCTGCGGCCGCTAACACTGAGTGAATGGGGGTTCGGCCGGGTGGCGCCCGGCACCCGCAGAAGCAACGGCCGCAGCAACGGCAATGGCAACGGCAACAGCAACAGCGGGCTATCCGTGGGATGGCGGGGTGGGTCCGGTTGCGGGGGACGCCGTAAACCCATCCCTGGGGGCTTGGCCGCGGCATCCATGCCGCGGACACCCCCGCA
>NZ_JARXWD010000027.1:0-49794 GCF_029892765.1 Stenotrophomonas sp. 1278
CCACCCGATCCCATCCCGAACTCGGAAGTGAAACGTAGCTGCGCCGATGGTAGTGTGGCCTAAGCCATGCGAGAGTAGGTCATCGCCAGGGTTTACATCCAAAAACCCCGCTGCTCACGCAGCGGGGTTTTTCTTTGCGCGCGAGAAACCGAAGGTAGTGCCGGCCGGTGGCCGCAACCTCATGAAGGTCACCCGGCTGCACGTGCCAGCCGGCCAGCGGCCGGCACTACCCGCGCCCAGCACTCACGCACAAAAAAGCGGCGCCCAAGGGCGCCGCTTTCTTTGGAACTCAACGGCTGGGGGACTTACTTCGCCGCAGCGGCCGGTGCCTTGGCCTTCATCATCGTGTCGCGGGCAGCCTTGAACGGATTGCCTTCGTACCAGTTGGGCCAACGATCGCCGCCGGCCAGTTCCTTGCCGACGCCATACATCAGCTGCAGGTCCTCGACCGTGCCATCCAGCTTCCAAGTGGCCGGGTCATACTCGTCCTTCGGGCCGTGGTAACGGTTGGAACCGTAGTCGGCGGCCGCCTTGCGGCCAGCCTCGACACCGCCGTCGCGCAGGTCCTCACCGCCGTCGGCGTACAGCGCCGGCACACCCGCCTTGGCGAAGTTGAAGTGATCCGAACGGAAGTAGAAGCCGCTCTGCACCGAGGTCTCGCCGTGCAGGGTGCGATCCTGGGCTGCAGCCAGCGGCTTGAGGATGTCTTCCAGCTCCGAACTGCCGAAGCCGGTCACCGTCACGTCCTTGGCACGACCGGCCACCGACATCGCATCGATGTTGATGACACCAGCGATCTTGTCCAGCGGGAAGGTCGGGTGGGCGACGTAGTACTTCGAACCCAGCAGGCCGGATTCTTCCAGGGTCACCGCCAGGAACACCACCGAACGTTCCGGCTTCGGTTCCTGATGGGCCATCGCTTCGGCCACCTCAAGGATGCCGGCCACGCCGGTCGCGTTGTCGACGGCACCGTTGTAGATGTTGTCGCCCTGTTCGCCCTCGTGCTTGCCGAGGTGGTCCCAGTGCGCCATGTACAGCACGGCCTCGTCGGCGCGCTTGCTGCCAGGCAGTACACCCACCACGTTGCGCGATTGCTTCTGCGCAACCTTGCTCTTCAGGTCCACCGAAGCGGTTGCCTTCAGCGGAACCGGCTTGAAGCCTGGCTTGCTGGCGTCCTTGTAGGCCTGGTCCAGATCCAGCCCGGCGCCGGCGAACAGGGCCTTGGCCGCGTCGGCGCTCAACCAGCCCTGTACCGGCAGGCGCGGCTCTGCATCGTCCTTGGCCGGCAGGTCGTACTGCGGGCCGGCCCAGGAGTTCTTCACCACGTCCCAACCGTACGAAGCGCCCGCGGTGTCATGCACGATCAGCGCGGCAGCGGCTCCCTTGCGCGCAGCTTCCTCGAACTTGTAGGTCCAGCGGCCGTAGTAGGTCATGCGCTTGCCGTCGAACAATTTCTCGTCATCGACATGGAAGCCCGGGTCGTTGACGAACATGACCACCGTCTTGCCCTTCCAGTCCTGGCCGGCGTAATCGTTCCACTTCTGCTCCGGCGCATCCACGCCGTAGCCGACGAAGACGAGGTCGCTGGCATCGACCTTCACTTCTGTCTGGCCGGTACGGGTGCCCACCACCATGTCGGTACCGAACTTCAGTTCGCGGGTCTTGCCGCCCTGGGTGAGGGTGAGCACGGTCGATTCATCGGCCGTGGTCTCGGTCATCGGCACGTCCTGGAACCAGCTGTCGCCGTTGCCGGGCTGCAGGCCGATGCGCTGCATCTGGTCGCGGATGTAGTTGACCGTCAGTTCTTCGCCCTTGCTGCCGGGCGAGCGGCCTTCGAACTCGTCAGAGGCCAGGGTCTTCACCATCTCGGCGAAGTCGGCGGCGTTGATCGCCGCTGAGAAGGTGTGCGTGGCCGGCTTGGCGGCGCTGTCGACGCTGGGCGCCGGAGCCGGGGTGTCTTCGCCTTTGCAGGCGCTGAGCGCGGCCGCGGCGGCCAGGCACAGGAGGAGTTTGCGGGGCATCATCGGTTCCTGGAAACACAAGGGACGGCCGCGCAGCACGCGCGACCGGTAGCGGGGAGTATCGCCCAAGCCGCAGGCTCAGTCGGCCGGGGCGGTATCGGTATCGAAGGGGATCGGATCGGCGCCGGTGACCGGGCCGATGCGCGCACTGCGGTGGACGTACAGCACCACCTCGCGCTCGAACAGCAGGCTGCCGTTGACCACGGCATTCGGCCCGATGATGACCCGCGGCTTGCGACTGGCCGTCAGCGAGACGCTGAAGTTCGGCTTGCGCACATGCACGCCACCGCCGACCTGTGAGCCGATGCCGACGGTGATGTCGCCGTTGACGGTCTCCACGTCCTTGCGCACGCGGCTGCCGACCAGGCCGATGCCACCGTTGACGGTTTCCACGCCGCCTTCGATCTGGCTGCCCTGGTCGCTGAAGATGCTGCCGTTGACCGTGCTGACATCGCCGTGGGCCGTCACTTCGCGACCCAGCCGGATGCCGCCGTTGACGGTCTCGATGCTGCCCGTGCGCGCACGATCGGCGACCTTGACGCCGCCGTTGACGGTGTCGATGCTGCCGGTTTCCACGCCTTCGCCGACACGGATGCCACCATTGACGGTGTCCAGCTTGCCGTAGCGCTGGCCCGGATCGGCGCTGATGCTGCCGTTGACCTTGCTCACGTCTGCCTGGGCCCAGGCCGGGCCACTGGCCAGCGCAATGCCCAACAGCAGCGGAATGGAGAGAGCTTTCATGGGAACCTCGTTGTTGTGCGGCTGGCAGGCCGCGTGCGGAGATGTCACCATTCCCTGCACGTCTCCGCATCTGCCTGAAGTCACTGGAAAGCCCTTGCGCAACAACGTCTTCCCCTCACGCCGGCATCACATCGCCACCCTGCGCGGTGGACGTTGCCTGTTGCTGGGTATGGCGCTGGCCCTGGCGCTGCCATTGCCGGGTGCGGCGCAGACCTCTTCGGCCCGCGAGGCCGAGCGCAAGCTGCAGAAGCTGCGCACCGAACTGAAGGGCGTGGCGCAGGAGCGCCGGCAGATCGAGGGCCAGCGCGGACAGGCGTCGCAGCAGCTGCGCGAGGCCGATGAAAAGGTGGCACGCAGTGGTCGTGCGCTGGCCCAGACCGAATCGGCGCTGCGCGAGCAGACCCAGGCGCTGGCCCAGGCCGAACAGCGGCGCAATGCACTGCAGTCCAACCTGGAAAAGCAGAATCGCGAACTGGCCGGACTGCTGCGTGCGGCCTACCAGCTTGGCAACCACGCGCCGTTGAAGCTGCTGCTTTCGCAGGACACGGTGGCCGATGCCAACCGTGCGCTGGCCTATCACCGCTACCTGCAGCGCGAGCGCGCGCAGCGTATCACCACGCTGACGGCCGACCTTAAGGAACTGGAGACGCTGCAGGCACAGATCGCCCAGCGCCAACAGCAGTTGCAGGGCACTCACCGCGACCAGAAGCAGCAGGTCGCCACGCTCGCGTCGGACCGTCGCGAGCGTGCGCAGACCGTCGCTTCGCTGGAAGAGCGCTTCAAGGACAAGCGCGAGAAGGAACAGGCACTGGGCCAGGACGCCAAGGCGCTGGAAACCCTGCTGGCCAACCTGCGCGCTGCCGCGGCCCGTGCCGAGGCCGAGCGCCGTGCCGCCGCCCGCAAGGCCGCTGCGGAGAAGGCCGCTGCCGAAAAGGCCGCACGCCAGGCCAAGGCCGAAGGCCGTCCGGCACCGGCAACCAAGATCCCGCCGGCCGTGGCGTCGGCACCAGCGCCCAAGGTGGGTGGCCTGGGCTGGCCACTGTCGGGCAATCTGCTGGCCCGCTATGGCGGCAAGCTGCCGGATGGCCGTACCAGCAGTGGCGTGTTGATCGGCGCCCCCGCCGGAAGCACCGTCACCGCCGTGGCCGACGGTACGGTGGTGTTCTCCGATTGGATGACCGGCTACGGCATGATCCTGATCGTCGACCATGGCAACGGCTACATGAGCCTGTACGCGCACAACGACACCCTGCTGAAGGATGCCGGTGCGCGGGTCAGCCGTGGCGATGCAGTGGCCAAGGTCGGCAACTCCGGTGGCCAGGGCGTGACGGCGCTGTACTTCGAACTGCGCCGCGGCGGGCAACCGGTCAATCCGGACAGCTGGCTGCAGCGGCGCTGAATTCCGCCTGGCCGCAGCAGGGCGGATTCAACGGGAATTTAGCCACGCTTCGCGCATAATCGGTGCATGTGCCTTGGGCACGATGCCATCGTCGACAGGAGTGATCCATGCGCGCAGCCCGTACCGCCACCCTCTTGCTGGCTCTGTTGCCGGCCCTGTCCTGGGCACAGCAGACCGCCCCAGTCCCGTTGAAGGAAACTCCCGGGAAGGCGGCCAGCAGCGAGGAGGCGGTGACCTCGAAGGTGCCGCTGGACGACATCCGGCGCTTCGTGGCCGTCTACAACGCGGTGCGCGCGGCCTACGTCGATCCGGTCGATGACAACAAGCTGATGCAGTCGGCTGTGCGTGGCCTGCTGCTCGACCTCGATCCGCACAGCACCTACTTCAACAAGGAGGATGCCGAGGCGTTCGACGAACAGGCCAATGGCGCCTATGAAGGCATCGGCGTGGAGCTGCAGCAGCAGCCGGACAACGCCAGCATGAAGGTGATCTCGCCGATCGACGACACGCCGGCGGCCAAGGCCGGCATCCTCGCCGGCGACCTGATCATCGCCATCGATGGCAAGCCGATCAGCGCGATAGATGCCAGCGAACCACTGCGCGGCCCGGCGGGCAGCAAGGTGGTGCTGACCATCGTCCGCGACGGCAAGCCCAAGCCCTTCGACGTCGGCCTGACCCGGCAGACGATCCGCGTGACCAGCGTGCGCAGCCGCCTGCTGGAACCGGGTTATGGCTACATCCGCCTGAGCACGTTCCAGGCCGACACCGGCTCTGATTTCCAGAAGCACCTGCAGCAGCTGCAGAAGCAGTCCGGCGGCAACCTCAAGGGGCTGGTGCTGGATCTGCGCAGCAATCCGGGTGGTCTGCTGACCGCTGCGGTGCAGGTGGCCGATGATCTGCTCGACAAGGGCAACATCGTCAGCACCCGCGGCCGCATCAGCATCAGCGATGCACGCTTCGACGCAACACCGGGCGACCTGCTGAAGGGCGCGCCGGTGATGGTGCTGGTCGATGCCGGTTCGGCCAGTGCATCGGAAGTGCTGGCCGGCGCACTGCGGGACAACAAGCGCGCACGCGTGATCGGCAGCCGCACCTTCGGCAAGGGGTCGGTGCAGACCGTGCTGCCGCTGGACAACGGCGATTCGGTGAAACTGACCACGGCGCGCTACTACACACCCAGCGGTAAATCGATCCAGGCCACCGGTATCGTGCCGGAAGTGGAACTGAAGGCAGCACCGCGTCCGGAAGACGAGGCATTGCCGGCCAGCCTGAGTGACTACAGTGAAGCGACGCTGCCGGGCCACCTGCGCGGTGACGAGGAAGGTACCGAGGGCTACCACGCAGGCGCCGTGTTGCCGGGCGATGGCCCGATCAACGATGCACTGGCCGAATTGAAGAACCCGGGTTCGGTTGCGGCGCGCTTGAAGGCAGAAGCTGCGAAGGCCGAAGCGGACAGGGCAGCAAAGGCCGCCGCCAAGCCTGCACCGAAGGCGGAGGCCAAAGCTGAAGCAAAGCCGGAAGCGAAGCCCGAAGCCAAGCCCGAAGCGAAGCCTGCAGAGATCCCGGCCAAGCCTTGATTGCGTAGCGTCGAGCCATGCTCGACTGATGAGCGGACACCGCCCGAGCATGGCTCGGGCGTTTCGCAGAATGCAGCAAGCGGACGCTAGAACCCGTGCCGCTTGCGCAGACGCCGCGCGATCGCCGCGCGCACGTACATGCCGTACACCACGCCGAATACGAAGCCCCCGATGTGCGCCCACCAGGCGACCATGCCGAAGGTCGGGCCGATGTAGGCGAACACCACCTGCAGCGCCGCCCACACACCGATCAGCAGATAGGCCGGGGCGCGCACGAACTCCAGGAACAGCCCCAGCGGGATCACCACGCCCAGGCGCGCGCCGGGGAACAGTGCCAGATAGGCACCGATCAGCGCCGACACCGCACCGCTGGCGCCGATGATGATCTGGTCCGGGCTGCCCATGGTGTAGATCGCGACCAGGTTGGAGATCGCCCCGCCCACCAGGAACAGCAGCAGCAACCGCCACGGGCCCAGCACCCGCTCGGCGGGCAGGCCGAAGATCAGCAGGAACACCAGGTTGCCCAGCAGGTGCGACCAGTCGGCGTGCAGGAACAGGGCGGTGAACAGGCGCAGCACGCTGCCGTCCTGCAGCGTTGCCCACCAGTCCAGCGGGTGGGTCAGGCCGGTGGACAGGGCGCCCCAGTCCAGCCACAGGCTTCCGCGGGCATCGTCCGGGCGTGAGATCGACCACAGGAATGCCAGCCACAGTGCCGCAAACAGCACGGGTGTAGCCCAGCGCAGGGTCGCCTTCTTGCGCGAGGGGAGGGAGACAAACATGGCACTAGCCTAGCGTGCGGGCGCTTTTGGCGGGGACGGAGCCTGTTCAGCTTTTGCGACGAAGAATGCGCCAGCGCTGTTATTGTTTCATTAACGGCTCTGGGTAATACTCGCATACGGCGTCGTATGTCGGGAGGGGAATCCGGCGCGCTTCGAAAGGCCATCCGGCCTGTCGGGCGCAGGCGCACTTAGAGCACCATCACCGCTTACCGGAGAGAGAACTACGATGCAAACTGCTTCTACCATTGCCCGCCTGACCCTGCTGGCCGTCGGCGTTGCCGGTGCGCTGGCCGCCGCCGACGCCAATGCCGCCGCCTTCCAGCTGAAGGAAAACAGCGCCAAGGGCCTGGGCCGCGCCTTCGCTGGTTCCACCTCTGCCGAAGGCGATGCCTCGGTGGTCGCCACCAACCCGGCCTCGATGCGCCTGCTGGAAGGCACCCAGATCCAGGGTGACGTCAGCGCCATCAGCTTCGGCGCCAAGTTCCGCGGCGAAGGCCGCTATGCCAACGGCGCTCCGATTTCCGGCGGCAACGGCGGCGACGCCGGCATGATCGCTCCGGTTCCGGCCGCGTACTTCCACGTGCCGTTCGGCGAGAAGGACAACATGCACTTCGGCGTGTCGCTGACCGTGCCGTTCGGCTTCAAGACCGAATACGACCGTGACTGGGTCGGCCGCTACAACGGCGTCAAGACCGAACTGCAGGCCATCGACCTGGGTGCGGCCTTCTCCTACGACGTCAACCCGTACCTGTCGTTCGGTGCGTCGGTGTTCGCCGAGCGCCTGAATGTCGACCTGACCAGCGCCGTCGACGGCGGTACCGCCATCAACGCCAGCGCCCAGCAGCGCGCTGCCGCCGCTGCACTGGCCGCTGGCCGCACCCCGGCACAGGCCCAGGCCGCTGCCCAGGCCGCTGGCCGCCAGGCCGCACAGCTCGGCTTCTCGCCGGGTACCGCTGATGGTTACCTGCGCATCAAGGGCGACGAAGTGTCCGTCGGCTACACCCTGGGCATGACCGTCAGCCCGGTGGAAGGCACCAACATCGCCTTCAGCTACCGCTCGGAAGTCGAACACAAGATCACCGACGGCAAGGCCGACTTCACCATGACCCCGGCTGCTGCCGCGTTCCTGGCGCAGGCTGCCCCGGGCACTTTCGTCGACAGCAACGGCCGCGCGACCATCACCCTGCCGGCCAGCGCCACCGTCAGCTTCACGCACCGCGTGAACGACCAGTGGAAGATCATGGCCGACGTGTCGCGCACCGCATGGAGCAAGTTCGACGAAGTGCGCGTCGACTACGACTCCAACCAGCCCGACAGCGTGCTGCCGTTCCACTACCGCGACACCACCTTCGCTTCGATCGGTACCGAGTACCGTCTGAACGAGCAGCTGACCCTGCGTGGCGGTCTGGCCTATGACCAGACCCCGACCACCGACGCCCACCGTGACGTCCGCGTGCCGGATACCACCCGCAAGTGGCTGTCGCTGGGCCTGACCTGGGCGCCGTCGGAGAAGATGGAATACAGCGTGGGCTACACCCACCTGTTCACCAAGGATCCGAACATCAACTCGACCTCCGCTACCGCCAACAACGTTGTCGGCAAGTACAAGGTCACCGGCGACGTGCTGGCTGCGTCGATGCAGTACAAGTTCTGATTACGGCGATTGCCTGAAGCAGTACGAAGGAGGCCCCGCGCAAGCGGGGCTTCTTTTTTTCGGGGATCTGCATCCACGCATGGCGTGGATCTACTGGAGCCATCCACGCACGTCGTGGATCCGCGACAATAGCGCGATGAACCTGTCCGATCCGAACTTCCAGCTGGAGCTGGCTGCCAACATCGCCGTTGCCGGCTCGATACTGCTGGCCGGCCGCAACAACGTGCATACGTGGTGGCTGGGCATCGTCGGCTGCGCGTTGTTCGCCGCGGTGTTCGAGCGCTCCCACCTGTACGCGGACATGGTCCTGCAGTTCTTCTTCGTGGTCATCAGCGTGTTCGGCTGGTGGCAGTGGCTGCGTGGTGACCATGGCGCGCCGTTGCCCATCACCCGCTTGCCAGCACGCGCGTGGAGCTGGCTGCTGCCGTTGGCGGTGCTGGCGACCTTCGGTTACGGCTGGATGCTGACCCGGCTGACCAACGCGTATGCGCCCTACATCGACTCGGCGGTGCTGGTGCTGAGCGTGATCGCACAGATCCTGATGATGCGGCGCAAGCTGGAATCGTGGTGGGTGTGGCTGCTGGTCAACACCATCGCGGTGCCGCTGTACTACAGCCGCGGGCTGCACCTGACCTCGATCCTGTACGTCGGTTTCTGGATCAACGCGCTGGTGGCGCTGCGTCACTGGCGGCACCTGATGCGCGCCGAAGCGGATACGGGCAGGGCGGCCGATGGCATTGCCTGAGCGGGTACCGCGCGGGTTGGTGGTCGGCAAGTTCTGCCCGCTGCACCTCGGCCACGAGCGCCTGATCGAATTTGCTTCTGCCCGCTGCACCCAGCTGCTGGTGATCGGCTGGTCGCAGCCGGGCTTTGCCGGCTACAGCGCAGAGCGCCGCGAGCGCTGGCTGCGCGCGCGCTTCCCGCAGGCGACGGTGGCGGTGCTGGATGATGCGCGGCTGGCGGCGTTGTGCAGGCAACAGGGTGTTCCCGTGCGTGCGCTGCCGCAGGACAAGGACAGTGAGCAGGTGCAACGCGCGTTCACCGCATGGCTGTGCGTGGCGCTGTTTGGCGGACCGGTCCAGGCTGTTTTCACCGGTGAAAACTACGGCGATGGTTTCGCTGCAGCCCTGGCGCAGCATTTCAATGCGCCGGTGCAGCACCATCGGCTGGAGCGTTCGACCGACATCGGTCAGGCCAGTGGTACCGAACTGCGCGCCGATCCGCATGCGCATCGACAGGGCCTGAGCCGGTCGGTCTATGCCGACCATGTGCAACGGGTGGCCTTCATCGGCGGTGAGTCCACGGGCAAGAGCACGCTGGCGCGGGTGCTGGCCGAACGCCTGGGTACGGCATGGGTGCCGGAGTTCGGGCGTACGTTGTGGGAGCAGCAGGGCGGCGAGCTGCAGGCGCAGGATCTGCTGCGTATCGCTGCGACCCAGCCGCAGCACGAGCACCAGGCTGCGCAACATGCGCATCGCTGGGTGTTCTGCGATACCACGCCGTTGGTGACGCTGGGCTACAGCGGCTGGATGTTCGGCACTGCGCCCGAACCACTGCAGCGGGCCGCGGCGCGTGCGTACGACCTGCTGTTCCTGTGCGCCCCGGATATCCCGTTCGAGCAGGATGGGACGCGTGTGGGGGAGGAGTTCCGCATGCGCCAACACGCGTGGTATCTGCAGCAGTTGCAGGCGCGAGGAGTGGCGTACGTGCTGCTGGAAGGCGATCTGGAGATGCGTATCGCGCGGGTGCTGGAGGAATTGGCGAGGCGTGCGGACAACCGGTTCAGTGTGCTGGCGGAATGAGCTGCCAGGGGCTGGCAGGCCCGCATCCGCCCAACATGAAAAAACCCCGCTTTTGCGGGGTTTTTCGTTTACTGCATGACGCCTGGGATCAGTCGCCCAGGGTCAGCAGCGAGGCGTTGCCGCCGGCGGCGGTGGTGTTCACCGTCACCGTCTTTTCGGTGGCGAAGCGCAGCAGGTAGTGCGGGCCGCCGGCCTTGGGGCCGGTGCCGGACAGGCCCTGGCCGCCGAACGGCTGCACGCCGACCACCGCACCGATCTGGTTGCGGTTGACGTAGACGTTGCCGACGTGGACGCCGTTGCTGATGCGGTCGACGGTTTCGTCGATGCGCGAATGCACGCCCAGGGTCAGGCCATAGCCGGTGGCGTTGATCTGGTCGATCACCGCGTCGAGCTGGTCGCCCTTCCAGCGGATCACGTGCAGGACCGGCCCGAAGATTTCCTTCTGCAGCTGGCCCAGGTCCTTCAGTTCGTACGCACGCGGTGCGAAGAAGGTGCCGTTGGCCGCTTCGGCGGACAGTTCGGCCGCTGCGATCAGGCGCGCTTCGCGGTCCATGCGCACGGCGTGGTCCTGCAGGATCTTCAGTGCATCGGCGTCGATCACCGGGCCGACGTCGGTGGACAGCAGACCGGGGTTGCCGACCTTCAGTTCCTTCATCGCACCGGCCAGCATGGTCATCACCTTGTCGGCGATGTCGTCCTGCACGAACAGCACGCGCGCGGCCGAGCAGCGCTGGCCGGCCGAGGTGAAGGCCGAACCGATGGCGTCCTTGACCAGCTGTTCCGGCAGTGCCGAGGAGTCGGCGATGAAGGCGTTCTGGCCGCCGGTCTCGGCGATCAGCACGCCGATGGCGGCATCGCGTGCGGCCATCGCGCGGTTGATCGCACGGGCGGTGTCGGTGGAGCCGGTGAAGGCCACACCGGCCACGCGCGGGTCGGCGGTCAGCGTGGCGCCGACGGTAGCGCCATCGCCCGGCAGGTACTGCACCACGTCAGCCGGCACGCCGGCATCGTGCAGCAGCTTCACTGCGTAGTAGCCGATCAGGTTGGTCTGCTCGGCCGGCTTGGCGATCACGCTGTTGCCGGCGGCCAGTGCGGCAGCCACCTGGCCCAGGAAGATCGCCAGCGGGAAGTTCCACGGGCTGATGCAGACGAACACGCCGCGGCCATGCAGTTGAAGTTCGTTGGATTCGCCGGTCGGGCTGGGCAGCTTCTCGGCGTGACTGAACTGCTCGCGTGCCTGCTTGGCGTAGTAGCGCAGGAAGTCCACGGCTTCGCGGACTTCGGCGATGCCGTCGGGCAGGCTCTTGCCGGCTTCCTTCACGCACAGCGCCATGAATTCGGGCATGCGCGCTTCCAGCTGGTCGGCGGCGTGCTCGAGGATGGCGGCGCGGCTGGCGGCCGGGGTGCGGTTCCAGGCCGGCTGTGCGGCCACGGCATTGGCCAGCGCCTTCTGCACGGTGGCGGCATCGGCGGCCTGCCACTGGCCGACCACTTCACGGGTGTCGGCCGGGTTGGTCACCGGCAGCGAGGCACCAGTCGGGTTCGCGCCCGGCACCAGCGGTGCGGCCTGCCAAGGCTTCACTGCAGCGTTGAGCTGCTCGGCCAGGGCGCGCAGTTCGTTGTCGTTGGCGAGGTTGGCGCCCATGGAGTTCTTCCTGTCGTGGTTCTGGCTGCGCAGCAGGTCAACCGGCAGCGGGATCTTGGGATGCGGAATCGATTCGAACGAGGACACCATCTCGACCGGATCGCGGACCAGGTCGGCGATCGGCACGCGCTCGTCGGTGATGCGGTTGACGAAGCTGGAGTTGGCGCCGTTTTCCAGCAGGCGACGCACCAGGTACGGCAGCAGGTCTTCATGCGAGCCGACCGGCGCGTACACGCGGCAGGGCAGGCCGAGGCGGTCGGCCGGCACTACTTCGGCGTACAGGTCATCGCCCATGCCGTGCAGCTTCTGGTGCTCGTAGACGCCACCGTTGGCGATGCTGCGCACTGCGGCGATGGTGTGCGCATTGTGCGTGGCGAACATCGGGTAGATCGCGTCGGCATGGGTAAACAGACGCTTGGCACACGCCAGGTAGGACACGTCGGTGTTCTGCTTGCGGGTGAACACCGGGTAGCCGGCATAGCCTTCGATCTGCGCGCGCTTGATCTCGGCGTCCCAGTAGGCGCCCTTGACCAGGCGCACCTGCAGGCGACGACCGGCGCGACGCGCCATGTCGGCCAGGTGGTCGATCGTGTACGGCGTACGCTTCTGGTAAGCCTGCACGACCACGCCGAAGCCATCCCAGCCGGCCAGCGAGGCATCGCCGAACACCTGCTCGATGATGTCCAGCGACAGTTCCAGGCGATCGGACTCTTCGGCGTCGACGGTGCAGCCGATGCCGTAGCTCTTGGCCAGCTGCGCCAGTTCCAGCACGCCGGGCACCAGGTCCTTCAGCACGCGCGCGCGCTTGGCGTGCTCGTAGCGCGGGTACAGCGCCGACAGCTTGATCGAGATGCCCGGTGCGTTGTTGACGTCGCCATCGGCACGGCCACCGCGCGCCTTGTGGTCACCACCGATGGCGTGGATCGCACGACGGTAGTCTTCCAGGTAACGCAGGGCGTCCTTCATGGTCAGCGCGCCTTCGCCGAGCATGTCGAACGAGTAGCGATAGCTGGCGCTGTCGCCCTTGTGCGAGCGTGCCAGCGCTTCGCCGATGGTGCGGCCCATGACGAACTGGTGGCCCATGATCTTCATTGCCTGGCGCACGGCCAGGCGTACCACCGGCTCACCGACGCGGCCGACCAGGCGCTTGAACGCGCTGGGCGCATCGGCGCGGGTGGCGTCGTTCATCTGCACCAGCTTGCCGGTCAGCATCAGGCCCCAGGTGGAGGCGTTGACCAGCACCGAGTCGCTGCCGCCCAGGTGTTTTTCCCAGTCGGCATCGGCCAGCTTGTCGCGGATCAGCTTGTCGGCGGTCTCCTGGTCCGGAATGCGCAGCAGCGCCTCGGCCACGCACATCAGCAGCACGCCTTCCTCGCTGCCCAGGTCGTACTGGCGCATGAAGGCTTCGATCGCGCCCTGGTCCTTGGCGCGCACACGCACCCGGGCGACCAGGTCGGCGGCCAGCGCCTGCACCCGGGCCTGCTCGTCGGCCGGCAGGCGTGCCTGCGCCAGCAGTTCGCGCACATGGCTGGCCTCGTCCTTCAGCCAACCATCGGTGATGGCCTGGCGGAACGGGTTGGGGGACGCCGGCAGTTCCGGCGACAGCAGCGCCGAGTGACGCGGGGCGTCGCTGGCGGCAATGGGAGAGGAGGGTGCGTTCATGCCGGTCCGGCCAGTGGAAAACTTGGCGATTTTAATCATTTTTTCGACTTCAGGAAGGCCCGCGCAGCCACCTTCATGAATGCTGATAGCCCCTAGCGGTGGTGGATTCAGCGTGTTCAGCAAAGTCGGGCCGTTTTGTGCCGAATTCGTCATTCGTGCCGCTGGGCTCATGCTGTATTGCAGCATCGGAAAAAGTGTGAATGCACCCTTGCTACCGGCGAGAGGGCAGGGCTACCATCGAGACGTTTCCCGCGGCAGGAACGCGGTTGCGACATGATCGAGGTGCTTACAGCTCCGGATGGGTCAGGTACGCAGCTGCGACTGCGTCCCCCACGGGCGCTCGATGCCCGGCAGTTCGTCCTGTTGTTTGCTGTGTTGTCGGGAGTGATGTGGCTGGTGTCCGCCTTCGGGTGGGTGGCCGGCAATGCATTCGCCCCCCTGTTCGCGCTGCTGTACAGCCTGTTGCTGGCAGCTGCGTTGCGCGCGTTGTGGCGCAGTGGTGAACGGCAGGAGGAAATCCGGGTAGTGCCGGCGTGCGTGGAGGTCATCCCCGTGCCCGGTGGATCGCCGGTGTTCCGGGCTCATCCGCACTGGGTGCGCCTGCTCACCGACGACCAGAGGGTCCGGCTGGCATCCAGCGGCCGGCAGGTGGAGGTGGGGAGTTTCCTCGCGCCGGCCGAACGTCAAACGCTTGTTGAAACGCTTGAAGATTTGCTCGCCGCCAGCGATGGCGGCAACCGACGACGCTAAGGGTCTAGGCAATGAAGCAAAGCAGAGGGTGGGGCACGAAGTGCGTTGCAATGGCCGCCGCGATGGGGGCCCTGCTGTCGATGCCGGGGACGGCGCTGGCCCAGGCGGCCGATCCAAAACCGTGGCAGTTGAACATGGGCAAGGGGGTGACCCAGACCTCGCGCCTGGCCTGGGAATCGAACAACCTTTCGCTGATCGTCTGTACGGTGATCGGCGTGATCGTGTTCGGCGCGATGGCCTACGCGATGTTCAAGTTCCGCAAGTCCAAGGGCGCGGTCGCTGCCACCTTCAGCCACAACACCAAGGCCGAAGTCATCTGGACGGTGATCCCGGTGATCATCCTGGTGGTGATGGCGTGGCCGGCAACGGCCAACCTGATCAAGATGTACGACACCCGCGATGCCGAGATGACGGTCAAGGTCACCGGCTACCAGTGGATGTGGAAGTACGAGTACCTGGGCGAGAACGTGACCTTCACCAGCCGCCTGGACCGCGAGTCCGACCGCATGCGGCAGAGTGGCAAGGTACCGACCCGCGAGAGCCATCCGCACTACCTGCTGGATGTCGACAACCGGCTGGTGCTGCCGGTGGACACCAAGGTGCGCTTCGTCATCACCTCCGACGATGTGATCCACGCCTGGTGGGTGCCGGCGCTGGGCTGGAAACAGGACGCCATTCCCGGCTTCATCAACGAAGCCTGGACCAGCATCGAGCAGCCCGGTGTCTACCGCGGCCAGTGCGCGGAGCTGTGCGGCAAGGACCATGGCTTCATGCCGATCGTGGTCGAGGCGGTGTCCAAGGAAGAATTCAAGCAGTGGCTGGCGCAGCGCAAACCGGCGCCTGCACCGGCAGCCCCTGCCGCGCCCGCCGAACCCACCGCACCTGCCAGTGAAACGCCGGCGCAGCCGGCGGCACCGGCAGCCGCCGAGGCCGGCAACACGCCTGCGGCGGCGGCCAGCGGAGCCTGATGTAACTGCCCGCGGCCGTATTGCGGCTGCGGCGACAACCGATCCTGAGAGGTGTTTTGCAATGGCGCACTCGGCAGTTGGGCACGACGATCACCATCACCCGCAGAGCTTCTTCGAGCGTTGGTTCTTCTCGACCAACCACAAGGACATCGGCACGCTGTACCTGGGTTTCAGCTTCATCATGTTCGTCATCGGCGCGTTCATGAGCGTGCTGATCCGGCTGGAACTGGCCCAGCCCGGCATCCAGTACATCCGTCCGGAAATCTTCAACCAGCTGACCACCGTACACGCGCTGGTGATGATCTTCGGCGGGGTGATGCCGGCCTTCGTCGGCCTGGCCAACTGGATGATCCCACTGCAGATCGGCGCGCCGGACATGGCGCTGCCGCGCATGAACAACTGGTCGTTCTGGCTGCTGCCGGTGGCCTTCAGCCTGCTGCTGCTGACCTTCCTGCTGCCCGGTGGCGCGCCGGCCGGTGGCTGGACGCTGTACCCGCCGCTGTCGCTGCAGGGCGGCTACAACGTGGCGTTCACCGTGTTCGCCATCCACGTGGCCGGCATCAGTTCGATCATGGGCGCGATCAACATCATCGCCACGGTGCTGAACATGCGCGCGCCCGGCATCGACCTGCTGAAGATGCCGATCTTCTGCTGGGCCTGGCTGATCACCGCGTTCCTGCTGATCGCGGTGATGCCGGTGCTGGCCGGTGCGGTGACGATGCTGCTGACCGACAAGTTCTTCGGCACCAGCTTCTTCAATGCGGCCGGTGGTGGTGACCCGGTGATGTTCCAGCACATCTTCTGGTTCTTCGGCCATCCCGAGGTCTACATCATGATCCTGCCCGCCTTCGGCGTGGTCAGCGAGATCATCCCGACCTTCAGCCGCAAGCCGCTGTTCGGCTACCAGGCGATGGTCTACGCCACTGCGGCGATCGCGTTCCTGTCGTTCATCGTCTGGGCCCACCACATGTTCACCGTGGGCATGCCGCTGGGCGGTGAGATCTACTTCATGTTCGCCACCATGCTGATCTCGATCCCGACCGGGGTGAAGGTGTTCAACTGGGTCAGCACGATGTGGCGCGGCTCGCTCACGTTCGAAGCCCCCATGCTGTGGTCGGTGGCGTTCGTCATCCTGTTCACCATCGGCGGGTTCTCCGGACTGATGCTGGCGATCGTGGCCGCCGACTTCCAGTATCACGACACCTACTTCGTGGTCGCCCACTTCCACTACGTGCTGGTGACCGGCGCGGTGTTCGCGCTGATCGCGGCGGTGTACTACTGGTGGCCGAAGTGGACCGGGCGCATGTACAGCGAGAAGTGGGCCAAGGTGCACTTCTGGTGGTCGATCGTGTTCGTCAACCTGCTGTTCTTCCCGCAGCATTTCCTGGGCCTGGCCGGCATGCCGCGCCGCATCCCCGATTACTCGGTGGCGTTCGCCGACTGGAACCTGATCAGCTCGATCGGTGCGTTCGGCATGTTCGCCACGCCGTTCATGATGGCTGCGATCCTGCTGTCCTCGCTGCGCAATGGCGAGAAGGCCGAGGCCCGCTCCTGGGAAGGCGCGCGCGGTCTGGAGTGGACGCTGCCGTCGCCGGCACCGGCGCACACCTTCACCACGCCGCCGACCATCCGCCCGGGTGACCTGGCCCACGACGATATCGGTCATTGAGGTGGTGCATGCATAACGAGAGCCCGATCACCCCGGCCAGAGCCGAGCCACGCGTGGCCGCAAGCGCATCGCCAGGCCTGCGGCCGGGCACCGCGCCGCTTTATGCGGAGCAGCGCCAGCGCGCCAAGCGCACCGCGTTGTGGGTGGGCGCGATCGCCGTGCTGGTGTACGTCGGCTTCATCCTCAGCGGCGTGATCGGTCGATGAGCGAAACACCGGCCACCGCTCCGTCACGCAGCGCCGGCCTGCCGCGCCTGATCGGCGTTGCGGTGGTGGTGTTCCTGCTGACGTTCTCGCTGGTACCGCTGTATCGCATCGCCTGCGAGAAGGTATTCGGCGTGCGCCTGGAACGTGGCCCGGGCAGCGAAGCCAGTACCGGTGCTGCCACCGGCAAGCGCACCGTGCGGGTGGAATTCGATGGTGGCGTCAATTCGCGGCTGCCGTGGTCGTTCCATCCCGAGCAGCTGACCATGGATGTGGTGCCTGGCGAGCTAAACGAGGCGCTGTACTTCGCCCGCAACGACAGCCAGCAGGCCGTGGTCGGCAGCGCGGTGCCTTCGGTGGCGCCGGCACGCGCGTCCGGGTTCTTCAGCAAGACCGAGTGCTTCTGCTTCACTGCGCAGACCCTGCAGGCCGGCGAGAAGCGTGACATGCCGGTGCGCTTCATCGTCGATCCGGACCTGCCGCCGGAAATCCGCACGATCACCTTGTCCTACACCTTCTACCGCAACGATGCGTTGTCCGATCGGCTGGCGCCCGCCGCCACGTCGGAAGGCGCCCACGCTGCTCCCTGACCCGGATACCGACCATGGCCCAGACACCTACCGACGCCAACGTGTACTTCGTCCCGGCCCAGAGCAAGTGGCCGTTCGTCGGTTCCATCGCGATGATGGTGACCATGGTCGGCGTGGCCAGTTGGCTCAATGACGCCAGCTGGGGCCGCTGGACCTTCTACATCGGCGTGGCGATGCTGGTGCTGACCCTGTTCTGGTGGTTCAGCGATGTGGTGCGCGAGTCGCAGGCCGGCAACTACAACCGGCAGGTGGATGGTTCGTTCCGGATGGGGATGGTCTGGTTCATCTTCTCCGAAGTGATGTTCTTCGGTGCCTTCTTCGGTGCCCTGTTCTACACCCGCCACCTCGGCCTGTCGTGGTTGAGCGGCGAAGGGCGCGGGGTGATGACCAACGAGCTGCTGTGGCAGGGCTACTCGGCCGGCTGGCCGACCAATGGCCCGGCAGCGATCGGTGGCGCGTTCCAGACGATCCCGGCCTGGGGCCTGCCGCTGATCAATACGCTGATCCTGCTGACCTCGGGCGTGACCCTGACCATCGCCCACCATGCGCTGAAGGCGGGCAACCGCCGTCAGCTGTTGATCTGGCTGGGCCTGACCGTGCTGCTCGGCCTTGGCTTCCTGACCCTGCAGGCCGAGGAGTACATACACGCCTACAAGGAATTGAACCTGACGCTCGGCTCGGGCATCTACGGTTCGACCTTCTTCATGCTGACCGGCTTCCACGGCGCACACGTGCTGCTGGGAACGATCATGCTGATCGTGATGTGGTTGCGGTCGGCGAAGGGACACTTCACCCGCGACAACCATTTCGGCTTTGAAGCGGCCGCGTGGTACTGGCACTTCGTCGACGTGGTGTGGCTGATGCTGTTCCTGTTCGTCTACGTGCTTTGACCGCGCAGGCGTCGGCAGCGTCAGCCGCCGGCGCTGCCTGGTCTGATGGGGCGTCAGCCGCCGATGCCGTGCGGTTTGATCCAGCCCATGTAGATGCTGACGATCACCAGTACGATCAACGCCACCGACACTCCGATGCGGCGGGTCAGTGCATTGACCGTGCGCTTGGTCTGGCCGCGGTCCACCAGCAGGTAATACAGGCCGGCGCCCAGATTCCAGACGATGACGATCAGAAACGCGATTACCAGCAGGGTCTTCAGCGAATCACTCATGCGCGGCTCGAGGGCAGGGTGGATGTGCCTATCTGACCGCGTTTGCGCGGACTTGTCATGATGCGCCAGCACACGCGCCTGATCGGCTGGCTGATGGCGTTGCTGGCGATGGCCGGATTCACCGCGCTGGGGCTGTGGCAGCTGCAGCGGATGCAGGCCAAGCAGGCGTTGCTGGATGCACAGGGGCCAGCCGTGGCGCAGGCGCTGCCGTTGGTGCAGGCGCTGGCGGCGCAGGGCGCGCTGCATGGCGTGGCCGATCACGGTCGCTTCCTGCCGGGCGTGGTGCTGCTGGACAACCAGACCCGCCACGGCCGCGCCGGAGTGAAGATCTATCGTCCGTTCCGCAGCGATGCGGGCAGCGTGTTGCTGGTGGACCTTGGCTGGCGCGCGCTGCCGCCGGACCGCAGGTTGCCGGTGGTGCCGGCACCGCCGTCGCCGGTGGCCGTACGTGGCCTGTTGGCGCCGCCCCCTTCGTCCGGGCTGGCGCTGGGGCCGGCGTTCACTACCACCGATGTTGCAGGGCGCTGGCTGGCCAGTCGCCTTCCCGCCGATGGCCTGGCTGCGGCACTGGGCCTGCCATCGTTGCCCGAGCGCGTGCTGCGGCTGGACCCGGCGCTGCCGTTCGGCGATGAGCGCGATCTCGACCTGCTGCCGAACACGCTGCCGCCGCAGCGCCACCTGGGTTACGCCGTGCAGTGGTTCGGGCTGGCGCTGACCGTGCTGGTGGTGGCGCTGGTGCTGGAATGGCGCAGAAGGCGGCCCGTTGTCCGGTAGTGCCGGCCGCCGGCCGGCATCCCTTTCCCAACCGTGAGAAAATGCCCTGCATGAACACTGCTACCTCCCCGCAGGCGCGCGGCAACGGCCGCCGGACCCTGGTGCTGCTGTTCGCCGTTTTCTTCGGGGCGATGGCGCTGGCCGCCCTCCTGCGTTTCTCCGGCTGGCAGCCAACCGCGCACCGCAATGCAGGGCAATTGCTGAAGCCGCCGGTGGATCTGCGCCAGCAACCGCCGACGCTGGTCAATGGCGCGGCCTACCCCTGGAACCCCGAGGCGCGCACATGGCGCCTGCTGGTGGCCCCGGCCGGAGCCTGCGACGCGCAGTGCGTCACTTTGTCGCAGGGACTGGGCAAGGTGTGGCAGCTGTTCGGCCATAACGCCGATAATGTCGAGATCCTGTGGCTGGGAACGCCACCGGCGTCGATCGCCTCGCTGCCCGCGCTGCGGCCGCTGGCCCCGTCGCCAGCCCTGCGCGCGGCGCTGCCTGGCGTCGATGATCCGGCGGGTCTGCCGGTCTACGTGATCGATCCGAACGGCTTCGTGATCATGCGTCATGCCCCCGGGAGCGATCTCGGCGGCCTGCGCAAGGACATGGCCACGTTGCTGAAACTGAAGTGAGTCCCGTTTGATGAGCCTTTCCGCGCGTCCGGCGCTGCACCGCAATTTCCACCGCCTGGCGTGGTTCGCCATGATCATGACCGCGAGCACGATCATGTTCGGTGCCTTCGTGCGTCTGTCCGATGCCGGCCTGAGCTGCCCGGACTGGCCGACCTGCTATGGGCAGGCAACCTGGCCGCAGCACGTGGAAGAGACCATCGGCCACCCGGCAGCGGAGATCCGTCCGCTGGAAACACACAAGGCCTGGCGTGAGCAGGTGCACCGCTTCCTGGCCGGCGCGCTCGGCATCGAGATCCTGACCCTGGCCCTGCTGGCCACGCGCAAGCGGCGTTTCGGAAGCACGGCGGTGGTCACCGCCTGCGTGCTGGTGGCCGCGGGCATACCGCTGTACATGATGGGCTGGCATGGAACCGCCAGCGCACTGGCGCTGGTCGGCGAGGCCATCCTGCTGATCGCGGCGCTGCGCTGGAGCAACATCGACCTGGCGCGCGCTGCGCTGCTGACGTTGGCGGTGGTGATCTTCCAGGCGCTGCTGGGCATGTGGACGGTGACCCTGCTGCTCAAGCCGATCGTGGTGATGGGTCATCTGCTGGGCGGCATGCTGATGTTCGGCCTGCTGGTGTGGATGGCCTGGCGTGCCACGCACATGCCGATCACCCTGGCCGAGGCGCCGAAGCTGAAGTGGCTGCTGCGCATTGGCGTGGCGGTGCTGGTCACCCAGATCGCGCTGGGTGGCTGGGTCAGCGCCAACTACGCGGCGCTGGCGTGCGGCGGCGGCAGCGCCTCGCTGGACAACTTCCCGCGCTGTGCCAACCAGTGGTGGCCGCAGCACAACTTCGCCGAGGGCTTCACCCTGTGGCGCGGTATCGGCGTGGACTACGAAGGCGGCGTGCTCGACGGTGCCTCGCGCATCGCCATCCAGATGGCCCATCGCCTGTTTGCCATCGTCGTTGCCGTTTACCTGCTGTGGCTGGGCCTGCGCCTGTTCCGGCTGCCGAGCATGCGCGGCTGGGCTTCGGCCCTGGTCGCGCTGCTGGTGCTGCAGGTCACCCTCGGCATCCTCAACGTGAAGCTGGCGCTGCCGCTGGAAGTGGCAGTGGCGCACAACGGCGTTGCCGTTGCCCTGTTGTTTGTATTGGTCAGCCTGCTGGCCCGCCTGCGTGCCCCGGACTGATCCCATGTTTTCCAACTATCGCCAGTACTGGGACCTGACCAAGCCCAAGGTCGTCGCCCTTATCGTCTTCACCGCCCTGGTCGGCATGGTCCTGGCCATTCCCGGCGTGCCCAGCTGGGAGCAGGTGCGTGCCGGCCTGCTCGGCTTCCTCGGCATCTGGCTTGCCGCGTCCGCCGCTGCAGCCATCAACCAGCTGCTGGATGCGCACATCGACGCGCAGATGGCGCGCACCTCGTGGCGTCCGCTGGTGGTGGGCAAGGTCAAGCCGTGGCAGGTGCTGGTGTTCGCCGGCGTGCTGATCGTGCTGTCGATGGCGATCCTGGTGCTGTGGGTGAACTGGATCACCGCGGTGCTGACCTTCGCCTCGCTGATCGGTTATGCGGTGATCTACACCGTCTACCTGAAACGTGCGACCTCGCAGAACATCGTCATCGGTGGTCTGGCCGGTGCGATGCCGCCGATGCTGGGGTGGGCGGCGGTGACCGGCATGCAGGGGCAGTCGGACTGGGCGTACTCGTCGCTGCTGGTGCTGATCATCTTCATCTGGACGCCGCCGCACTTCTGGGCGCTGGCGATCTTCCGTCGCGAGGATTACGCCAAGGCGGAAATCCCGATGCTGCCGGTCACCCATGGCGTGGTGCACACGCGCAAGCAGATCATGGCGTACTCGGTGGTGCTGGCGCTGGTCTGCCTGCTGCCGTACCTGGTTGGCATGAGCGGAGCGTTCTACCTGGGTGGGGCGATCGTGCTCAACGCCGTGTTCCTCTGGTACGCCTGGCGCATGCTCAACCCGCCGGACGAGCTGTTCTCGATGAAGATGTTCAGTTACTCCATCGTCTACCTGATGGCGCTGTTCGCCTTCCTGCTGGTGGACCACTGGATCCTGCCCTGGTTGTGACGGGGTGACGCCGCCGGGCATGGCCCGGCGCTACCACCGCGTCAGGTAGCGCCGGGCCATGCCCGGCGATGTTCCACAGGTCAGGGCGCGCGCTTGGCATACCGTTGCGCGATCACCCCGCAGACGATCAGCTGGATCTGGTGATAGATCATCACCGGCAGCACGATCGCGCCGAGGCTGCCGCCAGCGAACAGCACCTTGGCGATCGGAACGCCGGTGGCCAGGCTCTTCTTCGAGCCGCAGAACACGATGGCGATCTCGTCTTCGCGGTTGAAGCGCAGGCGGCGGGCGATGAAGGTGATCAGCGGCATGGCGATGCCCAGCAGTACCGCCGCCACCACCGCCACCGCGAACAGCGACAGCAGCGGCGTCTTGCTCCACAACCCCTCGGTAACCGCTTCGCCGAATGCCGAGTACACCACCAGCAGGATCGTGGCCTGGTCGGTGTAGCGCAGCAGCGCGCGCTGCCTCTCAACCCAGCCGGCGATCCACGGGCGCAGCAGGTGGCCGGCCACGAACGGCACCAGCAGCTGCAGCATGATGCCGCCGATGGCATGCAGCGGGTCGTGCACGCCGCCGGAGGTGCCGGCCAGTGCGGTCAGCAGCAGGGGCGTGAGGAACACGCCGAGGATGCTCGACAGCGAGGCACTGCACACGGCTGCCGGCACGTTGCCGCGCGCCATCGAGGTGAACGCGATGGACGACTGCACGGTAGAGGGCAGGGTGCACAGGAACAGCACGCCCAGGTACAGCTCAGGTGTCAGCAGCCAGCCGGACAACGGCTTGAACAACAGCCCCAGCAGCGGGAACAGGATGAAGGTGCAGGCGAGGATCGTCAGGTGCAGGCGCCAGTGCAGCATGCCGCCGATGATCGATTCGCGCGGCAGGCGCGCGCCGTGCAGGAAGAACAGCGCGGCGATGGCGACGGTGGTGACATCGTCGAGCACCAGGGCGGCGGCGCCTTTCATCGGCAGCAGCGAGGCCAGGCCGACGGTGCACAGCAGGGCGAGGGTGAAGTTGTCCGGTCGCAGGCGCGACCACCAGCGGGTCATGGTGGATGGGCTCCTTGGTGCGGGGGGATTACCCCGGGAATCAGGGGGTGGGAGAAGGGATCGCCAGACGCTCGCGGGTGGCCGCTTCCAACGACTTCAGGCCGGCTCGCTGGCCCAGTTGCAGCGCCTGTTCCGGGCTGGCGTGTTCGTAGCGTGCGTTGACCAGGCCGAGCACGGCACCGGCGCGGTTGCCGGAAGCGCAGTGCAGCAGCACCGGCCCCTGGCTCTGCTGCAGCGCCTGGTGCACGGCGCGCAGGTTGGTGGCATCCAGGCCCTCGGCGCCGGCTACCGGGATGCGCACATAGCGCAGGCCGAGCGCTTCGGCCTCGCGTGTTTCATCGAAGCCGCGATCTTCATCGGGTTGGCGCAGGTCGATTACCGTGCGCACGCCTTGGGCAGCCAGTTCGTGCAGTTGCGCGGCCGTGGGCTGGCCACCGGCGTAGAGGCCGGGGCGGACTTCAGCAAGAACAGGGTCCGCAGCCCAGGCCGGCAGGATCGGGCAGAGCGACAACAACAGCAGGCAGGTCAGGCGCAGCAGCATGCTCTCTCCGGGAATGTGTTCTGCCGCTACAGGCGCAGATTGGCGCGCGCCTTCAGCAGCTCGCGCATCTCGTACTTGTCAGTATCGTCCAGACCCTGTTGTCGCTGCTTGGCGTTGAGGTCGTCGATCCGCTGGAACAGCAGCTGCTTCTCCAGCTGGCCGACCGCGTCATGCAGTTCCACCGTCCACATCGCTTCATCGCCCGCCAGCGTCTGCGCGGCCAAGGTGTGCAGCGAGGCCTGTTCTTCGCGGCCGTCGAAATGCTCCAGCAGGGCGCCGGTACTGATGTCCGGGCGCTGTTCGACCAGCCCCAGCAATTCCAGCAGCAGCTCAACGCCCGGCAGGCGCAGGCCCTGGAAGTGGTGCTTGCCGCCCAGGGTCAGGGCCAGCGACGGCTGCTGCAGCAGGACGGCGATCGCGCCACGCACCAGGCTGCGCTTGGCCGCCGGCTGGATCGTGCGCGGAGCGGCGCGTTGCGGCATCTGCGGCCGGCCCGCCTGCGCGTTGCCGCCCAGCCCCGTCAGCTGCGCCAACTGCTGCTTCATCAGGTCGCCGAAGGCACCATCGGGAATCTGCGCCAGCATCGGCTTGGCGCGCTCGGCCAGCCGTGCCTTGCCATCCAGCGTGCCCAGGTTGATCTCGCGGGTCAGCTCGTCGAAGAAGAACTGCGACAGCGGCGTGGCCTGCTTCAAGCGTTCGTCGAAGGCCTCGGCGCCTTCCTTGCGCACGATGCTGTCCGGGTCTTCGTCGTCGGGCAGGAACAGGAAGAAGGCCTGGCGGCCGTCCTTCATGCGTGGCAGCACCGATTCCAGCGCCTTCCAGCCGGCGCGGCGGCCGGCGGCGTCGCCATCGAAGCAGAAGAACACGTCCGGCGCGTTGCGGAACAACAGTTCGGCGTGGTCCGGCGTGGTCGCCGTGCCCAGCGTCGCCACCGCCTGGGTGACGCCGAACTGGAACAGCGAGACCACGTCCATGTAGCCCTCGACCACGATCAAGCGCTCGATCTTCTGGTTGGCCTGGCGCACCTGCCACAGGCCGTACAGCTCGCGGCCCTTGTGGAACAGCGCGGTCTCGGGCGAGTTGAGGTACTTGGGGCCGTCATCCTTCTCGAACACGCGCCCGCCGAAGGCGATCACCCGGCCACGGCGGTCGAAGATCGGGAACATCACCCGGTCGCGGAACTTGTCGTAGACGTGGCCGCGGTCGTTCTTGGAGAACAGGCCGGCGCGGTCGAGCAGCTTCATCCGCCGCTCGTCCTTGCCCAGTGCGTCGCGCAGGCCGCTGTAGCCATCAGGTGCATAGCCGATCTGGAAGCGCGCGCGGTTCTCTTCATCCACGCCGCGGCCATCGAGGTAGCTGCGGGCTTTCTCGCTGCCTTCCAGGTTCTTCTGGAAGAACTTGGTTGCCGCGTCCAGCGCCGAATACAGCTCGCGGCTGTCATCCTGCTGCTGGGCACTGCGTGGATTCTCGCTGCGCGGCACTTCCATGCCGGCACGCTTGGCCAGTTCATCCACCGCGTCGAGGAATTCGAGGCGGTCGTAGTTCATCAGGAAGCTGATGGCCGTGCCGTGCGCGCCGCAGCCGAAGCAGTGATAGAACTGCTTGGTCGGCGAGACGGTGAAGGAGGCCGAGCGTTCGTCATGGAACGGGCAGCGCGCGGCGTACTCCTTGCCCTGGCGCTTCAACGGCACGCGGCTGCCCACCACCTCGACGATGTCGGAGCGGGCCAGCAGGTCGTCGATGAAAGCGTCGGGGATACGGGCCATGGGCAACGAGGCAGGGCGCGGCGGCAGCCACGCGGAAGGGGGAAGTCAGTCCCCCTAGTTTACCCCTTGCCGGCCACGTTCCCGGGCGCGTTCGCCGCAGTGCCAGGGTCGATGCCGGCAGCCAGCAGATGATGGCGTGCGCGCAGGCGTTCATCGATCACCGCGGTCATCAGCGCGCCGACGAAGAAGACCACGGTGGCGTAGTAGATCCAGACCAGCGAGATCACCAGCGCACCCATCGAGCCGTAAGCGCTGCCCGGTGCGACGGTGGCGATGTACACGCCGATGCCATAGCGGCCGAGCGCGAACAGCGCCGAGGTGATGAGGCCGCCGATGAAGGCCTGGCGCCACGCCACGCGCCGGTCCGGCAGGTAGTGATACATGAAGGCGAAGCCGACCGCGTACAGCAGCAGGCTGGTCAGGTAGCCGATGGCCGGCAGGATCGAGGGCAGCTGCGCAAAGGCCACCTGCAGCACGGTGGTGGCGGTCATCGACAGGATCAGCAGGAAGCCCAGCGCCAGCACCACGCCGAAGGAGAACACGCGTTTGCGCAGCCACGCCTTGATGCCCTCCAGGCGTTCGCCGCTGGTGCGGAAGATCAGGTTCAGTGCGTTCTGCAACTGGGCAAACACCGCAGTGGCGCCAACGAACAGCAGCAGCGTGCTCCACAGCCCGGCCAGCGATCCGACGTCGGGCTGGTTGTCGGCATTCTTCAGCACGGTTTCGGCCACGGTCGCGGCACTGCTGCCGGCCACCGAGCTGATCTGGTCGACCAGGGCCTGCTGTGCCGGCGGATACAGCGAGGCGGTCAGCCACAGCAGCAGCACCAGCAGCGGCGCCATCGACAGCAGGGCATAGAAGGAAACCGAGGCGGCCTGGGTCAGCACGTCGATTTCGACGAAGCGCTTGACGACGGCCATCGGGAAACTGTCCTGCAGGCGCTTGATGTACTTGTGCAGGGACGCGGGGCCGCCGTGCGGCGCGCGGTCTTCGGGGGCGTGGGACGTTGGATCAACCATGCCGGAGTTGTAGCAGCACCACGTCGAAGACGCGGTGAAGCAGGTGCGCAGGAGCGCGTCCCGCAGTCCCTTCGCAGTGCGGAAGGGACCCGGGTCTGGCGTTGCTTACGACAGCGCCTGCTTGACCAGCTTGGACACCAGGCCCATGTCGGCCTGGCCGGCCAGCTTGGGCTTCAGTGCGCCCATCAGCTTGCCCATGTCGGCCGCGCTGCTGGCGCCGGTTTCGGCGATGGCCGCCTGGATGGCCGCGACGATCTCGGCTTCGCCCATCTTGGCCGGCAGGTAGGCTTCGATCACCACGATTTCGGCGCGCTCGATTGCCGCCAGGTCTTCGCGGTTGGCCGCTTCAAACTGGCTGACCGAGTCCTTGCGCTGCTTGACCATCTTGTCGAGCACCGCGATCACGGCGGTGTCGTCGAGCTCGATGCGCTCGTCGACTTCCTTCTGCTTGATGGCGGCGTTGATCAGGCGGATGACGCCCAGCTTGTGCTTCTCGCCGCCCTTCATGGCGGCCTTCATGTCTTCGGTGAGCTGCTGCTTCATGCTCATGACGAACCTCGTGGTGGTAGTGGGGCAGGGCGGATGCCCGGGCCCGGAAACGCAAAAAGCCGGCGACGCTCGCGCGTGCCGGCTTCGACTCCATCGCGGCAGGGAATGCCCACCGCAATGAAGATGCGTCCGATCAGTACAGGCGCTGACGCTTGGTAACGTCGCGCGACGAGCGGCGCAGCTGACGCTTCACAGCAGCGGCGGCCTTGCGCTTGCGCTCCTGGGTCGGCTTTTCGTAGAACTCGCGCTTGCGGGTTTCGGCCAGCACACCGGCCTTTTCGCAAGTGCGCTTGAAGCGGCGAAGAGCAAACTCAAAGGGTTCGTTCTCGCGGACTTTGACGCTGGGCATGGAATCTCCGGGACACAGTAGAACCGGGTCACGCCCGGCGAGCCGCACATTATAGTGGCGAATAAACAAACTGCAAGCCACAAATCCTGAATAGGGGCAAGTTGTTGGATTGCAGTGAGGCCTGCCAGTTCCCCGAGGGGTTGGCAGGGGCGTCATAATAGCAGGCATGCGAGTCCTTGGCATCGAATCTTCCTGTGACGAGACCGGCGTGGCGGTGTATGACACCGACCTGGCCGGCAGCGCTGCCCTGCGCGCCCATGCGGTCTACAGCCAGATCGCCCTGCACGCCGAGTACGGCGGTGTGGTGCCTGAACTGGCCAGCCGTGACCACGTGCGCAAGCTGCTGCCGTTGATCCGGCAGACGCTGGCCGAGGCCGGGCTTGGCGTGAACGACATCGACGGGGTGGCCTACACCGCCGGCCCCGGCCTGGTCGGGGCGCTGCTGGTGGGCGCCGGCGTGGCCCGGTCGCTGGCCTGGGCGCTGGAGGTCCCCGCCGTGGGCGTGCACCACATGGAAGGTCACCTGTTGGCGCCGCTGATGGAAGACGATCCGCCGCAGGCCCCGTTCGTGGCCCTGCTGGTGTCCGGTGGCCATACCCAGCTGGTGGCCGTCGATGCCATCGGCCAGTACCGGCTGCTGGGCGAAACCCTGGACGACGCCGCAGGCGAAGCCTTCGACAAGACCGCCAAGATGATGGGCCTGCCGTACCCGGGCGGGCCGCAGCTGGCCGCGCTGGCCGAGCAGGGCACGCCGGGCGTCTACCGCTTCACGCGGCCGATGACCGACCGCCCGGGCCTGGATTTCAGCTTCTCCGGCCTGAAGACCCAGGTCCTGATGGCCTGGCGCGACAGCGACCAGAGCGAGCAGACCCGCGCCGACATCGCCCGTGGCTTTGAAGACGCCGTGGTCGAGACCCTGTGCATCAAGTGCGAACGCGCGCTGGAAGCGGCCGGCACCAATGTGATCGTGGTGGCCGGCGGCGTGGGTGCCAACAAGCGCCTTCGTGCCCGCCTGCAGCAGATGGCCGAGCGCCTCGGCGGCCGCGCCTGCTTCCCGCGGCCGGCGTTGTGCACCGACAACGGCGCGATGATCGCCTTCGCCGGCGCGCTGCGCCTGCTGGCGGGCCAGCACAGCCCGCCGAAGGTGGACGTCACCCCGCGTTGGGACATGGCGACGCTGCCGGCGGTGTGAAGCCCCGCAACCGGTAGCGCCGGGCCATGCCCGGCGGACGCATTATGGACGCCCTGCCAACGGCGAGGCCGCCAGCACCGTGGTGGCCCGTTCATGGCGCTGCAGCCATGCCAGCGTGTGCGGGCACCGGGCGTGGATCAGCCGCCCGATCGCGGCCAGGTCGGCGCCGATGTCGCGCTCAAGGATCGGTTCGTGGTGGGCGATGCGGTTGCGCAGGTGGCGGATGCGTCCGATATCTGCGTGGATGGCTTTCCTGATGACACTGGGATGGGCCGAAGGCGCATGGCGTAGAACGCCGCTGAGTGCTGGTATCCACAGCGAAGCGTCGAAGCGGCAGGTGAAGAGCTGCTGCCAGAAAACCATCGGCAGGTTGGCGACGATCTCGGGCGTGTCGGTGGTACGGCCGGTGACCAGTTCCAGTGCGGTTCTCGCCGAAGCGGATGAAGATGCCGGCAGCCTGCGTCGGAAGGCATCATTCCACGGCCATCGAGGCCCATGTTGCCGGGCCAGCGCCGATGCGGCTGCGTTGCGGATGACAACTTCGCACAGATGCACCGGCATCATCAGCGCACCGCACATCCGCATGTTCCACAGGTACAGGGATTCGGCGGTGACACCCGGGCTGCAGGCCGATGCAATTCTCTCGTAGGTCGACAGGCGCTCCGCTGACAGAGCGCGCCTCAATGCATCGTATGCAGCCATCGTGATGTGCGGTGGTGAAGGAAGGGTCGATGCTGGCCAGAGACGGCGGCGATCACCATCGGGGAACGCCGTTGCCTGCGTGACCGATTCCCTGTGTTTCGGCTCGGACGAATTCCGTGAGTTGCTTTGTCGCAATTGGCCTTGACCGGCGATTGGGTCCTTGCCTAACCTCAGTGCCTGCGCCACCGGGACCCGCGGCTTGAGAAAGCTCCCCCCGGGGACAAAACGGTAGTACCAAAGGGCCCCGCTAGCAGGGCCCTTTGTCTTTTCCAGACCTTGCGAATGCCCGGCGACCCGCCTCCGTTCCGGGCAGGCTCACTGCCGTCCCGTTACCATGGCCGCCTGTTTTCCGGCTGGTAACCGCAATGGACAAGGTTTTCATCGAAGGGCTGACGATCGACGCCCTGATCGGCATCTACGATTGGGAGCGGCGGATCCGCCAGGACCTGGTGTTCGATCTGGAGATGGGGTTCGACAACCGTCGCCCGGCCGCCAGCGATGACATTGCCCATACCCTGAACTACAAGGCAGTCAGCAAGCGCCTGGAGCAGTTCGTGCGCGAATCGGAGTTCGGCCTGGTGGAGACCCTGGCCGAGCGCTGCGCGCAGATCGTGCTGGACGAGTTCGACGTGAAGTGGCTGCGCCTGAAGCTGAGCAAGCCCGGGGCGGTGCGTGGTGCACGTGCGGTCGGCGTGATCATCGAACGCTCGCGGGACTGACACGCCGGTAGTGCCGGCCATCGGCTGGCAACCCCCGGTAGTGCCGGCCGCTGGCCGGCAACCTCAACAGCAATGAAGAAGGAGACAACCGATGGTGGACGCAGTGGTGGCGGTACAGTGGCTGGAAAAGCTGCAGAACACACTGGAACCCTATCCTGGCGCCTACCTGGCGTTGATGATCTCGGCGCTGCTGGTTGCCGCCGGCCTGGCCAACTGGGTGACCAAGCGCATCCTGCTGCGCGGCCTGCGACGCCTGCTGCAGCGCCTGCCGGGCGCCGAGTCCGGGCGTGGCAGCCATCTGATGCGGGTCATTTCGCGGCTGTCCAACGTGGTGCCCAGCCAGGTGATCGCCTCGGGCATCACCCTCATTCCCGACCTGCCGCCAGGCCTGGTCAACGTCATCATCAAGCTGTGCATCGTGTGGGCGGTACTGACCGTGTCGATGGCGTTCTCGCATGCGCTGGATGCGGCCAGCGACCTGTACGAACGTCGCCCCGAGGCGCGCAACAAGCCGATCAAGGGGTACCTGCAGGTCGCCAAGATCATCATCTTCGTGATCGCCGGGCTGTCGATCGTTGCCACCCTCGCCGGTGTCGACCTGCGCTACCTGGTCACCGGCCTGGGCGCGGCCACCGCAGTACTGATGCTGATCTTCCAGGACACCATCCTGTCGCTGGTGGCCAGCGTGCAGATCAGTGGTGATGGGCGTATCCGTATCGGCGACTGGATCGAGATGCCCAGCCAGAATGCCGACGGCGATGTCATCGATATCGCCCTGCATACGGTGACGGTGCAGAACTTCGACAAGACCATCACCACCATCCCGACCAAGAAGCTGGTGACCGAGTCGTTCAAGAACTGGCGCGGCATGCAGGAGGCCGGTGGCCGCCGGATCAAGCGCGCGCTGTTCCTGGACCAGCACAGCGTGCGTTTCATGGAGGAACAGGACCTGGCCTTCCTCGGCCAGTTCGCCCTGCTGGGCGACTACCTGCGCGGCAAGCAGCAGGAACTGGGCCAGTGGAACGGGCGCCTGCGCGAGCAGGGCGTGGCCGAGGTCAACAGCCGCCGGGTGACCAACCTGGGCACCTTCCGCGCCTACGTGGAGCGCTATCTGGCCAGCCACCCGGGCATCCATACCGATATGACCCTGCTGGTGCGCCAGCTGCAGCCGACCACCGAAGGCCTGCCGCTGGAGCTGTACTGCTTCACCCGCAGCACCGCCTGGGGCGAATACGAGGCGGTGCAGTCGGACATCTTCGACCACCTGCTGGCGATCCTGCCGGCCTTTGGCCTGCGGGTGTTCCAGGCGTCCAGCGACGCGATGTTGATGGCCGGGCAGCGCCAGTTGGCCGGCTCGGAGTAAGCTGCGATGCCCCCGGCCAGACCGTACGGATCCGGCTGGTGGCTGAAACTGAATGACGAAACCTCTCGCCAAATCGTCCGGGATCGCTAGAATGCCGGGCTTGTAAACGTTTTCATCAAGGACTGCCGGTGGCCTCCGATCGCATCGAATCCCTCATTGCCCAGATGACCGTCGAGGAAAAAGTCGGCCAGCTGGGTGTCTTCGCGGACATGGTCCGCCCGTTCGCCCCGGACGTGAACCCGGAAGCCAACGTGCGCAATGCCGACCAGGTGCTGCAGCAGGTGCGCGAGGGCAAGGTCGGCTCGCTGTTCAACGGTGTCGGCGCCGAGCTCGGCCGCCGCATCCAGCAGGTCGCCACCGAGGAGAGCCGCCTGGGCATCCCGGTGATCCTGGCGGCCGACGTCATCCACGGCATGCGCACGGTGTTCCCGATTCCGCTGGGCGAGGCCGCCAGCTTCGAGCCGGACCTGGCCGAGCGCACCGCGCGCGCCACTGCGGTTGAAGCTACCGCTGCCGGCCTGCACTGGACCTACGCACCGGCAGTAGACATCGCCCGTGACCAGCGCTGGGGCCGCGGTGCCGAAGGTGCCGGTGAGGACGTGGTACTGGGCTGTGCCTTCGCCGCTGCCCGCGTGCGTGGCTTCCAGGGCAGCGACCTGCGGGCCGCCGACTCGCTGCTGGCCACGCCCAAGCACTTCGCCGCCTACGGCGCGGTGATGGCCGGCATGGAATACAACATGGTGGACATTTCGCCGCAGACCCTGCGCGATGTGCACCTGCCGCCGTTCAAGGCGGCCTTCGACGCTGGCGCGATCACCGTGATGTCCTCGTTCAACGACATCAACGGCGTGCCGGCCAGCGCCAACGCCGAGCTGCTGACCGACATCCTGCGCGGTGAATGGAAGTTCCCGGGCGTGGTGATCTCCGACTACACCGCCGACATGGAACTGGTCGCGCACGGTTATGCCGCCGACGACCGCGATGCTACCGCCAAGGCGTTCACCGCCGGCCTGGACCTGAGCATGCAGAGCGGCTTCTACGCCGAGCACCTGCCGGGCCTGGTGGAGAGCGGCGAGGTGCCGATGAGCGTGCTGGATGAAGGCGTGCGCCGCATCCTGTGGCTGAAGGAAGCCATCGGCCTGTTCGACGACCCGTACCGCTCGCTGGACCCGGCGCGCGAAGCCGATACCTCCCATATCGACGCCCATGACGAACTGTCGCGTGATGCCGCGCGTCGTTCGATCGTGCTGCTGAACAACCGCGACAACGTGCTGCCGCTGCAGAAGAACGGGCAGAAGATCGCGCTGATCGGCCCGTTCGTGCAGGACCGCGACAACATCGAAGGCTGCTGGACGCTGTTCGGCGACAAGCAGCGCTACGTGGATCTGGAAACCGGCGTGCGCGCGGCCATCGGCGATGACGCGCTGCTGGAAGTGGTGCCGGGATGCGAACTGGAGGCCGCCATTGCCGGTGGCACCGAGGCGGCCGTGGCCGCTGCGCTGCGCGCCGACGTGGTGGTGCTGGCGCTGGGCGAGCCGCAGCGTTACAGCGGCGAGGCGCAGTCGCGCGTGGAGATCACCCTGCCGCCGGCACAGCAGGCGCTGGCCGAAGCGGTGGCGATGACCGGCAAGCCGCTGGTGGTGCTGCTGCGCAATGGTCGCGCGCTGGCCCTGCAGGGCGCGGTGCGCAATGCGCATGCCGTTGCGATCACCTGGTACCTGGGCACGCAGACCGGCCATGCCGTGGCCGATGTGCTGTTCGGCGATTACAGCCCCTCCGGCCGCCTGCCGGTCAGCTTCCCGCAGGTGTCCGGCCAGCAGCCGTACTTCTACAACCACCCGCGCACCGGTCGCCCGGAACTGCCGACGATGTCGGAATTCAAGGCACGCTGGCGCGAGATTCCGAACGAGCCGTTGTACCCGTTCGGCCATGGCATCGGCTACACCACCTTCGCCTACGGCGTGCCGCAGCTGAGCACTGCGCGCGTCGGCTGGGACGACACCCTGACCGTGACCACCACGCTGACCAATGCCGGCAGCGTGGCCGGCGAGGAAGTGGTGCAGCTGTACATCCACGACCGCGTGGCCAGCCGCGTGCGGCCGGTGCGCGAGCTGAAGGACTTCCGCAAGGTGGCCCTGCAGCCGGGCGAGTCGGCCGAGGTGGTGTTCACCCTGACCCGTGAACAGCTGGCATTCACCGGCCGCGACGGCGTGCTGCGTGCCGAGCCGGGCCTGTTCGACGTGTGGGTGTGCGCCTCGTCGATGGCTGGTGACGCGGTGCAGTTCGAACTGCTGAAGGCCTGATCGGTAGAGCATCCACGCATGGCGTGGATCTACTGGCAATGAGTAGCGCCGGGCCATCCCCGGCGTCCTCACCCATGGCGAACACGCCGGGCACGGCCCGGCGCTACCATCGGAGCCTGATCCGATGGAGACCGCGCATGCGCACGATGGCCTACCTTGTTCCTGTCCTGTTGCTGGCAGCGTGCTCGCAGCCGGCACCGCCGCCCGAACCTGCCGCCGATGCGCCTCCGCCGATGACGGGCGCGACGCCGGCCGAAGCGGCCGCCAGCACCACGCCCGATGCGGTCGCCGCGCCACAGGCTGCGGCGGAGCACGCCAAGGATGCGGCTGCGACGCCGGCCGATGCTGCCAACCCCGCAGCACCTGCGGCGGCAGATGACGCCCGCGCGCGCATCGAGACGCTGCTCGGCGATGCGGCGCAGTATGAGAAAGTATTCACTGCCTTCAAGACCGCAGTGGTCGGTGGCGATCGCGCGGCGGTGGTTGAAGAAGTGCGTTTCCCGTTGAACATCAGCGGTGGCAGGAAGATCACCGGGCCCGGTGAATTCCAGCGCAACTACGAAAAGATCATCACCCCGGCGGTGATCAAGGCGGTGTCCGCGCAGGACTTCGGGACGGTGTTCGTCAACCAGCAGGGCGTGATGATCGGCGATGGCCAGGTCTGGCTGACCGGCCAGTGCCTGGACAAGGCCTGCACGCGCACCGAGGTGAAGGTCGGCACCATCCAGTAACGAAAACGGCCACGTATGCAGGGCCGTTCCAGATCGGTAGTGCCGGCCGCGGGCCGGCAACCAGGGCTCCTGCAGGTGCCGGCCAGCAGCCGGCACCACCGGCCGTCAGGCCTTCGGCGTGAGCTTCAGCAGCCGTGCCTTGCTGCCGTCTTCCAGCAGCCACAGCGCGCCGTCCGGGCCCTGTTCCACTTCGCGGATGCGCTCGCCCATGTTGAAGCGTTCGGCCTCGCGCGCGCTGTCGCCGTCGAAGGCAATCCGCACCAGCGAGGTGGACGACAGCCCGCCGATGAAGGCGCTGCCCTTCCACTGCGGGAACAGGCTGCCGCTGTAGAACATCAGGCCGGCCGGGGAAATCACCGGATTCCAGGTCACCTTCGGTGCGGCGAACTCCGGGCGGGTGTCATGGTCGGGAATCGGACGGCCGTCGTAGTGGTCGCCGTTGGACACGATCGGATAGCCGTAGTTGGCACCGCGCACGATCAGGTTCAGCTCATCGCCGCCGGCCGGGCCCATCTCCTGCGCCCACAGCTTGCCGTTGGCATCGAAGGCGATGCCCAGCACGTTGCGGTGGCCGAGCGACCACACCTGCGCGGCCACACCGCCCTGCGAGGCGAACGGATTGTCGGCCGGCAGGCTGCCGTCGTCGTTGAGGCGGATGATCTTGCCCAGGTTGCCGCTCATGTCCTGCGCAGGATCGAACTTCTGCCGTTCGCTCGAACTGATCCACAGCTTGCCGTCCGGGCCGAAGGCCAGGCGGTGGCCGTAGTGGCCTTCGCCACTGACCTTCGGCGTCTGCCGCCAGATCACCTTCAGGTCCTTCAGCTGGCCGCCACCGTTGGCATCGAGGGCGAGGGTGGCACGGGCCACGGCAGCGCCGCGCGTGTCCAGCGTGCCTTCCTCGGCGTAGCTGACGTACACCACATGGTTGCGGGCGAAATCCGGATGCAGGATGACGTCACCGAACCCACCCTGGCCGCCGTAGGCGACCTTCGGCACACCGGTGATCTCATGTTTCTGGCCGCTGGCCAGGTCCAGGTGCTGCAGCTTGCCGCGCTTTTCGGTGACCAGCAGGCTGCCATCGGGCAGGAAGGTCATCGCCCACGGCTGGTCGAACCGGCTGACCTCGGTGGCGGTGAAGGGACGTTGGTCTGCGCTGGCCGCGGCGGTCGCCGGGGCCTTCTGGCCAGACGCATCAGGGCCGGCCGCGTTGCAGGCGGTGGTGGCGAGGATCGGCAGCAGGCCGAGGGCGAGCAGCAGGGGCGTGCGGGTCATGGGTATCTCCAGCGGAAGGGGATGCGGATGGCCAGGCTCTCCCTTGTATACCACCGGGGCGGTGACGGTCGTGGCCCGAAGGTCCTGCTCCCCTCTGTGCGGCATGGCGCGGATCGTCTAGGGTGTTGTCGCCCGGGCAAAGCATTGCCCGCCTGTCTGCCAAGGACCTGCAATGAACGCACCCCTCATCCATCGACCCTCGCCCGCCTTCATCGCCGCCTCGTGGGTGGCCCTGCTGCTGGGCGCGGTGGCCTACCTGGTCGGCCTGTTCAATGCCGAGATGCCGCTGAACGAGAAGGGCTATTACCTGACCCTGCTGCTGTTCGGCCTGTTTGCGGCGGTATCGCTGCAGAAGAGCGTGCGCGACCGCGTCGAGGCCATTCCGGTGAGCGGCCTGTACTACGCGCTGTGCTGGTTCGCACTGCTGTCGGCGCTGTTGCTGCTGCTGGTCGGCCTGTGGAACGCCACCCTGGTGCTGAGCGAAAAGGGCTTCTACGGCATGGCGTTCGCGCTGTCGCTGTTTGGCGCGGTGGCGGTGCAGAAGAACACCCGCGACCTGATTGCCGCCAACGCGGCCGAGCCCAAGCGTGCTTCGTCGATCCCGCCGCTGCCGGAACAGGAATGACCGGCTGAGGTAGCGCCGAGCGCCTGCCCGGCCCAGGCCTGCAACGCAGAAGGCGCCGAGCAGGGGCTCGGCGCTACTGGGGCTGCATCAGTCAACTGCTGGAGGGGTCAACCGTGGCGCGTCAGCCGCGGATCGGCTACATGGGCTTCATCCCAACCGCGGCGGACAGCGGCGCGGGCCTGATCCCATTCCAGGCGGCTCTTGCCGCGCTCGGTCGCCCAGCGGGACTGCAACTCCGCTTCGACCTGTTCGTAGGCGCGGATCACCTGATCGGCGCGGGTTTCGTTGAAGCGTGCTGCGTGGCCGATCTGATAGGCCGGCTCGTAGTCATCGAACAGCAGGCTGGCGTCGTAATACGGTTCGGCGCTGTAGCGGTCGCGCCAGTAGTCGGAAATGGCCTCGCGCGGGGTGCTGTCTTCCGGCACGCGACCGGGGATCTGGTAATCGGGGCTCATGGACAGAAGGCTCCGTAGTGGACGAAGCCTGATCGTGCCCATCGGCCGGTTAACGCGCCGGACCGGCAGCGTGATCGGCAGGTCAATCAGCAGCGGCATCCTTGCGCGGCAGCTTGTAGATCACCGCGCCAACGGCGAAGGCGACCAGCGCTGCGACGATGTTCTGCCAGCTGGCACTGGCAAACAGGGCCACGCACAGCAGCAGGGCCAGCACCGGAATCAACGGGCCGCCGGGCAGCTTCAGCGCGCCGGGACGGTCGGCATAGCGCTTGGCCAGTACCAGCACTGCGGCGGCCGTGCCGATGTAGGCGAACAGGCGTGTGGTCATCGACAGCAGTGCCAGCTGCACGAACGACCCGGACAGCGCCAGGCCGAGGGCGATCAGGCCCTGGCAGAAGATCGCCGCGGCCGGGGTACGGAAGCGCGGGTGCACCTGCGCCAGTACCTTCGGGCCGTAGCCATCGCGGGCTAGGGCGAACAGGAAGCGCGGGCCCATCATCATCGTGTTGCTGTTGGTGCCGAGGATGGAGATGGTCGCGCCCACGGTGAGGATCAGCGCCAGCGCCTCGCCGCCGAAGCTGGAGGCCGCATCGGCCAGTGGCGTGGCCGAGTTGGCCAGGCCGGGCAGCGTGCCCTGCGCCACGATCTGCACCGCCGCGTAGATCACGGTGACGGTGACGATCATGGTGATCAGCGCGAACGGGATGTCGCGGCGTGGGTTGCGGTATTCACCGGCTGCGGCCGGAATGTTCTCGAACCCGGCGTAGGCATACAGCAACAGCAGCGCCGCCTCGCCCATGCGCTGCAGGTCGTGCGGGTCCGGGCGCTGGCCGGAGAAGGCCAGCTGTGGGTCGATGTAGAACGCGCCGATGGCCACGAACAACAGCAGCGGCAGCATCTTGCCGATCACCAGCACGATGCCGGTGCGGGCGGCCGAACGCACGCCGATGATGTTCACCCCGGTGAGGAAACCGAGCGAGACAACGATGATCGCGATACGGCCCATGCCTGCGCCTGCCCACGGCCAGAACCGCGCCACAGCGTCGGCCAGCGCATTGCTGAGCGCTGCGGCCGAGCTGATGCGGGTCAGCCAGATCATCCAGCCGATCTCGAAGCCGGCGAAGCGGCCGAAGGCTTCGCGCGCGTACAGATAGCTGCCACCGGGTTCATCGAAATAGCTGGCCGCCTGCGCGTAGCACAGCACCAGCAGGGCGACGACGATGCCGGCGGCGACCACGCCCCACAGGCTGAAGGGGCCGAGCAGGGCGACCGTGGCCGCCGGCAGCAGGTAGATGCCGCTGCCGACCACATCGTTGATGGACAGGCCGACGATCTGCCAGCGGCTGACCGCGCGCTGCAGTTGGGGTTCGTCGGCGGCGCTCAACGTACGGCCCCTTCAAGCGCGGGCAGTTTCCACTGTGCCTGCAGGCGCCGGTATTCGACCCTTGGCAACAGGACGAAGCGTGGCGTGTCCTGCGGGCGCAGCCAGTCCAGCAACGCCTGCATGCGCACCTCTGGCATCGCAGTGCAGCCAGCGGTGGCCTCGCCGGGCTGGCGCCACAGATGGGCGAAGATGCAGCTGCCCTTGCCGGGTTGGTTGTCCGGGTTGTGCGCGATCACGAAGCCTTCCCGGTAACGCACGTCGCCCTGGTTGTGCAGGTCCAGCCGCATCGGTTCGGTGGAACCGGCTATGGCGGCGCTGCCCACCTTCTTCGCATCGACGATGCGGTTGTAGAACGGCGATGCTGGCACGTCCATGCAGTAGCTGCTCTCGAGCATCGGCTGATAGGTCATCGCCGTGCCGGGCCGGGTGATGGCATAGCCGAACGCGCTGCCCAGCGCGAACACACCGGCCGGACTGCGGCCATCGCCTTCCTGTTTCTGCGGACCGTCGGTCTGGGCAGGATGCAGGCCCAGGCCCCAGGCACTGCCGGTGCGACCCAGCGCCACCGGGAAGGCCTGGCCGTGCCTGCGCCAGTGCTTGCCGTCGCGCACGAAGGCCTGCAGCTGGCCCTGCGTGCTGTCCCAGGTCTCGCTGGTGACCACGATCAGTTGGCGAGCGTTGTCCAGTGGGGCAGCGTGGAGAGCAGCTGCGGCAACGAGCAGCAGCGCGGCAGATGCAAGGCGGGCCAGCAGCAGGTTCATCGGGCGCTCCGGTCAGGAATCCAGCAGGTGGTCGATCCGTTCCAGGTTCACCGCCAGCTGCTGCTGGCGATCCGGATTGGCGTGGCAGAGCAGCACGAACAGGAAATCGAGCAGGGCATGCATGGCGCTACGGTACAGCAGCTGCGCCACCTGCGGCGCGCGGTCGTGCGCGCACACCACCAGTGCCGCATCGGCATGCGCACGCAGCGGGTTGGCGGTGTGGCGGGTGATCGACACCACCTTGCCGCCCATGTCCTGGAACTGGCGCGACAGCTGCGAAAGCTGTGGCAACTTGCCGAACTCGGAGAACATCAGCAGCACATCGCCCGGGCGCGCGGCGGACAGGTTGGCCAGCATCAGGATCGGATCGGTATGCGGCACCACCAGCAGGCCGAGCAGCGACAGCCGCATGGCGAATTCGCGCGCGTACAGGCCGTCGTCACCCAAGCCGTACACAAACAGCTTGGGCGCGCCGTCGAGCAGCTGCACGATGCGCTCGATCTCCTCGCGTGGGTTGGCCTGGCGGGTTTCTTCCTCGGCCTGGGCCTTGCTGCGGCGCAGGGCGTCGCCCAGGCGCAGGTAGTCATCGCTGATGTCCGGTTCGGCGGGCACCTGCTGTGGGTCGGCACCGGCGCGGGCGACGTCCTCGCCGATGGAATATTTCAGGTCCGGGTAGCCCTTGAAGCCGAGCTTCTGGCTGAACTTGACCACGCTGGACTGGCTGATGCCCAGCGCGCTGGCCAGCTGCTGCGAGGAGTAGTCGCGCAGCAGGTGCGCGTTGTCGAGGATGAAGTCGGCGATGCGGCGTTCGATGGCCGACATCTGCCCGCGCTCGGTGCGGATTTTCAGCAGGGGCGGCATGCGGGGCGTCCGATGGTCGTGCGCTGGAGCATAGAGGACCGCGTTGCGGTTGGCGGCGTAGAGCAGAGTATGTGGTGGCTCGGGCGGGTGCCAGCTGCGAAGGGGGTACGGAGTGGGGAAAAAGCAGGAGCAAGGGCATCCACGCATGGCGTGGATCTACCCGGAGCTGCAGTTGAGTCCGCCTTCAAGCGAGCCGAGCACCGCAGGTCCGGCGAGGGCGAAGAGGCGCGGGTGTCTGAGCGCAGCGAGTTCCGCGCCGTCCCTCGGCGGACCGAGGAGCGCAGGGCACCGGCGTGCGCAGCACGTCGGCTCGCGGCCGGCGGAGCGTTTCTTTTGGTTACTTTTCTTTTCGCGAAAAGAAAAGTAACGCCCGACCCAACGTCAGTTGTACGCCAAGCCAGCCGCAAGGCAGAAATCAACCCAGCATCTCCAACCCCCGCACTTCGGTAATGCCCAACCCCGGCACATCGCTGATGCTGATCTCCGACTCGTTGAAGCGCACCCCGCCGCTGACCGGATCGAACTGCCCCAGCGAGGGGCCATCCAGGTCGACCTTGGTGATCACATCGCTCTTGGCTACCGCCAGGTGCACCGCTGCGGCCACGCTGATGCTGGATTCGATCATGCAGCCGATCATGCACGGCACGCCGTAGATGCCGGCGATGTCGGCAATGCGGATTGCGTTGGACAGGCCACCGGTTTTCATCAGCTTGATGTTGATGATGTCGGCGGCACGCTGCTGGATCAGGTCCATCACCTGGCTCGGGCTGAACACGCTCTCGTCGGCCATCACCGGGGTGTTGACCCGGTCGGTCACGTACTTCAGGCCGCTGATGTCGGCGGCCTTGACCGGCTGCTCCAGCAGTTCCAGCACCACACCTGCATCTTCCAGCGTGCGCATCGCATGCACCGCCTGCTTGGCGGTCCAGCCCTGGTTGGCATCCAGGCGCAGCAGCGCGCGGCCTTCGACGGCGGCATGGATCGCCTTGACCCGCTCGATGTCCACGCCGATGTCCTTGCCGACCTTGATCTTCAGCGACTCGAAGCCGCGTTCGATCGCCGACAGCGAATCGGCCACCATCTTGTCGATGTAGTCCACGCTGATGGTGATGTCGGTGGTGATCACCGGGTCGCCACCACCGAGCATCTGGTACAGCGGCGCGCCATGCAGCTGCGCCCACAGGTCGTACAGGGCGATCTCCACCGCCGCCTTGGCGCTGGTGTTGCGCTCCATCGCGGTCTGCACCAGCGTGCACAGGCGGTTGAGGTTGACCACCTCCTGGCCGATCAGGCGCGGGGCGATGAAGTGCCGGATCGCTTCGATGATCGAGCCGTGGGTGTCACCGGTGATCACCGCGGTGGCAGGCGCCTCGCCGTAGCCGGTGTGGCCGCTGTCGGTGCGGATCAGCACCACCACGTCCTCCACGGTTTCCACCGTGCGCAGCGCGGTCTTGAAAGGGGTCTTCAGCGGCACGCGCAGCATGCCCAGTTCGATGGCGGTGATCTTCATTCAGGGGTTCTTGGCACGCAGGCGTTGGATGTTGGTGATGCGATCGATGTAGCGGACGCTGTCGCTGGCCATCATCGGCTCCAGCGGGGTGACCGATACGCCATTGAGGTGGGCCTGCACACGCTTGCCGTCGGCGCCGAACCAGCTGCCGCCCGCGGTATCGTGGATCACCCAGGTGCGGCCATCGACGTGGCCGATGGCCATCATCACGTGGCCGGGGATGTAGACCAGGTCACCCACCTGCAGATCGGTGACAGCGCGGTCGCGCACGGCCTTGCCGTCCTTGGCGGTGAACGGCAAGCGGTCCAGCGCGGGACTGACCGCCTGTGCGCTGGTATTGCGTGGCAGCAGCACGCCGAAGCTGCGGTAGATCTCCGATACGAATCCACTGCAGTCGCGGGTGTCGTAGTCGTGGCCCCAGCCGTAGCGCTCGCCGAGGAACTTGAACGCTTGCTGCAGCAGCAGGCGCGGAGTCAGCGGCAGGTAGTCGGCGGCGGTGTCCTGCGAGCGCGGCAGCAGCGCCGGCACCAGCTTCAGGCGGCCATCGGCCTCGCGCACCGGCAGCTGCACCACCCAAGAGGCGTGCGCCTGTTGCCCGTTCACCGGCTCAGCGGCGGGCCAGTCGGCCAACACCGGCAGGCGCATGCCCATGTCCAGCTGCAGGCGCGATACGCGCGGTTCTTCGGGTGTGTAGGCGGTGTGCGCTGTGGCGGCGGTGACGATGCGGTACGGGCCCTTCGCGCCGTAGCCGAGCACCGTGGCCTTGTCACCGCTAGCCACCGCGTCGGCTTCGATCCATGCGCTGTAGCGCTCGCTGTGCACGAACAGCCAGCGGCCGTCGGTGCTGCGGTGGACGACGGCAACCTTGTCGCCGGGGAACAGTGCCGACTCCTGGAAGCGGTCGATGTCGGTATCGCCGACGGTGCTGAAGACACGCTGGCGGGTGGGGAAGGTGCGCAGCGCGGCGCGCTTCACCACCAGGGCGTAGTCCGGCGACACCTGCGACGGAACTGCATCGAGACCGAGGTTGGCTTCGATCGCGCTGCGCACGTCCGGTGCGATGGCGCGGCCCTTGTCGTCATACAGCGCCCGCGTGGGCCAGCTCGACAGCGTGGTGATGCTGTCACGCACCTGTGCCGCGCTGAGCTGCGCAGGGAGGGTGGCGATGTCCTGGATGTGCTTGTCCTGCGCGCGCATCCGTGCGTTCTGCGCCTCGATCTGCGCGCGGTCCAGGATAGGTACGTCGGCATTGTCCAGCCGTGCCGCCCAGTAGTCCGCGGTGAGGTAGGCCTCGTGCAGGCCGATCACGTAAGGCAGCGGGGCGCCGGGGTCGGGTACAGGCGTGGCCGCCTGGGTGAATGCGGGTGCGCCCAGCAGGCCCAGGGCCAGTGCCAAGGTCAACCGGTGCGGCCAGTGCCGACGCGGTTCGCGGGAAGCCAGGATCATGCGCTGCACACCCTCCTCGAATGCCTGTTGGAATATTTATTCCTTTCGGCCCCGAAAGCAAGAATAAATTATTGACCGGTCTTCCGGCCCGTGTTACACAGCCGTTACCACCCGCGCTTGGGAAGTGTCGCTGTGGATCCTGCCGTTCGCAAACCGTCTCTGCCTGCCGCTGCCGGCCTGTGTGCCGCGCTGCTGCTGTGGGCGTCGGCGGCACCGGCCGCGGATCCGCGCAGCGCCACTGATCGCGAACGGGAAACGCAGCTGATCGATCTGGTCGACAGCGGTCGTTTCAGCGATGCCGATGCGTTGCTGGCGACCGCTGGCGATGCTGCCGAAAGCGCGTTCCAGCGCGAGCGCATGCGCCGCATCAAACTGGATTTCTCCTTTGACCAAGCCGCTGCCAAAGCAGCGGTACGCCGCTGGATTCCCGACCTGACCGACGAGGAATTCGCGCGCTGGGACCAGCTTGGCCTGATCGAGCATCTCGACATCGATGGCACGCGCTGGTACTTCAAGCGCGCACCATCGAACCTGTTCCTGCTCAGCGATGAAGCGCGTGCACGCCGCCGCGCGGATGCGCCGATGCCGGCGCCGGGCCCCAACGAGGTGCTCAACGCGCATCACGCGCGCGTGGTTGCTGCCGCCGAACAGAGCGGCATGGCATCCGTGCTGCCGCAGCGCATCGAATTCACCCAATCGTTGACGGTCAAGGCGGATGCCGTACCGGCCGGCGAAACCGTGCGTGCCTGGATTCCGTACCCGCGCGAGATTCCCGGCCAGCAGGAGCGCGTGCAGTGGATCGGCAGTGCACCAGGCAAGGCTCGAGTCGCCCCGGCCAGCACCCAGCAGCGCACCGCCTACCTGGAAGCCAAGGCGGTGGCCGGGCAGCCGACGCACTTTGAAATCCGCTATGCGGTGACAATCTTCGCGCGCCACACGGCAATCGATGCGACGAAGGTGCAGGCCACGCCGGATGATCCAGCATTGAAGCCCTATCTGGCCGAGCAGCTGCCGCACGTGCGCTTCACGCCGGCGCTGAAGCTGTTCTCCGACCAGGTGCTGCAGGGCGAGACACGCCCGTATGAAGTGGTACGCAAGCTGTTCGCCGCAGTCGACCGCATTCCATGGGCCGGTGCGCGCGAGTACTCGACCCTCAGCAACATCAGCGACTACGCGTTGCGCGCCGGTCATGCCGATTGCGGGCAGCAGACACTGCTGTTGATCGCCCTGCTGCGCATGAACGGCATTCCCGCGCGCTGGCAGTCGGGCATGGTGTTCTCCGACGATGGCAGCGGCTACAACAACCTGCACGACTGGGGCCAGGTCTACCTGGCGCCCTATGGCTGGCTGCCGATGGATGTGACCACCGGTGCGCTGGCCAGCGACACGCCCGCGCTGCGTGACTTCTACCTCGGTGGCCTCGATGGCTACCGCATCGCCTTCAACGACGATTTCGGCCAGGCGCTCGTGCCGGCCAAACAGCACTACCGCTCGGAAACGGTCGACTCGCAGCGCGGCGAGGCCGAGTGGTCAGGCGGCAACCTGTACTTCGACCAATGGAACTACGACTTCCAGTGGCGGGTACTGCCAGCCGGGCAACGCTAGCGCGACACACCACCCCACCACCATTCAATTCTTGCAGGAGAGAGCAGGGGATGAAGGCTTACAACATCAAGCGGGCGGCCTTGTGCGTCGCCCTCGGCGCGTGCATGGCCACGCTGGCGCCCAGCGCATTCGCGCAGGACGGTGCCGTGGTCGGCCGCCTGACCAGCGATGCCGGGCAGGTACCTGCCGGTGCCACCGTTACCGTGCGCAACCCCGCCACCGGCTTTGTGCGTTCGGTGCAGGCCGACAGCAAGGGCAGCTACCGCATTCCGTTGTTGCCGGTCGGCACCTATGACATGGAGGTCAGCCTGCCGGGCGGTGCTGCCAGCCGCGTCGGCCAGGTCACCGTTAGCCTGGGCAGTGCAACCACGGTGAATGTGCCGCTGGGCGCGGTCAGCACGTTGGGCACCGTGGAAGTGCGCGCGCCGCAGGTGGTGTCGATGGTGGACGTGAAGTCCACCGAGTCGGCCACGAACATCACCCGCGAGGAACTGTCGCGGCTGCCGGTGGACCGTGACATCACCGCGGTGGCGCTGCTGGCGCCCGGCGCGGTGAAGGGCAAGGGCTCGCTGGGTGGACAGGGCATCTCCTTCGGTGGTTCGTCGGTGGCGGAGAACACCGTCTACATCAACGGTCTGAACGTGACCGATTTCTACAACCGGGTCGGGTTCTCGTCGGTACCGTTCTCGTTCTACCAGGAGTTCCAGGTGAAGACCGGCGGCTACTCGGTGGAGTTCGGTCGCAGCACCGGCGGCGTCATCAACGCCGTCACCCGCTCGGGCAGCAACGACTTCAAGGCCGGTGCCGAACTGGTTTTCGAGCCGCGCGCCTGGCAGTCGCAGGCGCGCGACCGCTATGACGGCGACGGCAGCCGTTACATCACCGCCAGCCGTGACGACTACTCGCGCAGTGCGCTGAATGTGTTCGCCTCCGGTGCGCTGGTGCAGGACCGGCTGTTCTTCTTCGGCATGTACGAAGCGCGCGACTACACGCCCAATTCGACCAATGATGCCGGTACCGTGTTCAACCGGGGTACCGCCGATGATCCGTTCTGGGGCGGCAAGCTGGATTGGCAGATCACCGACAACCAGATGCTGTCGCTGTTCGGATTCTCCGACAAGAGCGATACCGTCACCGACGTCTATCGCTACGACCATGACACCGGCACTGTCGCAGCCGAGCGCAACAACCAGATCTACAACACGGTGGGCGGCAGGAACTGGTCGGGCACCTACAGTTGGCAGGTCAACAACGATCTGACCATGAAGCTGATGTATGGCGAGAACAAGCGCAATCGCACGCAGAGCTCGTTGATGGACGAGAACTGCAACCGCGTGTTCGACAACCGCACGGCCAGCCAGGGCGTGCCTTCCAACCTGCAGGGTGACCGCAGCTGCACCAGCAGCTCGCAGCTGGAGTCGGCGCTGGATACGCGCAAGGCCGCGCGCGCCGACTTTGAATGGTCCATCGGCAACCATCTGCTGCGTTTTGGCCTGGACCGCGAAGAAAACACCTCCGACTACGAGCGCGCCTATCCCGGTCCCGGTGGCCTGCGCTACGACATCTACTACCGCACGCCGGGCAGTCCACTCAACGGCGGCACCGTGCCCGCCAGCGGCCTGGTCGCGCGTACCCGCCGCTACGAAGTGGCCGGTTCGTTCGAGACCATCAACTCAGCCTACTACCTGGAAGACAACTGGCAGGTCACCCCGAACTTCCTGCTCAACATCGGCGCGCGCGTGGAAGGGTTCGACAACAAGGGTGGCGACGGCGACAGCTACATCAAGATCGACAACATGATCGCGCCGCGCCTGGGCTTCGCCTGGGACGTTCGTGGTGATGGCACCACCAAGGTGTTCGGCAACCTGGGTCGTTACTACCTGCCGGTGGCCAACGTCATCAACATCAAGCAGGCCGGTGGCTTCCTCGATGAGCGCACCTGGTATGAGTTCCTGGGCTACACCGGCGCCGCCAACAACGTGCCGAACCTGGGCGGCCAGATCGGTCCGGTCGACAATTCGCAAGGCGATGGCAGCGTCCCGGACCTGCGCGCCGAAGTGAACCGGGACATGGATCCGGTCTACCAGGATGAGGCGATTCTAGGCTTCCAGCACATGCTGAGTGAATCGTGGTCGGTTGCCGCAAGCGTCACCTACCGGCGCCTGAGCAACGCCATCGATGACATGAACATCACCGCCACCGGCCAGTGTGGTGCGATCGACGGCGTTTGGATCATGGGAAACCCCGGGCGCACGAACACAGTCTGGGGGGACACCAATTGCGATGGCAGCAACGATGGCTGGATCGACATCGACACCTCCAAGGAAGGCTGGGCGCTGTATGACGACGACGGCAATTACGTGGGCCAACGCGGCTGGGTGAAGCCCAAGCGTGACTACAAGGCGCTGGAACTGCAGGTCGATCGCGCGTGGGATGGCAAGTGGGGCTTCAATGCCTCCTATACGCTGGCCTACGGCCGCGGCAACGCCGAAGGCCCGGTCAACTCCGATACCGACTTCGCCGACGCTGGCCGCACCGAGAACTTCGACAACCCATGGGTGAACTACCGCGGTTATGGCTATCTGGCCAATGACCGCCGCCATCAGTTCAAGTTCCGCGGCAGCTACGCGTTGACCGAGAATCTCAGCGTGGCCGCCACCCTGGGCGTGCAGTCGGGCAGCCCGATCACCCGCTTCGGTGCGGGCAATCCCTTCGACGACACCGACTTCCACAGCTATTACGTGTGTGTGTCCAACTGCCAGTCGACGGTGCCCTCCGAACGCGTGTTCGTGCATTCGCCGCGCGGTGGCGATGGCCGTACCCCGTGGACCTACGATCTGGACGTCAGCGTTTCCTACAAGGTGCCGATCCCCACTGACCTGCGCCTGAAGCTGGCGGTGTACAACGTGCTCAACCAGCAGCGCGTGGTCACCGTGGACCAGGACTACGAGCCGCAGGACAGCATCGGCACGCCGAACCCGATGTATGGTTATGGCACGGGATTCCAGTCGCCGCGCTATGCGCAGTTGACGGTGACCTGGAATTACTGAGGATGCATCTGCGCGCCGCCCTGCGGGGCGGCGTGGTTTGATGAACGCCGTACCTGCCTGCGCGCTGCCTGACGGAGACTGACTTGCATCGTCTGTTGCTACTGGCTGCAGCACTGGCCAGCCCCACCGCCCCAGCAGGGGCGGTGGACACCGCACGCCTGGACGCCGACATCGCCTTCGTGGGCCAGCACGAGCACCTGCCGGGGCTGGCGATGGCGGTGGTCGAGGATGGCCAGGTGGTCTATCGCCACGCCGAAGGCGCGCGCGGTGACGGCGGCCGCATCGATGAAGACACGCTGTTCAAGATCGCCTCCAACAGCAAGGCGATGACCGCCGCGCTGCTGGCCACGTTGGTGGAGCAGGGCAAGCTGCGCTGGGACGACCCGGTACGCCGCCACCTGCCGGCGTTCCGCATGCATGACCCTTGGGTGGGCGAACACCTGCAGGTGCGCGATCTGCTGATTCACAACAGCGGCCTCGGCCTGGGGGCCGGTGACCTGATGCTGTGGCCCGAGCCCAATGCCTTCACCCGCAGCGATGTCATCGCCGGGCTGGCACACCTGAAGCCAGTCACCAGTTTCCGCAGCGGCTACGCCTACGACAACCTGATGTACGTCGTTGCTGGTGAGGTGGCTGCGGCCGCCGGTGGCAAGCCCTATGACCAGCTGATGCGCGAGCGGGTATTTGAACCGTTGGGGATGACCCGTTGCCAGGTGGGCGCATGGTCGGTGAAGCAGGTCGGCAATGTCGCGCAACCGCATGTGCGTCGCGATGGCCGCAATGTGGTGGCCGGTGCCGATGGAACGCTCAGCCCCGATCTGACGTCGATGGCGGCCGGTGGCATCCGCTGTTCGCTGCGCGACATGACGCGCTGGATGCAGGTGCTGCTGGACCCGGCGCTGGCACCGGCGTGGTTGGGCGCCGAGCAACGCCGCATGCTGTGGACGCTGCACATGCCGATGCCATTGGGCGAACGCCAACGCAAGTGGGACAACGCCCACTTCTATGGCTATGGGCTGGGCTGGCGGGTGTCGGACATGGACGGGCACTGGAAGGTCGCGCACACCGGTACGCTGTCGGGCATGTATTCCTCGCTGGCGCTGCTGCCGGATCGCAAGGTCGGCGTGGTGATGCTGATCAACGGCGAGGCCGAAGAAGCCCGCACCGCGTTGATGCAGTCGACGCTGAAACAGTTCACCGCGCCGGATGACGCGCAACCTGTGGGGTACTACCTGGCCGAGCTGAAGGCCGATCGGGCCGCGCGTGCCGCCACGGGAAGACGTGCGCCCTCCACCCGGGCGGCGCAACCGGCCGCCGCCACCGATCTGGCGCAATGGCAGGGGCGTTACCGCGATCCCTGGCTTGGCCCCGCCTCGCTGTGTCCCACCGCCAACGGTCTGCGCTTCAGCGTCGACAAATCGCCCACGCTGCAGGCAACGGTGCAGCAGCTGCAGGGTCGCTGGCTGTTGCAGTGGGATACGCTGGAACCCTCGGCGCAGGCGTGGCTGAATCCCGATGCAGGCACGCCGACGCTGGAACTGCGCGCCATCGATCCGGAGATCGACTTCAGCTATGACTTCCAGGACCTGCATTTCACTCGTACTGGCGATTGCCCTGGCAGCGGCGGCCCACGCCGCTGAGCCACCACGCATCTCGCCCGCCACCGACGTCACTGCGGCGGGACTGGTGGAGATCCGCACGCTGTCACCGCGCATCGAGATGGACATCCGCTACGCCGGTGCCAACAACTTCACCGCTGCGCGCGTGCCCGGCTATGAGGCGCCCGCGTGTTATCTGCTGGCGCCAGTGGCAAAGGCGTTGGCTGCTGTGGAAGCCGACCTGCGCGCGCAGGGTTTTGGCTTGCGTCTCTACGATTGCTATCGCCCGGTGCGCGCGGTGCAGGCGTTCATGGCCTGGGTAAGTGATCCGCAGGAACAGTCGCGCAAGGCGCTGCAGTATCCGGATCTGGACAAGCCGCAGCTGCTGAGCGACGGCTACATCGCCGAGCGCTCCGGCCACAGCCGTGGTGCCACCGTGGATCTGGGCCTGCTGGATTGCCGCAGCGGGCGCTGTACGCCGATGGACATGGGCACCGATTTCGATTTCTTCGGCCCGCGCGCGCATACGCAGACGCCCGGCCTGAATGACGCACAGAAGGCCAACCGCCAGCAGCTGGTACAGGCGATGGCACGGCGTGGTTTCGCCAACTATGCGCAGGAGTGGTGGCACTACACGCTGCAGCCCGAGCCGGACTCCGGTACCGCCTACGACGTGCCAGTGCGGTAAGGGGGTGTCGGCAGGGCTGCGCCCTGCACCCGCCGAATTGACGGCAACAGCAACAGCAACAGCAACAGCGGGCATTCCGTGGGATGGCGGGGTGGGTCCGGTTGCGGGGGCCGCTGCAAGTACGTCCATGTAAGCTCGGTCGCCGCATCCATGCGGCTCACGCCC
>NZ_JARXWD010000028.1:0-48552 GCF_029892765.1 Stenotrophomonas sp. 1278
CCAAAATCCCACCGCTTGTTTTAACCGTGTTCTGGGTGGCCCACCACGGGGGGCCCCCCACCGGGTTCAGGGAGTGTGCCAACCAAGGTTGGCAGCTACCGGGTTCAGAGAGTGCGCCGACCAACGGTCGGCACCCACCGGGTTCAGAGAGTGTGCCAACCAAGGTTGGCACCCACCGGTGAGGCAGTCAGCCCGCTGTACGCAGCGGCGCCATCTTCCACAGCAGCGCGCGGAACGGGGCCAGCAGGCACACGCCGATCGCCAGCTTCACCGCCAGGTCGCCCGCCGCCCAGCTCACCCACGGCAGGGTGGAACCGGCGAAGGCGATCGACCAGAAGATCGTGGTGTCCACCGTGGCGCTGCAGGTGGTGGCCACCATCGGTGCGCGCCACCAGCTGCCGCGGCGCAGGCGATCGAATACGGTGATGTCCAGCAACTGGGCCACGATGAAGGCCGAGCACGAGGCGATCGCAATGCGCGGTGTGGCCACCCACACCGACAGCAGCACCGCCACCGCAAACCCGATCCACGCCACGCGGCGGGCCGGGCCCGGGCCGAAGCGGCGGTTGATCAGGTTGCTGACCAGAAAGGCCACCGGGTAGCTGAAAGCACCCCAGGTCAGCCAGTCATTGATCGGGTACTGCACCAGCACGTTGGACAGCAGCACCACCGCGCCCATGGCCAGCACCGCCAGCACCAGGGCGCGGGCGGTCAACGGGGCAAAAACAGGCGCAGGACGCACGGACATGGCGAGCCAGGGGACAAAGGGGATCGCCCATTATCCGCCCGGCCCGCCGCAAAGCCAAAAACGGCCGTTCAGTTTTACAGCTGCTCGCTCAGCGCGTCGCCGGCGGCATAGGCGGTCGGCACATAGGCCAGGGCCTTGCCGTCACTGTTCTTCACTGTCCAGCCGGCACCGGCATCGGTCGGGTCGAAGCGCACCTGCTGGCCCACTACGAAACCGGCCACCGGGTCTTCGCCCTCGATCGCCGGCCACTGCAGGGTGGCGGTCTGGTCGGCCTTGTCCGGCACCTGCAGCTGCACCTGGCGCTCGCCAGCGGCGGTGGTCGCCACCTGCTTCACTTCCATCGGCGGCAGCGGTACTGCCGGAGTGCGCTCGGCCACCCGGCCATTGCGCTCGCTGGCCTTGAACGGCGCCTTGGACAGTGCGGCCAGGCCCATCGAGGTGGCCAGTGGAACCGACACCACGATCAGCGAAGTGACCAGCACGCTGGCCTGGCCGCTGTTGATGTGCGGGGCGGCACCAGCGTGCACGGTCGGCACCGTCAGGGCCGAGAGCAGCAGGGCGGCGGCGGGGGCGCGCAGGGAACGAAGCATGGTGACCTCCTGGTCAGGATGAAGGCAGCGGCTCAGCGCTGCGTATCGAAAATGTCGCGTGGGCCGGTGGCCTCGGGCAGGTACTCCAGCGGCCGGCCCTGGTTGTCGCTCACCCGCCAGCCGTTGCCCGATTCAGCAGGCTCGAAATTCACGGTCTGGCCCACGTTGAACTGCACGGCCGGGTCACCGGGGCGCTTGGGCCATTGCATGGACGCGGTGTTCTGCGGGTTGGCGGGGTCCTGCAGCAGCACTTCACGGCGACCATCGACGGTGGTGGAGATGGCGCTGACCTGCATCTGCGGCAGCTTCACCCGCGGGCCCTGGCCGGGGGGCATGCCCGCATCGTTGGTTTCCCCAGCCGCGGCTGCGCGCGCCCGTTCCACCATCGGCGCGGACATCTCCAGGCTCGGCCCCTCGGGCACGCTGTTCTGGATGATCACGATGCGGCGCTCGGCATGTGCCGGTGCTGCAGACAACAGGCTGCCGCACAGAAGCACGGCCAACGCGGAAAACTGCAGGTTGCGCATCATCTTCTCCTTGCCAGGTCAGGGCGCAGCGGCGGCAGTGTCGGCCGTCGCATGCGCAATGGTCAGTTCCTGCTGCAGCTGGCTGCGCTGGTGCAGGAAGTCGAATACCGATTCCACCGTCACCACCGAGTAGTTGCCGGAAATGCGTTCGCTGGCCGGATGGTCGGTGGTGGTGGCGTTGGCCACGAACAAGCGCGCACCCACGCGCTTGCCCAGGCCGATATGCAGCACGCTGGGCTGGTACTTCTGCGCGCGCAGCCATTGCTGTGCCTGTTCGCGCTTGACGATGACCGGGCCCCCTTCGGCCTGCGCCATCGCTGCGGCCAGCACTTCCAGGATCCACTGGTTGGAATTCTGGAAGTCGGTAGCGAACGGATAGGCCACGACGTTGTAGTTCGATTCGTGCAGCGCCTTGGGCTGGATCGCCGGCGCTGCCAGCATCCGCTTCAGTGCAGCCTGCAACGCCGGGGGCGGCACGCCGATGCGCAGATCGGTATGGGTGCCGCTTTCACCGACGAAATTACCCAGGCCCTCGCGGTACAGCTGCGAGCTGTCGGTCTTGCAGCGGTTGAGCAGGTGCATCGCACGCCAGCGGCCGTCGTCCTCGCGCAGCAGGAAGGCCAGGTGGCTGTGGCGCAGGCCGTAGCGGCTCAGGTCCTGGCCGCCACGCGCGGCGATCACCACGTCCACGTCGGGCAGCGCATCCAGGCGCTCGGCCGTGGTCCACGCCACATCGAACATCGCCGCCTGCGCGGCCACGCTGGGGTAGCGCTCGCGGCAGGTGCCGCTGTCGGCCCATGCCGGCACGGTGGCCAGCAGGCCCATCGACAGCAGCAGGGCGCAGCGCAGGCGATGCAGACGTTCCATGTATACCGCTCCAGACGCGGGCAGGCCCGCGCGCCGATCATACCCGCATCGCTGGAATCAGCGCTCCACGGGTGGGTGAGGTAGTGCCGGCCGCTGGCCGGCATCCGCATATACGTCGCCGAAGATCATGAGTTGCCGGCCAGCGGCCGGCACTACCGTGATGCCAGGCGTGCTTTGACCTCGGCGGCAATCCGCGTGGTTTCGCGCAGCGGTTCGATGCGGTCGTACTGCCAGTCCAGCCAACGCGGCTGCAGGCGCCCGCGCTCGCGGAGCTGCTGCTGGAAGCGTGCCAGCCGTCCCTGTGCGGTATCGGCCAAGGCCACCATCACCGGCATGCGGGTAGCGCTGGCCTCGGACAACAGGTTCACCGAATCGGGCGACACCACCACCCGGTTGGCCCAGCCGAGCAGGCCGGCATACGGGTTCACGCCATCGCCGCCATCACCCCAGATCACATGCGGCAGATCGGCGAACTTCGCGCGCAGGATCTCGGCCAATGCCGGCGGCGTGCGCCGCGACGTCGTCGCCAGCAGGCTGCCGCCCTCGCTGCGGATCTGCTCGGCCAGCGCCTGGAATACATGCACCATCGCGGTTTCGTCCCACGGCGCCAGCGGCGTCGGGCCGCCCACCAGCAGCGCGGTGCGCGGGCCGGGCAGGGTGCTGAAGCTGGCGAACGCCGCGCGGCCCCAGGCCAGCCAGTCATCGTCCACCGGGTTCAGGCTGCCGATCAGGGTCAGCACGTTGCTGCCGCGCAGCGCGTCATGTTCGGGCACCACCACCACGTCCCAGTGGCGGGAACCGATGCGCGGGTCGAGGATCTGCACCACCTGGCTGCCGCGCGCACGCAGTACGCGCAGCGCGCCGGCAGCCTGGCGGCCACAGCCGATCGCCAGCGCGGGCGCATCGGCGGCGAGGGTTGCCAGGGCTTGGCCGTAGCCGTGCACATCACCGGGCAAGCGCCGCGGTGCCAGCCAGCGCCATGGCGCCCGGGGCTGCAGGATCAGGGGGCGGTGGGTGCCTTGGCGCAGCGCCGAGGCCAGCGCGACCGCCTGCCGGACATTACCGGCACGGCCGTCGGTGACCGTCCAAGGCGCGCTCGATCGTTTCACCATTGGCATTAATTCGTTTCAGCCCTGCTGGGTGTTGCAACAGTCGCGACACTCTACACTGCGGATCGACGTTTCGCCCCGCGCCGCCCGCGGGCACAGACCTTAGCCGCCCTGGAGATCCACCGATGTCCCACGCGCTCGACGCTGCTGCACTGGACCAGTTGTTCCGCACTGCCCGTACCCAGAACACCTTCCTCGACAAGCCGGTCGAAGACGCCCAGCTGCACGCCCTGTACGACCTGCTGAAGTGGGGCCCGACCGCCGCCAACGGCAGCCCGGCGCGCTTCGTGTTCGTGAAGTCGGCCGAAGCCAAGGCCAAGCTGGCCCCGGCCCTGTCCGAAGGCAACCACAACAAGACCCTGGCTGCCCCGGTCACCGTCATCGTGGCCTTCGACCAGGACTTCCACGAGAAGCTGCCGTACCTGTTCCCGCACACCGACGCCAAGGCCTGGTTCGACGGCCCGCGCGAAGGCCGCCATGAAGGCGCGTTCCGCAACGGCAGCCTGCAGGGCGCTTACCTGATCCTGGCCGCACGCGCGCTGGGCCTGGATGCCGGCCCGATGTCCGGCTTCGACAACGCCAAGGTCGACGAAGCCTTCTTCGCCGGCACCAGCATCAAGTCGAATTTCCTGGTCAACCTGGGGTACGGTGACGATTCGGGCCTGTTCCCCCGTCTGCCGCGTCTGTCCTTCGACGAAGCGGCGCGCATCGCGTAAGTCGCTGTATCGGTTTCGGGCCCGCCCGCCGTGGCGGGCCATTGCTGCACTGTGTTCCCACCCTACGATCCGGAGAGTTCCTGAGATGAGCGCCACCCGTAAACTGCTGCTGCCGCTGGCCCTGACCCTGGCCATCGCCGCCTGCTCCAAGCCGGCCGACACCGCCGCCCCGGCGGCCGATGCTGCTGCCCCGGCCGCCACCGAACAGGCTGCCACCACCCCGGCCGCCGATGCCGCTGCTGCCGCCCCGGCCGCTGCCGCCATCACCATCGCCTCGGGCACCTACAAGCTCGACCCGACCCACACCGACGTGCTGGCGCAGTGGAGCCACTTCGGCTTCTCCAACCCGAGCGCGCACTTCGGCAACGCCGAAGGCACCCTGGTGTACGACGCCACCGACGTCACCAAGTCCACCGTGGAAGTGAAGCTGCCGCTGAGCGGCCTGAACAGCTTCACCGCCAAGTTCGACGAGCACCTGAAGAGCGCCGATTTCTTCGACGCTGCCAAGTTCCCGGCTGCCAGCTTCAAGAGCACCAAGGTTGAATCGGCCGGCACCAACAAGCTGACCGTTACCGGCGACCTGACCATCAAGGACATCACCAAGCCGGTGACCCTGGACGTCACCGTCAACGGCGGCGGCGAGCATCCGATGGCCAAGGTTCCGGCCGCCGGCTTCGATGCCACCACCACGATCAAGCGCAGCGATTTCGGCGTCGGCGCCTACGCCCCGAACGTCAGCGATGAAGTGAAGATCCGTATCACCACCGAAGCCACCGGCGAGAAGCCGGCGGCTTGATCCCTCCCGCTCACTCGTCGTGAGAAGGCAGAAGGCCCGCTGAAAAGCGGGCCTTCTTTTTTGGCAGCGTTCTGGACGGGGCGCTCGATTGCCTGATTGGCTGATTGCCGAATCAATTGGTGGCCCGATCGTCTGGTAGTGCCGGCCGCTGGCCGGCAACTGCACGCATCCAACTACACCGAGGTTGCCGGCCAGCGGCCGGCACTACCCGGTAGGTGCCAACGTCGGTTGGCGCACGAGCACTCCGCAGGCCAACCAAGGTTGGCCACTACCGGGTACGGGCGCTCAGCGCAGCGTACCCAGCCACGCCGCCGACGCTTCGCTCGGGCTCTGCTTCGCCTTCACCGCCAACCCGCTCGCACGCACGAACGTCTGCGCCGCCTGCGCCACTACCTGGCGAGCGATCAGCGCGGCCTGCTTGGTCGTTGCCTGCTGCTTGCGCAGCTGCACGATATGCACCGACGGGCGACCCACCGGCGCGTACTTCTGGTCGCGGCGCAGGATGTCGGCCACCTGTGCCACTTCGTGTTCGGCCTGCAGGTAGCGGTGCTGTGCCTCGACCAGCTCACGCAGCGGTGCGCGCGCCGCAGCCGGGTCGGCAAAGGCGGACAGCGCTGCATCGCAGGCGGCATCATCAGTGAAGCGGGTACGCAGCGTGTCCACGCTGGCCAGGGTCAGTTTGGCCATGTGGGCCTCGTTGCTGCAGGAAAGGAGTGCGATTGTCGCATTGCTTGCCGGGTCGTGCCGGCCGCTGGCGGGCGACTGCATGGGGGCGTGCGGACCAACGGTCCGCACCCACCGGCGGACCAACCGTCCGCACCCATCGGCTGGCCGACGGTCTGCACCTGCCGGCCGCAGAGAGCAGCCGAGCATCGGGTCGCGGTTACCATGGCGGCCGCACTGAACCACGGAAGGCAACACCATGCAGGAAGCGCAGTATTGGCTTGGCGAATTCTGGACCGGCCTGAGCGTGCTCGATCTGATCGGCGGCAGCGTGCTGGGCACGCTGTTGGGGCTGGTGCTGGGCATCTTCGCCTGGCGCGGGCTGCATCGACGCGGTTGGCTGCGGCGGCAGCGGCGTTGGCACCACGGGCTGCTGGCCTCGTATGTGGTGCTGCTGCCGTTGCTTGTCGCGTTCTTCGGCCTGCAACTGGGCTTCACCGCCGGCGCGCACCGCGCGCTGTTCAAGCAGCTGGACCACTTCCAGCCGCACCTGCAGACGATGGTGGAAGGGTGGAGCAGTGGCTTCACCGCCTCGCTGGAAGACGAACGCATGCGTGCCGCGCTGCAGAGCCAGGGCACGGTGGGTGATGTTGCCGATTCGCTTGCCGCGATCTACCTGCGCGAGCATCCACTGCCGGGCGTGGATCGTCTGGGTAACGGGCCGATGGCGCGCGGCGTGGGCTGGGTGATCGGCAAGGTGCGCGCCGGGTTGCTGCGCGCGATGGTGGAAGACACGCTGATCGACAAGGCTGGCACTGTGGGCCTGGAGCCGAAGATGGTGCGTGAGGCGCTGACCATGCGCATGGATGAGCTGCTGCATACGCGCGGCGTGCTGCGGCTGGTGAAGGCGCAGATCAACGGCATGATGCCGGGTGTGTACCTGGGGTTGCTGCTGCCGCTGGCGATCATCGCGCTGCTGCTGGCGCTGGAGATCTGGGCCGCGCATCGGTTCGGGTGGAAGGGTGGGGCTGCGCCCCGGCTGGTAGTGCCGGCCGCTGGCCGGCAATTGCAGGATGCCGCCGAAGGGTCATGAGGTTGCCGGCCAGCGGCCGGCACTACCCGTAGAAGAGCGTGCGGACCAACGGTCCGCACCTACCGTTTTGCGGTCAATCGCCGTCCTGTTCGTCCGGGTGCGCCTTCCAGTAACCGGTCGAGCGGATCCAGTCGCGCGGCACACCCAGGTGGCCTTCGATGAACTTGCGCATCATCCGCGCGCGGCGCGATTCGGTGGCGATCCAGTAGAACGTATCGCCCTCGGGCACCTCGAAGTCGGTCAGCATGTCTTCCAGCAGCGTGCTGCTGGCGGCCGGGAAGCCGTTGCGCTCCAGCCAGTGGATGCGCACGTTCTCGTACTGCGGCAGATCCTGGCGCTCGTCCTCGTCGGCCACTTCGATGTACGCCTGCACCTCCGCGCCTTCGGGCAGCACATCCAGCCAGCGGGCGATGGCCGGCAGCGCGGTCTCATCGCCAATCAGCACGTAGGCGTCATAGCTGTCGGCCACCACGAACGAGCCGCGTGGGCCGCCGATCACCAGCGTGTCGCCAGCCTGTGCGCGCTCGGCCCACGGCCCGGCAATGCCCTGGTCGTGCAGCACGAAGTCGATGGCCAGCTCACCGGTTTCGTGGTCCCACCAGCGCGGGGTGTAGTCGCGTGCGGGCGAAGGCTGCTTGCCCTCGGGGTAGCTGCGGCCCTCGGCAGTCAGCACCGGCAGCACCATCTCGCCGCTGGCGTTGGGGAAGAACAGCTTGATGTGGTCGTCGGCGCCGGGCGAATCGAAGCCGGCCAGGTCGTCGCCGCCCAGCACGATGCGGCGCATGTGCGGGGTAACAGTCTCGGTGCGCAGCACCGTCAGTTCACGGAAGCGCACATCCAGGCGCAGGCGCGAGTTGTGATGTTCGGTCATGGGGGTACCAGTTGGAAGGTCGCGCGGGGGCGCGCGGCATGGGGGAGACCTGGCTGGAATCAGTCTGGCTGGGTCGTTGAAAAGGGAGAAGGCGCGTTGTCGCCCTGGCCGTTGATCAGCGCCGAGGCACGCGACAGCAGGGCCGCCACCTGCTCGGCTTCGCCGTCGGCCCAGCGCCCGTGGTGGTGCACCAGCGCCCGCTTGAACTCGCGCAGCGCGGCGGCCAGCGGCGCCGGCAGCGAGGCCTTGGTGATCTCGCGAGCGCGGTCGAATGCGCGCCGTTGTGCCAATCGCACCTGGCTGCGCTGCACCTTCAGCTCGAACTCGCCGGCGGCAGTGATGCGGAACACACGGCGGCCGTCCACCTCTTCCGACGCCACCCAGCCGGCCTGCTCGAAGCTGGCCAGCAGCGGGTACATGGTGCCGGCGCTGGGGGTATAGGCCTGCATGAACATGGTGCTGATGTGCTGCATCAACTCGTAGCCGTGGCGCGGCTGCTCGCCGATCAGCGCCAGCACCAACAGGCGCAGGTCGCCACGGCTGAGCACGCGCGGCTGGCCGTTGCGGCGGGGTACCGCGGCATCGTCGGTGCGGCTGCGAGGGGAGGGGGATCGGCCCATTTCGATATATCGGTAACGTGTATTGCAAACGATATATCGATAGGCCAAGCGCGGCAAGCAGGATTCCGGCCACAACGCTTGCCGGATCGGGCCACGCAGCCAGGCGGCACAAGGGCTCAGGGGGAAAGATGCGCGCGGCGCAAGCCACCGTTGCGCGGCCTGACATCCGTATCGGGCCACGCAACGGCACTGCGGGTTTCCGCCCCGGGCAGGGGCGCAGCAGACGAGCGGCGAACCGCGGGAAGGGGCCTGCTCGCGGCCAACCGTGCGCAGCTGCCTCGTCCGCGTCGAGAGGCGCGCGCGACACGTTGTCGCGGGTTCAGCGGCGCCCCGTCAGACAACGCCGACATGGCGCCCGCCTTGCCCCACAACGGTCATCCATGGCGGTAACACTGCGTCCTGCGCATGGGCGCAGCAGGCCGCAAGCGACAGCTGGCGCAGCCCTTGCAGGCAGCCACAGCGGCCTGCCGCAGCGCGTTGTCAGCGCTTTGTCCCGCGGGTGGACGTCCCGGGACAGGCCTTGCAGACATGGGTGGCCTGCATCCATACGCCAGCGTAGCCAAGTGACGAAAGCCCTTGGTGCGCTACACTTTGCGGTCTAGAAATCTATCAACAGTCGCGCGCGTGCGTGCGGTAATGGGAGCGCTAATGAACTGGTTGAACGAGGTGCTGAACAACGACCCGAATCCTGTGGAAACCCAGGAGTGGATCGAGTCGTTGAAGGCCGTTATTGATGTCGAGGGCCCCGAGCGCGCGCATCAGCTGCTGGAAGGCATGGTGGAACTGACCCGTCGTTCGGGTGCCTATCTGCCGTTCTCTCCCACTACCGAATACGTCAACACCATCGAGCCGCAGCTGGAGGCCAAGAGCCCGGGCAACGCCGAACTGGAATGGCGCATCCGTTCGATCATCCGCTGGAACGCGATGGCCACGGTGGTGCGCGCCAACCGCAAGCCGGGTGACCTGGGCGGCCACATCGCCTCGTTCGCCTCCGGCGCAACGCTGTACGACGTGGGCTTCAACCACTTCTGGCGCGCCCCCAGCGAAAACCATCCGGGCGACCTGCTGTTCATCCAGGGCCACAGCGCCCCGGGCATCTACGCGCGTTCCTTCCTGGAAGGCCGCATCAGCGAAGAGCAGCTGGACAAGTTCCGCATGGAAGTGGACGGCGGCGGCCTGTCGTCGTACCCGCACCCGTGGCTGATGCCGGAGTACTGGCAGACCCCGACCGTGTCGATGGGCCTGGGCCCGCTGGCCGCCATCTACCAGGCGCAGTTCATGCGCTACCTGGAAAACCGTGGCCTGATCGAGAAGTCCGACCGCAAGGTGTGGTGCTTCATCGGCGACGGCGAGAGCGACGAGCCGGAAACCCTGGGTGCCATCGCGCTGGCCGGCCGTGAAGGCCTGGACAACCTGATCTTCGTGGTGAACTGCAACCTGCAGCGCCTGGACGGCCCGGTGCGCGGCAACGGCAAGATCATCCAGGAGCTGGAAGGCGTGTTCCGTGGTGGCGGCTGGAATGTCATCAAGCTGCTGTGGGGCGGTTACTGGGATGCCCTGCTGGCCAAGGACACCAATGGCGTCCTGAAGAAGCTGATGATGGAAACCGTCGACGGCGAATACCAGAACTGCAAGGCCTTCGGTGGCGCGTACACCCGCGAGCATTTCTTCGGCAAGTACCCGGAAACCGCTGCGATGGTGGCCGGTCTTTCCGACGACGACATCTGGCGCCTGAACCGTGGTGGCCACGACCCGCACAAGGTGTACGCCGCCTACCACCAGGCCGTGAACACCAAGGGCATGCCGACCGTCATCCTGGCCAAGACCGTGAAGGGTTACGGCATGGGCAGCGCCGGTGAGGCACTGAACCCGACCCACCAGACCAAGAAGCTGGACGACGAAGCGGTGCGCCACTTCCGCGACCGTTTCAACATTCCGGTGACCGACGCGCAGCTGGCCGACGGCCAGGTGCCGTTCTACCACCCGGGCCCGGATTCGCCGGAAGTGCAGTACCTGCAGGAACGCCGTGCCGCGCTGGGCGGTTACCTGCCGCAGCGCCGCCGCAAGGCCGAAAAGAGCTTCAACGCACCGAAGCTGGAAAGCTACGAGCGCCTGCTCAAGAGCAGCGGCGAGCGCAGCTACTCCACCACCATGGCCTTCGTGCAGAGCCTGAACATCACCCTGCGCGACAAGGAACTGGGCCCGCACATCGTGCCGATCGTGGCCGACGAAGCCCGTACCTTCGGCATGGAAGGCCTGTTCCGCCAGATCGGCATCTACGCGCCGTTCGGCCAGAAGTACAAGCCGGTCGACGCCGACCAGCTGATGTTCTACCGCGAAGACCAGAGCGGCCAGGTGCTGCAGCAGGGCATCAGCGAGCCGGGCGCGATCAGCTCGTGGATGGCCGCCGGTACCAGCTACTCGGTCAGCAACGTGCCGATGCTGCCGTTCTACATCTACTACTCGATGTTCGGCTTCCAGCGCGTGGGCGACATCGCCTGGCAGGCAGCGGACATGCGTACCCGCGGCTTCCTGCTGGGTGGTACCGCCGGCCGCACCACGCTGAACGGTGAAGGCCTGCAGCACGAAGATGGCTTCAGCCATCTGGTGGCCGGTGGCATTCCGAACGTGCGCAGCTACGACCCGACCTTCGGCTTCGAAGTGACGGTGATCCTGCAGCACGGCACCAAGGCGATGATGGAAGATCAGATTGACGAGTACTACTACGTCACCCTGATGAACGAGAACTACACCCACCCGGAAATGCCGGAAGGTGCGGCCGAAGGCATCGTCAAGGGCATGTACCTGCTGACCGACGCCGGCAAGCCGAAGAAGGGCGAGCTGCGCGTGCAGCTGCTGGGTTCGGGCACCATCCTGCGCGAAGCCATTGCCGCGGCCGAGCTGCTGGACAAGGATTTCGGCGTGACCGCCGACATCTGGAGCTGCCCGAGCTTCAACGAGCTGCGTCGCGATGGTTTCGACGTGGAGCGTGCCAACCGCCTGCATCCGGAAGGTGAGCAGCGCAAGGCCTACGTGACCGAGCTGCTGGAAGGCCGCCAGGGCCCGGCGATTGCCGCCACCGACTACGTGCGTGCGTATGCGGACCAGATCCGCGCGTTCGTGCCGATGTCGTACACCGTGCTGGGTACCGATGGCTTCGGCCGTTCGGATACGCGTGCGAACCTGCGTCGGTTCTTCGAGGTTGACCGGTACTACATCGCGCATGCCGCGATTGCGGCGCTGGCGAAGGACGGGAAGATGACGGCTAAGGATGTGGCACGGGCGATCAAGCAGTACAAGATTGATCCGGAGAAGGCTAATCCTGTTGGGGTTTGATTTCGTCAATTAATTGACGTGAGAAAGGGCGGCCATTGGCCGCCCTTTTTTGTTGTATCAAGATGAGTATGCTAATGGTGGTTCGATGTGCTCCGAGCGATTGTGACTCGGAAGGAAGCAGAGCTTAGCCAACCTGGAGTGGTTCGTGTTCAAGACTGTTTTGAAAGAATCGGTGAACATAGCTGGATCGGGCGGAGATCGACATTTCGTACTGAGCATCGCGAATGACTTTGAAGACTCAAAGTGGCGAGTGGCAAAATTCCATGAATTCGTGTGGAACAATATCGCTCAAACAGCTCTATCAGAGTCTGAGCGAAATGCGTTAATAGACAGCCCGCAAACCCTTATCAATAGAGCTGCTAGCAACCTTAGGCTCACCGACAGCGCGGAGGATATTGGATCAGGCAGCGAGCTTGCTGAGGCCATGTTATATGGGGTCATGAGAGCGTACTATGACGGTCTCCCCGTAGTTCCAAAGATATTCTATAAACAGAATGCCCAAGATAACGCGAAGGGTGCTGACAGCGTTCACGTGACCGTGGATGGCGACGAGTTTCACCTCTGGTTTGGTGAGTCTAAATTCTACTCAAACATCGAAGATGCTCGTATTGCCTCTATTGTGAAATCGGTGGGGGAGTCGCTAAGGGCAGATAAGCTTAAGAAAGAGAATGCAATAATCTGCAACGTGAGCGATCTCTCGGCCTGTGTAAAAAATGAGGTCGTTCTAGATAAGATAAAAAAAATGCTCTCCCAGGACGTCTCCCTGGATGAGCTCAAGCCTCACTTGTGCATCCCCATACTTCTGCTTCACGAATGTGCGCTTACGTCGAGCGCCTCGATTTGGACCGATGAGTACGAGAAGTCCCTGATTGACCACCACCGAGAGCGAGCGGTGACCTACTTTAGTCGGCAGCTCAGCCAGCTTTCGTCCACTGTATCTCAGTATGGTGACATCACGTTTCACGTGATTCTGTTCCCAGTCCCTGACAAGAAGAAGGTTGTAGAGAAGTTCCTCGCAACCGCGAAGTTCCACAAGGAGTGTGGTAATGACTGATTTTGAGGTGCTTTCTAGAATCAACGATATGATCGAGCTTGGATGTGAGCAGGAGGCCCGAGCTTCATTGATTGAGCATCTCCATGGACGGTCACAATCAGAGGAGGCCTATACGCCCCTTCTGAATCATCTGTTACGTAGGGTCGGCCTCTATCCTTATCTTCAGCTTGATACAGCGATGTGGCAGGATCGCATCGTCGCAGACGTTTTTCGAGCAGACGTTGGACTACCAGAGTTTGCAACTCTCCATCGCGACCAATCGTCCTTGCTTTCTAAGCTGTTGAAGGGGCAGAGCGTCGCAGTAAGCGCACCAACTAGCTTTGGCAAGAGCTTCGTTATTGATGCTTTCATTTCGATAACTCGGCCAAAGTCAGTCCTCATCATCGTGCCTACGCTCGCGTTGATGGACGAGGTGAGGCGTCGACTTCATAGAAAATTTGGTGGCAGCTACTCAGTTGTGACGACGACTGAGGGGAATATCCCAGAGGGGTCGAAAATATTCGTATTTTCCCAAGAGCGAGCCATTACCTATGCGAACAGAATTGAAAGTCTCGACTTGTTCATTGTGGATGAGTTCTACAAGGCAAGTGCTGCGTTCGATAAGGATAGGTCACCAACGCTAGTTCGTGCAATGATCAAGTTTTCGTCGATCGCCAAGCAGAGATATTTCCTGGCGCCCAACATATCATCGTTGAAGGAAAATCTTTTTACCAGGGGCATGGAGTTTGTTAAGACGGACTTTAATACCGTTGTTCTAAAGACCTACGACCTTTCGGACTCGACTTCTGGTGATGTAGAGAAGAAGTCGGCTGCAGTGCGCAGAATTTGCCAGCCAGGCTCAAAAACTTTGCTTTATGCAGGATCTCATTCTCAGGTCAAGGTTGCATCGGATGCTGTCAAAATGTCGTGGCCATTGTCTAGTTCTGATCTCCTGCGCGACATAGGCAGATGGCTGGGAGATAACTATTCTGCAACCTGGGCTCTATCAACTCTTATTCAACATCGGATTGGGTTGCATAATGGCCAGATCCACCGGGCGATTGCTCAGATGCAGCTGCGGCTGTTTGAAATGGAACAGCATGGTCTGGATTTGATTGTATCTACGTCCTCGATTATTGAGGGCGTGAATACGTCAGCGCAACGTGTCGTGGTTTGGAGTAACAAGAATGGCAATCCGCGGCTTTCGAACTTCGACTACCGAAATTTAATTGGTCGTGGAGGAAGGATGTTCAGATACTTCGTTGGTGAAGTATATTTGCTGGAGAAAGCTCCTGCTGATTCTGAAACGCAGCTCACTCTAGAGTTGCCTGAATCGTTGCTTGGTGTTGCTGAAATTGACTCAGTGTCGGATTCGTTGAGCGAAGCGCAGCGGGACAAGGCCGAGGCTTTTGATAGAGATGTTTCGGCTATTCTTAACGTGACGTCTGTAGCTGCGCTGCAACGAGAAGGCAAGTTGCAATCGAGTGACGCAAATGTCATCTGGAAACTGGTGAATTCGATTTCAAATGAGCCGAGCAATTGGAGGGCTTTAGCGAATCTGAATTCCTCGAATCGTGAGTCATGGGAATGGGTGCTCTTCAATGCAATCAACCTGAGCCCGGCCGGATGGGATGCTCCATACACCAAAGTTGTTGCATTCATCAAAGTCGTCGCAGACTCATGGACGTCTACAATTCCGGCAATGCTACGAAAACTTTCTAATCATTCGGTTACGGTTGAGGAGTTCTTTAAGCTTGAGAGGACGGTTTCCTATAAAATGGCAGCGCTCCTCGGGGACATCAATACAATTCATGCCAGGGTTAGTCCAAATCGCGGATTCGATGTGTCGCCATTCATTTACAGGCTTTCCCACGCTTTTCTTCCGGCAACGGTTTATCAACTCGAAGAGTATGGCCTGCCAAGAATGCTTAGTCGCAGGATTCATTTGTCAGCGATTGTAGATTTTGAGAGGGCGGACTTGTCTCTTTCTGATGCGCTCGAGGCGCTGGAGACCCGTCGGTCGGAAGTCTATAAGCTGTTCGGCTCCCCCGCAGAGCACTTCATGCTGGACCATTTCTATGCCGGCGTGACAGTGGATCAGGTCACTCGCCAAAGTACCTAGTTCTTGTTTCAGCGGCACAGTCAGTGCTAGTGGTTAGGTTCCTTGCAGGTTTGACCGGTATCGCGCATTCAGTTCATATCCCTAGTTCGTTTCAAGCTATAGGCGTGCATTTCGGTAGAAGAAAATACTTTGACAGGGGCGCATGGAAGTCTACGTGGTGCTCGACCGCTACAGATTTTTGCGCGTGGCCACTGATCAAGAGGAAGGGAGTTCTCTAAGTAATTCATCGAGGCACCGTGTAGAAGGGATGGCGCGTCCCTGACTGCCCCCCCCCCCATCCAGCAGGTGCGTGCTGATTGCGACATCGAAAGGTACTATCCCGTCTCGGAGGCCAATAGGCCTCATCAATTAGATGAGACAGGGGAAGCAGGGATGGCGTACTGGTGGGTGAACCAGAAGCAGACGTTTGATCGGGCGGTTAAGGCTGGCTACTTGTGGTCGCCGAAGACCAATGTGGAAGGGAAGATAAATCCCTTCTATGAGCACATGACCCAGGTGCGTCCGGGTGATGTGGTCTTTGCGTTTGCCAACACTCGAATCAAGGCTGTCGCGATCGTCAATGGCGCTCACTATGCGAAAGCTCGCCCTGATGACTTCAAAAAGACGGACAACGAATGGCGCAGGGACGGCTGGGCAGTTCCGGTGGACTATCACCTGGTGGAAGCACCGCTAAAGGTGAGCGAGCACATGGCGAAGATTGGGCCGAGTCTTCCGAGGAAGTACTCGCCGCTAAAGCCGGATGGCAAGGCCAACCAGGCCTACCTGTTCCCGGTGCCCCAGGAGATGGCTGCCCAGCTACTGTCGCTGCTCAACGTTGACGTTGATGACCTAGTCGCTTGGCAAGACGAGGTACGAGTCAAGGAGATCAAGGAAGACAGCAATATTGGCGAAACGGTGAAGGCCCAGCTGATCAATGCCAGAGTGGGGCAGGGCATCTACCGAAAGAGCGTGAGCGACATCGAAAAGGTCTGCCGCGTTACCGGCACGAGCGAGCCAAAATTTCTTATCGCTAGCCACATCAAGCCCTGGGCGAAGAGCACCAACTCTGAGCGCCTTGACGGAAGCAATGGGCTGATGTTGGCGCCCCATATCGATCGGCTATTCGACCGCGGATACATCTCGTTTGAAGATGACGGCCGCCTAATTCTGAGCAAGCAGTTGCCGGAGGCGGTACGGTTGCAGTGGGAGGTGGATCAGAAGACTTCGCCCGTTCCGTTCTCGGCTGCCCAGGTCCAGTACCTGAATTACCATCGGGCCGTACTGCTGCGTAAGTAGGAAATAATCACCGGAGGTAGGCATCTCCGAATCGGGGATGCCTGGTGGAACCCGCAAGGGTGACTTCCAACCGACGTCAGCCGATAGCACGTGGATGACCAGCAGTCACGCGACAGATGGCCAGGTCCAACTGGGCTATTCCCGCACCTGCAACCGCTCAGCAACCTGCGCAGTCAACGCCACACAAGCCATCTTCAACCCTTCCATCACCCGGTCCCCCAGGTACTCTTCGGGCGCGCCGTTCTGCCGCGTCCGCTCCGCAGCCAGCATCAGCTCCGCCACCACGCGCAGACCGGCTAGCGCACAGTCCGCATCCGCCAGTTGAAGGCACCGCCCAGGCAGTTGATGACGCTCCGGCCAAGGCTGGCCATCTGAGGCCGCCCCCGTCCCGATACGTCGCAGCGTTGCGACAAAGGCGTTGGGATCGATGGGCGGCTCGCGCTCCGGCTCGGCGTTGGCGGGATCGTACTGCGCGTGCAGGGAACGGAATTCCGATGCGTTCATGGCAATGCTCCGTACAGGACAGACAGCAGCGCCACCAATAAGGGTGGCGGACGATGCGTGGCTCGAAAACCGGTCTGTAGCGAAGCCGGTGGGTCCGAAGACCCCCACGCACCGCCCGCCATGGAACGCGAACGGATTGCCAGCCGGCGCCACACAAAGGTGACGCCGGCTGGCAAGCGTAAACACATCGCTACAGAACGGGTTTTCGACACCCGCGCCACCCTTTTTCGGTGGCATGCCAAGGTGTACCCGCACAGATGCCAAATGCCAAGAAGTCGCAGGCTACTGAGGCTGCAAATGCTGACGCTTACGGCATTGTCGCATAGCACGGAAGCGGCACATCTACTGCGGCGCAGGGCTTTCGAGCGATGTTAAGCCGCCACGCTTATGAGCATCACGCTGCACGGTTTCGGTGTGGTGCTGTCCCAATTGCGACAGCTCGCTATCGGGGCTGCGATGCAAAGAGTGGCGAATACGTCACCGCTCGATCTGAGGCGCCAATCCCGGCCGTGGCCACAGCGCATCGTCGCGCTCCAGGTCGTAGTCGCTGCCGAACGCCAGCGCCGCTTCGCGCGGCGGCAGGTCTGCGTAGCAGCCCAGCAGGTACTCATTCATGCCGGCATCGCGATGGTCGATGGCGAACAGGTGGAGGAGCTCTTTGTCGAATGCTTCCAGCCATTCGGCGTCGATCTTGGTCATGGTCATCCTCCCGAGGGCAGCAGAGGATGAACTTGGCGCATCTCATGGGGTGGCAATCAACGATCGCGCATCTCAAATACCACTCGGACCCGCACACGTACCGCCACGGCTGACCCTTCGTACTCGGTAGGCGCGAAGCGCCACTGTCGGAGTGCATCCAGCGCCGCGCGATCAAGATCCCGCACACGCGTTGACGTCGCAACCATCACGTTGCGAACTTCCCCTTCCGCACCGACGTCCACTACCAGGATCATCTCCGCCGTTTCCAGCAGAGGCGCCGCATCTGCCGGAGCGCGCGGGGCAGGAGAGTTGAGCACACCCGGCGGAATGAGGGCTGGAAGCTCGGGGTTGTCATTCGGCTCGATGAAAAGCGCGGTGGAGACGTGCGGCAGTCCCAACGACGTGGGTGCAGCGGAGGACTCGTGTGGCGACGAAGCGCAACCGGCCAAAGCAAGGGCGAGTGCTGCCATGACGACGCGAACGGCCATGATCGTGGATAGATGAGGGCTGGGCATCCGCCAAGCATAGTACCTGCACCATTGCGTGCTTCCTTCGTTCGGAACTGACCCGTGCAATGTTCAACGGCAGGACTCCCCATCTCGCGCCGGGGTTATGTGAAGCCAGTTCAGGTCCTGCAGGCCGGTGCGGTGTATAAACTGCCGACAAGTGAGTGCCCGAATGTGAGGAACGGATGCGACACCTACTGAGGCCATGGATGGTGCTGCTGCCCCTGCTTATGGGCGGCTGTGGCACCCAGGCACCCCAGATGTATGGCGATGGTTTCCCCGTCGCCAAGCCGATGGACCTTGTCCATGCAGGTGCAACGGTGGAGGCGCGTTTTGAACTGCCGCCGCCTTGGGAGAAGGATCCCAAACCTCGCACGTTCCTGATCGGCTTCCGTACGGGTGGGCCTGCCAAGCGCCCGGACATGAAACCGGGAGATGTCGACTTCCTTGAAGACGCCCGGATTCCCCTGAAGGTGCAGCTGTGGAAGCTGGAGGGCGGCACCGAAACGCCCATCGCGCTACATGCATTGAATCGCGATCTGCCTGCCGTCTGGCAGGGCAGCCGATATCAACCGGCCAAGGCCGATGTATTCGAATACAGGAATGCCGTCGGCGCGGATTCGAACAGTCTGGTCAATGTAGGGAAGTACGACATGTCACTGGCCTACAGGGAGTACGAGGTGGCCCGTGCCGATTCTGGAAATCTGACAGCCGGGAAGTACCGGCTGAAAGTGACCAACCTTCAGGGCAACCCAGAAGTTGCACATCTCAACATCGAGCTTCTCGTCGCCAACTACAACGTGAAATAGGACTATGGACAGTCAATCGAACAGCGCCGCACCCCAAGACGTCAAGAAAGGACCTTACACCGTCACGGTCTACCTCGCTGCGCCGGGCACACCTGTCGCAGGCAAGGATGGCACGACCCACTCATCTTCAGCAGGCCATGCCTACTTCATGGTTGCCGATGGTGACAAGAAAGACGGATATGGGTTCTCCCCGATAAAAACGGGGATCACCGGGCCTGGGCACGTGGTCAAGGGCGAATTCGAGAGCTACCAGAACCCTCGGTTTTCATACACGCTCGAGATCACCAAGGACCAGTACGACAAGTTGAAGGCGTACGGCGAGGCTGGCGTCAATCGCGATCAGGATCGTTTCAATCTCTACTACAACGGTTTGTCGAATAGCTGCGTCGATTACGTATGGATAGGCCTTGGCCAGGCCGGTCTGCGACCTAAGCTCGAAAAGCCCGATCCCGGCTTCGAAGGGACGATGAAGGTGCTTCCGAACATTGACGCGCTGAAGAGCATTCCCAAGCCGTTCCCCGACAGCAAGCTCAATTCCACACACGAGAATCCGCTTCCCAAGAAGCAGAGCACGTTGCAGAAGCTATTGACCGAAGTGGAGGGCGAACTACCGCCGCGCGAGCGATTGGCTGCACTGTCGCCGGAGTCGCAGCAACTGTTTGATCGCATGCGATCGGACTTGCCTGAGAAGGTGAGCGATGCGCAGGTGATGTCAGCGATGGTTGCCGCGCGGGAGAACGGCATTCACCAGCCGCAACAACTGCGCGATGTGGTGCTGCAGGAAGAGAAAATCTTCGTGATGGGCACGACGCCTGGCTTCAGGGCCATGGTGGATCTGAACCAGTCTCAACAAAGCCTTGAGGAGGGGCTGGCCCGTAGTCAGCAGATCGACACGCGAGTGTCTGAGCAGGCCCGGCAAGAAACGCAGCAGCGCGAGGCGGCGGCGCAGACGGCTGGCGGTATGCAGATGGGCTAGTGCCGGCACACAGAGGCATTCAGAGACAAGCGCGGGCTACATCGACGGCGCCGAAGCCCGCTGCTGCTCCTGCGCACGCTGCATCTCTGTCGCCTGCTCATGCGCCTGGCGCTGACCAATCGCCTCAACCTGGTTCAAGCTCTCCTGCACGGGCCGCTGCGCGGCTTCCGCCGTCGCTATGTGCGTGCGCAGTGCCGCCGGATCGGACATCTCGCCCTGCACGACAAAGATGTTCTGCGCTGCCGGCGAGTTCGCCGTCTGTCTGCTCAACACCACATGATCGGCCCGGGTGATGCCTGCACCCTTGGCGCTTGCCAGCAGACTGGCGGACATGCGCTCGCTGGTCTCGTCAAAGGCGCGGCCGTTTGCTTTGTCCAGAGCCTCTACCTTGCCGCGGATCTGTTCCAGCAGAGCTTGGTCGGCAGGATTGAGCGTGTGGGCCGGCGACGACTGCGTACCTGCAACACCCTGCGTCGGTGGGGGCGTGGTAAGCGCACTACCCGTGTTCTTCAGTTCAACCCAGCCCAGCCCGTCCTTTCCAAAGTCGCCAATCGGAAGGACTTTGGCGCTGCCAAGGTTGAGGCCATTGCGCTCAAGCTGTTGGGGGTTCAAGCCCAGCTCGTGAAGATCGATGCGGATGGAAGGTGGTTGGCGGCCCTCTGCCAGGAAGGCGTGACTCGCCCCGATCGCAGATAGCGGGTAGGTGCCGTAGTAGTTCCGATAGTCCGAATCGCCATGCCTTCCCAGCGTGCCGCTGCCATCGTAGAAGCACTGCTCGACGGCCTTCGTCAGTTGCACACCATCCTTGTTGGGGCGATGGGCGAGTGCTTCATACGAGATTCCTTCTGCAAGCCTCCCGTCGTCGGCGGCGCAGCGTGATCCAGAGCGATCCGCAAGCAGTGCCTCAAGCGCAGCCTCATCCAACGTCGGGTTCAAGTTTCTCAGACGACTGTCCAGCGCGCGCAGGCCGGAAACCTCTGCCAGCGCCTCGTCCTGGCGGCCCTTGTCGAGATACTTCTTCACTGGATCGGTCAGGTTGACGGTGCCTGATCGAGAGGCGTGGGCAGCATCAAGCTCTGTAGCGTAGGAGCCCTTGAATTCCTCGAGTGCTGCTCCGCGTTCCTTTGCGAGGATGCCATGCATGGCCTCGTGCCCGAGTACTTCGGTCAGACGTTCTTCAAGTTCGACACCTAACGAATTCTTGAAATTCGACGCGCTGATGAAGATGGTCGGAGGACTTCCCGGGCTTGCGTCTTGGAAGTGACCTCCGTTGTGGTGGCCATAGGACACGGAGATCCGGCCGACCTGACCATCCTTGGCCGCGTTTGCCAAAAGATGGTTGAGATAGGGCGAATCGGCGATGGTGCGGCGAATTGCTTCCTCTGCGCCTTCTGGCAGCCGCTTGTCAGCTTTCAAATCGCTCAGCAGCGGTTCGATACTTGCTTCGATTCCTTTCACATGTCACCTCCTGAAAACCTGATCTCATACACACACGTTCGGAGTCCGGCACTGTCATTGATGCGGTATGTCAGAAGGCTGGTACTCATGCCTTTCTTGCCCGCGCCGATAGGACGCCAAAAATGCCTGATTCCGCCTCTCTTGAACGGCGATTCCCCAAGGCCCCTGTAGCCCAATCGTTTCAAGGCCTGCTCCGCGCTATCCGCATCCCAATAGCAAACGTCGCCAGGAGCTTCGGTTACTGAAGGTTTCCCAAGCTGGTAGAAGGCGACGGAATGCCGGGGGTAGTCACGCGGAGATTCAACAGAGAAGTATGAGGCTGCGTAATTGAAGCCTTCTGTTATCACCAGGTCTTTGGCGACGCTCCTGATGCTGACCTTCTCGTCCGGCACCAGGGATACACCGATTGCTGCGCCGAACTTCTCAGGGCTGATGTCAGCTCGCGACTTGAGCGAATCGGCGTAGGCGAGGAGTCTCCTCTGAAGCTCCGACATTGAGATATCGGCGGGGCGGCTCGCCGAAGCAGAGGGACGGGTCTCGCCAGCAGGCGTGTCTGATACGGGCGCGCATGCCGAGGATAGAGTGATCAATGCCAATGGCCCGACGGCTACCCCGGCTCGGGCCAGATACGACATTAAACGCAGTCGGAGCGACCGATCCAGTGAGATAGGGGCCGGGCGCAATCGAGCCGAAGCGCCAGAGGTTGGGGTACCCATCAGCAAATCCATTGCAGCGTTCCAGCCACTATACGGCGGCATCCCAACCCACTCCACCTGCGAGCTTCCGGGGCGCTGGTACTGCACGCTGGTTCACACATTCAGCAAGCCACCGCCACCCCGGCCCGGGCTGTCCACCTGCCCGCGAACCCACCTATGCGATCATCCGGCCAGGACCGCAGTACCCAACAAGGCTGAGCAGGCATGGAGCAAGCAACACGCTACACGGTAACCCTCTTTCTGGCCGCGCCCGGCACCCCGCTGAACAGCGGCGGCAGCTCGCCGCGCGGCCACATGTATTTCCGGACCGCCGCCGGCGAGGAAGCACACAGCTACGGCTTCGCACCGCCGCGCCTGCCGACCGATGAGGCCGCTGCCGGTGTGCAGTACGCCGAGGTCGTACACGACGACGCCGACGAGCACCGCGACCCGTACTACAGCCGCACCCTTGAGATCAGCGAGGAGCACTACGGCTGCCTGCGCGATTTCGCCGAGGAGCCGGCCGAGTTCGGCTTCGATGTCGATCGCCCGGCCACCATCAACCGCTGCAGCGATTTCGTCTGGGCCGCGCTGCACTATGCTGGCCTGCATTCGCAGCCAGCACCGCTGGACGGCGGCAGCAACCTGGGCGAGTTTGCGGTGCTGTTCAACCTGCCGGAAATCCAGTGCATTGCGGCGCCATTCCCGGCCAGCGAGCTGAATGGCGAACAGCACCACCCGATGCCCGAACGCGAGGCCGAGCTGCACCGCGAAGGCGGTCGCCCGAGCGACGAGCCGCCGCCCAGCCCGATGGAAGTGGCCGGCACGCTGCTGGACCCCTCGCACCCGGATCACCGGCTGTTCGCGCAGCTGATCCAGAAGGTGGCCGAGCTGGACGCCGCACACGGGCGCACCTTCGACGACACCAGCCAGCGCATCAGCGCCAGCCTGCTGGTGTTGGCCAAGCAGAACAACCTCTCCCGCGTGGACCACGTGCTGCTCAGCCGGCCTACCAAGAGCAGCCACGAGGCGGAGAGCATCTTCATCGTGCAGGGCGACCGCGATGATCCGGGGCATCGCCGCGCGAGCATCGCTACGGAGGTGGCGGCACAGACCGATGTGGCGGATTCGCTACGGCTGAAGGAGCAGTGATGCGGGCGGTGCGTGCAGTTGTTGCGTCGGTGGTACTCGCCTTGCTGGTGGGCTGCGGCAGTACTTCGTCACCTGAAGCCCCGAAGCTGTTGACCCGGGCCGAGGCCGACGCACGTGCCGTGGTGCCATTCACGCGAGGCGTGCGGTTGGACAAGGCGGGGCGGATCGTGGACGTGACCTTTGAGGCGCCGGCGGCGGTTGACCCGCAGATGTCCTGGCTGAAGCTCGGGTTGAGAATGCAGGGGTCTGAGCAGAAGGCTGTATCGGAAGCTGCTGAACGCCTCAGGCGCGCGGAGTTTCAGACGCGTATTCACTTGGAGCGCGTGGACATGGCAAAGCCGTCGCCCATACCGCTTTCAAGGTCGTCCGATGATGGCCGCGGCTGGCAAAAGCTTCCTCAGGATGGCCGCGTCGAACGTTTGTTCCAAGACAGCGTGGACGCCTATCCCTTGGTGCAGGCCGGGCTCCAGTCGGAGGATATGTTCTATGAGGTTCTGCAGATCGCCGATGCAGGTTTGATTGATCCGGGTCGGTATCGCGTTACCGTTGATATTGTCGAAGATCGCCCTGAGTTCGAGGGGATGCAGGTCGAGTTCATCGCCGCGTATTACTCGCTAGGAAAGTAAATCATGCAGGATGCAGCCGAGCGTTACACCGTCACCATACATCTTGCTGCGCCGGGCACGCCCCGCCGCGGCATGCGAGGCGGTGAGTGGATTGATCTGGAGGACTCCGATGTCGGCCATATGTATCTGTCCCTTAACCGGGTCGGCGAGAAGGCAGACCCGCTGAGTTTTGGCTTTACCCGCAAGATCGAGCCGGATGGCAGTAGTCACGGCTCGGTGGATGCCAACGATGTGAGGGTCTACCAGGACCCCCGCTACCAGCGAACGATCGAGATCAGCAACGAGCAGTACAACAAGATCATCGAGTTCGCGAAAGATCCCGAGAAGCACGGCTTCGATGCAAAGAACTACAACCTTGCCTCCAACTCCTGCGTGGACTTCGCCTGGGGCGCCTTGAACCACGCCGGTATTCACGGCAACACCATTTTCGGTGAGTTCAAGACGTACGAAGGTACGTTGAAGGTGTTGGACAACATCGGACCGGTGCAGAGCATCCGGCCACAAGTGAAAGGCAGCGATCTGGATCGGGAAGAATGGAAGCCGATGCCCGTACAGACCAATGTGATACAGCGGTGGTCCACGGACGCCAGTGATCCAGCCCGCGCGGATGCACTGGCCTGGACCGGTACGCCGGGCGACCCCAACCACGCCGATAATCCCCGACTGAATCAGATCCACGAGCGCGTGGTTGCCATGAATGCCTTCGGCGCCCAGAACGGCAACGTCAGCGCCAGCCTCCTGGCACTCTCCAAGGAGCAGCAGTTCACGCGCGTAGACGATGTGCTGCTCGGCGAGCGCCGTGGCGATGCCGCCCCCAACCTCTTCATCGTGCAGGGCGACCGCAGCGACCCGGCGCATCAGCGCGCCAGTCTGCCGGCAGATGTCGCCGCGCAGACGCCGGTGGCCGCCTCGTTCGAGCGCATCGAGCAACTGGCGCAGGCACAGCCGCAGCGCGATGCCCAGCGTCAACAGGAAGAGCAGCAGCTGGCCCAGGCGCACGCCCCGCGCACGGCGTAGGCGCCCAACACCGAACAGCGCGTCCGCCATGCATCCGCAGGCGGACGCCACGGCCCCTACCTGCTACCATTCCCGCGCTACCCAGCCAGCCCACCCCGCGCAGACAGATGCAGGGCCGGGCCGTCGAAGAACGGCCCCGCGAGCCAGGACACCCTCCGTGCCCATTGAAGGACGCTCGCATGATCCGCAATTCCCTTTTCCGTTCGGCCGCGCTGGCTGTCGCCGTGTCGCTGAGCCTCGGTGCTCCGACCGCCTTCGCCGCTGAAGCCGCCGCTGCCACCAGCCCCGCCACCGCCGTGCAGCGCCAGGCCATCGCCCAGGGCCTGTACGAGCTGGCTTACAGCCCCAAGCAGAACGCCGTGTTCGTTGCCTCGTCCGGTGGCTTCGGTGACAACGCCGGCCCGGCCCAGGTGCTGCGCCTGAACCCGACCACGTTGGCCGTGGAAACCCGCATCCCGCTGGAGCGCAAGGCGTTCGGCGTGGTGCTGGATGACGCCCACGACCGCCTGTATGTGGGCAACACCGTGGACCTGTCGGTGACCGTGGTCGATACCGCACAGAACAAGGCCGTCGGCACCGTGCAGCTGATGGAGAAGAAGGCCGGCAAGGACGGCAAGGCCGCCTACACCCACGACCTGCGCGAGCTGGTGGTCGACAGTGCCGCCAACCGCCTGTACGTGACCGGCCACAGCAGCCAGCCGGATGTGAGCAGCGTGCTGTTCGTGATCGATACCAACACCCTGAAGGTGATCAACACCATTCCGGGCCTGGGCAACGCCAAGGCGCCGGGCCTGGCGTTGGATGCCGCCAACAAGCGCGTGTACACCAGCAATCTGCTGGCCGATCTGGTGGTGGTCGGCACCGACTCCAACAAGGTCGAAGCCCAGCACAAGATCGCCGCCGAGCAGCCGATGAACATCGCGCTGGATCCGGCCGGCAAGCGCCTGTTCGTGACCGACCAGGGCTCGGAAATGCTGCGTGGCTACCAGGCCAAGAGCAGCGGGCTGGTCAGCAAGCACCCGGGCCAGCGCGTGCTGGTGCTCGACCGCAGCAATGGCAAGGAACTGGCCAGCATCCCGACCGACGCCGGCCCGCTGGGCATCCTGCTGGATGCACCGCGCAAACGCCTGTACGTGACCAACCGCGAAGCCGGGACGGTGACCGCGTACAACAGCGACAGCTACCAGAAGGTGGCCACCTACGCCGTGCCGACGCACCCGAACAGTCTGGCGCTGGATGCGAAGAACAACGTGCTGTACGTGAGCATCAAGAACGGCGAGAAGGATGCCAAGGGCTCGGACGAGAGCGTGGCGCGGATCCAGCTGTAAGGGATGGTGCCGGGTCATGCCCGGCAGCTGGCTGCTGGAAAGGGGCAGGGCTTTTTGCCCTGCCTTTTTCTTTGCCCGGTTGCGGTCCTCACCGCCAACCCGCTAGGGTTGAAACCCATGGCAGGGAGCCAAAGGATCTGAACATGCTGGGTATCCACCGCTGGCTGCACGTCGGTCTGTTGATCATCTTGAGCATCGCGCTGGGTGCCTGTTCCAGCCGCATCCCGGAGCCACCCGAACCACTGGAACTGACGCAGCCGATTACGGTGGATCAGCCCGGCCAGGAGGTGCGGTTCGAGTTCGAGACGAATGCGCGCAATTTCGACTCGGGGCGCACCTATGCGCTGGAGCTTGAGGTGCAAGGGCAAGGAAGGCGCGAGAACGGCGAACCGGACATGCGCAAGTTGAATCTTCCCTTTGAGGTGTCACTGCAGCGATGGGGCGCAGGTGCCTGGCAGGACGTTCCCACCCATGACAGCTACCAGGCACTCGCGCTCAACGCGGGGAAGCCGCTTCCTGCATGGCACGCATCCGCTGCCTGGCGCTACGCAGCGTTGAGCGCGGGCAGCGGTGGCCAGTATCGATGGAGCATCGTTGCCCTGCCGTTGGATCTTGATGCCCGTTACCGGCTGGATGTGCGCACGGTTCAGCCCAGCGCCGAGTTGAAGCACTATTCGGCTCGTTTGAAGGTTCACGCCGCCCGCCCGGTTGGAAAGTAGTCAGCACCTCACCCTTGGAAGGAACTGAAGGAGCCACCTTATGGATAAGCCGCGCTATACCGTAGAGATCGTCATCGCCGCACCTGGCACGCCTCTGATGGACCCGAAGACCGGTCGACAGGAGGTCCTTGACGGTGTTCCGCAGACATCCTCTCCAGGTCATATGTTTTATGTCCTGCATGCATCAGGCGAGCCCGCGAAGAGTTTCGGGTTCGCACCCAAGGTACACGGAAGCATCAACGGGCCCGGTGACATCATGCCGGATGATGCAGATGTCTATAAGGACCCGCGACACAGCCGCACCCTCGAGATAAGCGAAGAGCAATATAAGAAGCTTGAGGCCTTCGGCTCGGACCCGGAGAAATTCGGCTTCAGCAAGCACTACGAGGACGTGCGCCACAACTGCGTGGACTTCACCTGGGAAGCGCTGAACCACGCTGGCATCGAGCGAAAGAGAAGCATCGATGTGAATGCTTTTGGAGGTCCCGCAGGGCAGCTCTTTCCGGATGTCCGCATTCCCCTGGACAGCAAGGGCGCGGGCAAGGACGGTTTTCGCCCGCTGCGCAACATCCACGGCGTGGACAGCATCGAGCCGCCGTTCCCGAACAGCGATCTCAATCGTACGAAGACCAATCCGATGCCCGAGCGCACGTGGAAGCATCGCTTGCTGAGCGAGAACGACGACATCGGTGAGCGCAGCGGTGAGCGGTTGGCCAACGACGCACGTGTGCCGGGTGACACATTGCATCCGCTGGACCAGCGGGTGCGTGCGGCGCTGGGGGACGCGGCCGAGCGCCAAGGGTTGCCGCCGGGACAGCAGCCCGAGCTGTTGGCGGGCCACCTGACGCGATTGGCGGTGCAGGGGGGCTACACCGAGCGCGATACCTTGCAGGTGGCCTTCAGCAGTGGCGGTGCGGCGGACTCTCCGGGCTATGTCTTCCTGCAGCGCACGGGCGACACCGCCTCACCGGACCCGGCAGCGAACCGCCAGCGTCTTTCGCTGGCCGATGCCCAGCAGGGCACGGTTGAAGAGGTGTACCAGCAAGCCAGCGTGCAGCATCAGGGCCGTGAGTCCAGCCGCGTTGCGCAGGAAGATCAGCTGCTGCAGCAGACGCAGCACGCTCAGCCCCGAATGGGCTGATACCGGCCCATGCGACAGGCGTCGACAGCATCGACGCCTGACGGCATTCACCCCATGCGATGCGCAGGGTTCTGCTGCTGATCCTGCGCCTGTGCATCCAGCGTCTGCTGCTCGGCCTGCACTGGCTGCTGCCCACCCAGCCCCAGCTTCTGCAGTGACTGCTCGGCCGGCGTCTGCGCGGCCACGGCGGTCGGCAGCATCGCCCGCAGGTGCGCCGGGTTGGCCGGGTCGCCCTGCACCACGAAGATGTTGTGCCCGGCCGGGAGGTTGGCCGTGGCGTTGCTCACCACCACGTGGTCGGCGCGTTCCAGACCCTGTTCGCGGGCTTTGACGGCCAGGCTGGCGGCCACGTTCTCGCTGGTGGCGTCGAACGCACGGCCATGCTTCTCGTCCAGTGCGGCTACGTTCTGGCGGATCTGCTGGTGCAGGGAATCATCAGGGGTCATTGGGGGCTCCATGTGGCCGCTACCGTGTGGCCGGATGTGGCCAGTGTAAAACGGTCGTGGGCTGCGCCGGTAACCGCTTTGTTGCTAGCCTGTGGCCCGGGGCGCAGGGGATGGCGCCCGGCTGCAATGGGATGGAGGGAGAAGGTGGTGCACGGGGAGACAAACCGGATACGGGGGCAGGCGGCTGTGCGGTTGCTGCTGGGCATGGGGCTGTGGGCCTGCGCAGGTATTGCAGTGGCTGATACGCCCGTGGCGGCGGACGATCCCGCTTGCCCTTCGCAGGACTTCACCCATTTCCTGCAACGCTTCGCCGACCCGGCCGATGACCGGGTGCGCCTGCGCTACACCTCCGACCCACTGGAGTACGAGGTGCCGATGCACACAGTGCGTGACGACCACGAGGGGCTGGCGCCCACGCACATCGTGCTGGAGCAGGGTGCCGCGCGGTTGAAACGTTTCAGCTACCGCTACCTGGCCGCGTTCGATCTGTTCGTGCCTTCACCGGTCAGCCGCGATCCGGCCGCGCTGGAGCGCATGCGCGCCGGCACCTACAACGCGCCCACACGCATCGAAGCGATCGATGACAACGGGCAGCGCGTGATCTTCGGCAGCGACGCCGAGCGCGATACCTATACCTTCGCGCGCCGCTACGGCTGCTGGATGCTGACGCGCGCCAGCAACCTGCGCGACTGAGCGGGCGCTGCGGTGGTGATATTTATTTGTCTGCCGGGTGGTGGTCGTAACTGATCACCCGCTCGGCTTGCCATTGACCGTTCACGCGGCGCCAGACCTGGATGAAACGGGCCTGGCCGGTCCAGCGTTCAACGCCATCGGCGCCGCGCTCATGGAAGCGGTGATCGCCCACTTCCAGGGCGCGATCGTCCTGCAGCGGAAAGACCTGCAGTGAGCTCTCCACCAGCTCGCGCCGCAGGTGCCAGCCCCCCTTGCGCGCGTTGTCGCACAGGGTGGCCACGCTGCGGCGGAAGTCCTCGCGGCTGTTGGCGGACTTGCCATCCTTGTCATGGAAGAACTCCATGTCTTCGGTGGTCATCGCGGCGGCCCTGTCGGCATCGCAGGCATCGAAGGCCACGGCGAACAGCTGCGTGTCGGCCGCGCGGATCTGCTCGCGCAGGGTGTCGCTGGTGGGGGAGGTGCCGGCGACGGCGGCGGCGAGCAGGGGCAGGGCGAGCAGCATGGCGTGGCTCCATTGAGGACCGGCGCAGACTGGCATGGACGATGGCGCACGGTAAGCGGGGCATGACGAAACCGGGGCAGGGCTCGACCAATGCCGTGCTGGCGGGTGCGAACCGATGTGCCGGCTGACCGGTGCCCGTGTACGCGATGTCATGGCCTGAGCCGGATCCATCACGGGCGGCTCCGGTGCGATTGCCTAGGCTGGGTTCCTCTTTCCCCCGGGAGTTCCCATGGCTACCTCCTCCGTCCGACTGCACATTGAAGATACCGGCGGCACCGGCCGCCCGGTCATCCTGATCCATGGCTGGCCGCTGTCTGCCGAATCCTGGAAGGCGCAGGTGCCGCTGCTGCGCGATGCCGGTTACCGGGTGATCAGTTACGACCGTCGCGGCTTCGGGCGCTCGGACAAGCCCGCCGATGGCTACGAGTACGACACCTTGGCCGCTGACCTGGCCGGCCTGATCGACGAACGCGACCTGCGCGATGTCACCCTGGTCGGCTTTTCGATGGGCGGTGGCGAAGTGGCGCGCTACATCGCCAACCATGGTGAAGACCGCCTGCACAGCGTGGTGTTCGCTGCGGCCGTGCCGCCGTACCTGTTGAAGGGCGCGGACAATCCCGAAGGGCCGCTGACCCAGGAAAAGGCGGATGAGATGCGCCAGGGGCTGGAGAAGGACCGGGAGTCGTTCTTCGACGGCTTTACCCGCGATTTCTTCAGTGCCGACGGCAAGCTGATGGTCACCGAGGACGAGCGCCAGGCCGCCATCGCGCTTGCCCATCAATCTGACCAGACCGCTGCGCTGGGGTGCATGAAGGCGTTCGCCACCACCGATTTCCGTGCGGACCTGAAGAAGGTGACCGTACCGACGCTGGTGCTGCACGGTGACAGCGATGCGACGGTGCCGTTCGAAGGTTCGGGCAAGCGCACGCATGCGGCCATCGCCGGCAGCGAGTTGGTGGTGCTGAAGAATGCACCGCATGGCTGCAATACCAGCCACGCCGATGATTTCAATCTGGCGCTGCTGGAATTCCTGAAGAAGTAACACCCACTACGGCATCATCCGCACATGCCCACTGCCCGCACGCCGCCCTGGAAGAAGCCCAACCCGAAGGGCCAGAAGACGCAGCCGCTGACGGAGGCGCAGAAGGCGGCGGCGCGGCAGCGGGCAGAGGAGAGCGGGCGCCGTTACCCGAACCTGGTGGACAACATGTGGGCGGCGAAACTGCCGCGCGGTTGAAGCCTTACTGGCTGTTGCGCCCCGGCCACGGCTGCCAACCCCATTCCCGCCATGGCGCGACGGTGCGCGGCTGTATCGTCAGCGTAACGTTGGACGATGCGCTGCACTGGTGCAGGGCATCGCGCAGCAGGGCCACATCCACCGGCCGCGCCGTGGCCACCTGCAGCAGCGTGCCGCGGTGCCGCACCTGCACCGGCAGTACCCCGTGCACCTCGACCGGATTGCCGGTGCGGGCTCTGCGGTAGCGCATGGTGATGGGGCGGACAGTGCGATGCAGCACGGGGGCGCAGGCATCCAGCAGCTGCAGCTGCTGCTGCATGGGCGCATGGACTTCGATGACGGTGGAGGGATATCCCAAGGTGCTCTCGACCAGCACCTGGAAGCGGGCGCCATCGGGCATCAGGTAGACGGTCAGGCCCACCGTGCCGATGAACGCCATTGCTGCGAGCAGGACCCAGCTGCGCGGCACCTTGGGCGGCTGGGTGAAGCGCTGCAGGCGCGGTCTGCGCCGACGCATGCGGCGATAGCGTCGCTGTGCTGCGGGGCTGGGCAGCAGGCTGTCATCCGGCAGTGCAATCACGCGCGGCGGAAGGCGGGCCAGCCGCGCATTGATCACGCGTGCGCCAAGCATTGCAACCAACCCGCCAAGCAGAACCGGCAGCAGGGTACGCACGAGCAGATACAGCCCTACCATCGCCAGCTCTCCTGAAGGAGTAGACATGATCGCGCATCCTCCAGGGTCGTGTCGCATCTGCCAGCCGACAGCGGCCGTTGGCTTGGCTAGCATGCGCGTCACTCGCTGGGACTACGTCGATGACCGCCTTCACTGCCCGCCTCGGACGCTTCTTTGGCGCCGGCCTGATGTTGTTGCTGCTGCAGGTGCTGGCGCTGCTGTCGGTGGGCTTGGCCGCAGGCCATTTCCACCAGCGCGTGGCCTTGCTGCTGGAGCCCCTGTCTTTGGCCTGCGGCGGCGCCGATCCTGCTGCCCGGATGCTGGTTGCCGAGCAGCTGTTGGCACGTGCCGGCGCGCTGGACGACTGGCAGCCGCTGTGCTGGCTGCCGATGGCAACGCTGGTGCTGGCCCTGCTGGGTACGCTGCTGGTCTGCGTGCATTGGCTGCGCCATGTGGATGCACCGCTGCGCCGCAGCGCTTGGGGCCTGCTTGCCCTGCATGCGGCGGCGCTGCTGCTGGCGAGCGTGATGCTTCGACTGTATGAGCATGTGTGGGCGGGCATCACCACTGCGCTGCCTGCAGCATGCATGACAGACCTGACGCCAGACGGACATGCGCTCCCGTCCTCGATGCGGCGATGGCTGTTGCAGATCTTCGCCAGGGCCGACCTGATGCCGCCGCACGCGCCTGACGCGCTGGCGATCATCCTGTGTGGACTGCTGCTGGCCGCGATGGTGGTTGGGCTCTGGCTGTGGCGCACCACCTCGCAGCTGACCCGGTTCTGACGCCAGCGCGGGCCGCTGACTGGCATCGACCGGTGCTTCTGCGGCACGCTATGCGGATGAATACGGAAACTTCAACCAAGCAGACCAGCAAGTTCCTCAGCCTGGTGCTGCGCCATGAACCCGGGAAAATCGGGTTGATCCTGGACGGCCAAGGCTGGGCCAATGTCGACGAACTGCTGCAGAAGCTGGCTGCACACGGGCAGGCGCTCGACCGTGGCGGACTGCAGCACATCGTGGCGAGCTGCAACAAGCAACGCTTTGCACTGAGCGATGATGGCCAGCGTATCCGCGCAAACCAGGGGCATTCGGTCGCGGTCGATCTTGGACTGGTGCCGGTGGCGCCGCCGCAGTGGCTGTACCACGGCACGGTGCCGCGCTTCGTCGGCTCGATCCGCGAGCAGGGCCTGCATGCGGGCGAGCGCCATCACGTGCATCTGTCACTGGACCGGGAGACGGCCCACCAGGTCGGTGCTCGCCGCGGTGCGCCGGTGATCCTCAGCGTGCACGCAGGGCGCATGCATGCCGATGGGCACGTGTTCCACCGCTCGGCCAATGGTGTCTGGTTGACCGACCACGTGCCGCCGCAGTACATCGCCGACTGACCCGCTCTGGCGCTGCGGCCGGGTCCACACTCGGCGGCAAGGCCCAATCGCGTTACAGTCGCTGCATCCTGGTCCCATGGATGTACCGATGCGTCTGTTCCTGCGTGCGTTGCCGTTGCTGTTGTTGTCATTGACCGTCCACGCTGCCGAAGTCGATCGGCGCATCGCGGTGACCATCGACGATCTGCCGTGGGCGCGCCTGGATGAGATCGTGCCGGCCGATCTGCAGGCACGCCATGCCGCACTGATGGCGCAGCTGCGCCAGACCGATGTGCCAGTGGTGGGCTTCGTCAACGAAAACAAGCTGGAAGTGGATGGCCAGGTGCAGCCGGCGCGCGTGCAGATGCTGCGCGACTGGTTGGATGCCGGCTACGAACTCGGCAACCACACCTGGTCGCACATGGACCTCAACGCCAAAGGCGTGCCGGCGTTCCAGCAGGACTTCCTGCGCGGCGAGCAGGTGCTGCGACCACTGCTGGCCGAGCGTGGGCAGACGCCGCAATGGATGCGCCACCCTTACCTGCGTGCGGGCCGTACGCAGGAAGACCGCGTGGCGATGGACGTGTTCTTCAAGCAGCACGGCTACCGCGTTGCGCCGGTGACGGTCGACAACGGTGAGTGGGTGTGGGCCTTCGCCTATGCCAACGTGATGAACGAGCAGCCCGATTCACCGCAGCGCGAGGCGACGCTGGCGGGCCTGCGCAAGGGCTATGTGCCGTACATGCTGAACAAGGTGGATTACTACGAGCAGCAGTCACAGGCGCTGCTGGGGTATGCGGTGCCGCAGGTGTGGCTGATGCATGCCAACGAGCTCAACGCGGCGACGTTCGCCGAGCTGGTGGCAGCCACCAAGCGTCGTGGCTATCGCTTCGTGTCGCTGGAAGAAGCCGTGCGAGACCCCGCCTACGCGCGCGGCGCCGAGGGCTACAGCGGTCGCTATGGGCCGAGCTGGCTGCACCGCTGGGCGATGGCCGAAAACAAGCCCAAGGCGTTCTACGCCGGCGAGCCGGAAGTGCCGAAGTGGGTGATGAAGCTGGCCAAGGTGGAAGGCGAGTGAGCCTCAGCGCTTGACGGCCAGTACGCCATCGAGCGCCAGCTCCGCCTTGAAGCCGGCCTTTTCCAGGCGCTTGGCCACTTCGCGTGGCACGTCGCGGCCGCTGGTCAACTTGTTCGGCGCGCCGGTGTAGTGGAACAGGCGGCCGCCCTTGCGGATGACGCGGGCGAGATGGTCGTAGAACACCTGCGAGTACAGTTCGCCGGCAATGCCGAAGCGCGGCGGGTCGTGCAGGATCGCATCGACGCTGTTGCTGGCGACCTGTTCGATCTGCTGCGAGACGTCGCCGTGGCTGAAGTGCAGGCGGCCGCCCGCGGCGGCTGAGTCAGGATCGGGCGACCACGGATTGAGCGTGCGCAGCCACATCACGTCGGCGTTCTTTTCGAACGAGCGGATCTGGCCGACGCCGGCCTCCAGTGCGCAGGCGGCGAAGTAGCCAAGCCCACCGCAGGTATCGAGGAGGCTTTTGCCCGCCGGGGCGACCAGCTCGACCTTGCGGCGCGCGTCCTCGAACGGCGACAGCTTGGAGGTCGGCAGCATCTTGATGCCGTCGATCTCGAAGGTCGGTGCGCCCCACTCGGTCGGCACCAGCTTGATCAGCGAGCCGCTGAAGCGGGAGATGGAGCAGAACTCCTCGCCATCCCAGTAGTACAGCGTGCGGTCCTTCAGCTTGCCCGGCCACGGATAGTGCTGGCCGCGGAAGGTGAAACCCTCGGCATCCAGCTGTACCGCCGCTTCGCTGCGGCCCAGATCGAGCGAGCCGGACCACTCGGTGGCGCCCTTGTCGTGGGCACGGCGCAGGGTGTCAGCGCTGTCGCGGGTCAGCAGGGGGCCGGAGTAGTGGGGCACGGTGGGTAGCGGGAGGATTCGGGGGAGGGCATGGTACCGCAGGCGCTGTGCAGCCGAGCCGGACATGGGCGCGGCGCTACCGCAGGTCGGTGCAGCTGAATCCGTGGATGGTTCCCTCTCCCGAGATGAGGCCGACGCCTCGCGAGGGCTGCATTCCCCGCAACGCGCACGAACGGCGATGGACATCCTGGGTGGCGGCTGGCTGCCGGTCGAAGTCGTAGCGCATGCTGCCGTCTTCCTGCAGCAGCCAGTGCACGGTTACGCGTTCGGCGCGTTGCCCTTCGATCTCCCAGTCGAAGGTACGCATTACCACGATCTCGCCATCAGCGGTCTCACGCACCTCGTCGTAAGCACCCTGGGTCTTTGCAACGATTGCGGCCAGCAGGAGAAGAACGGTTATCGGAATTCCTCCTCGAAATCGTCAGCGTGTGCCAGCGGCATCGTTGAGGCCATGGGAAGAATTGCAATGTGGCCGCTACTGGCACTTCACCGCATACACCGGTCCGGCGCCGATCAGCAGCAGCGCCATGTAGTCGCTGTCGCGTGCCCGGGCCTTCAGCGTGGCGCCGTCCTTGACGCGGAAGATGCCGAAGCCGCCGGCCATCCGGATCAGCGCGCTGTCGATCTGGTCGGCGTCATCGCGGAAGTACTGCTGGATGTCGCTGCGGCTGGCCTTGTACAGCGCATTGGGTTCGCGCTGCCAGTGGCCATCGCGTTCGAACGAGACGAAGTACTGGCTTGCTTCCTTTTCGATGCGGAACTCGGCGGACTTGCGCGGGCTGGTGGCGAAGCAGCCGAGCATCGGGTCGGAGGAGAACGGCAGCTGGGTGTCGCCGGAACAGGCCACCAGCAGCAGGAGGGCACCGGGCAGCAGCAGGCGGAGCGTGCGCATGGGATGTCCCGACGGGGCAGGTGCGGCCAGTGTAGGCAGCACGCAGCCGTGGCCGGTACAGATTTTCGGCAAGAACCGCCGCCCTTCTGGCGTCACGCGCTGCGGTGGATCTCCACGGTGACATGCACCAGTTCCTCGTGGATCGCCAGCGCCTGGCGCACGGTGTCCGGATCGAGCGTGGCATCACTGGTGACCACGCTGGCGGCGACGGCGTACTTGCCGCGCCCCACCTGCCACACGTGCAGGTCGGCCAGGCGTGCCGGCCACGGACCCTGCTCGATCACCTCGCGTACCTCGGCCACCACCGGCGCATCCATCTGCGCGTCAAGCAGGATGCGGCCGCTGTCGCGCAGCAGGCCGATTGCCCAGACGGTGACCAGCACCGCGCCGACCAGGCCCATCACCGGATCCAGCCAGGTCAGGCCGAGCAGCTTGCCGCCCAGCAGGGCGACGATGGCCAGCACCGAGGTGGCGGCGTCGGCCAGCACGTGCACGTAGGCCGACCGCAGGTTGAGGTCGTGGCCGTGGGAATGGTCGTGGTCGTGATCGTGGTGATGACCATGATGATCGCCATGGTCGTGCCCGTGTCCATGGTGGTGATGGGCGTGGCCGGGGCTGTCATGCAGCCACCATGCGCACAGCAGGTTCACACCCAGGCCGACCGCGGCGATGGCGATGGCTTCGTTGTAGTGGATGGGCGCGGGCACCCACAGGCGTTCCAGCGATTGCACGGCCATCAGAGCGGCGACGCCGAGCAGGGCGATGGCGCTGGTATAGCCGGCCAGGATCTCGATCTTCCAGGTGCCGAAGGCGAAGCGCGGATCGTGCGCGTAGCGCCGTGCGCAGCGGTAGGCGAACACCGACAGGCCCAGTGCCAGCGCGTGCGAGCTCATGTGCCAGCCGTCGGCCAGCACGGCCATGGAGTTGAACCACCAGCCACCGACGATCTCCACCAGCATCATGCTGACGGTGAGCCACATCGCGCGGCGGGTGTTGCGTTCGGCCAGCGGATTGCCGTCGTCGAAGCGGTGCTCGTGGCGACGGGCGGCGGCGAGGGCGTCCAGGTGCATGGCGGCGGTCAGGCTTGGGTGGATACCCCCATAGGGTATATGATCCTGCCATGGCCCATGTACACAGAAGTCGAAAGCAGCTGCTGACCCGGGTGCGCCGCATCGGCGGGCAGGTGGCGGCGCTGGAACAGGCGTTGAACACGCCCGAGGGCGAGGCAGGCGACTGCGCCGATGTGCTGGTGCAGGTGGCGGCCGTGCGTGGCGCTGCCCACAGCCTGCTGATGGAACTGCTGCACGAGCATCTGCAGGAACACGTGGTGGGCGCGGACGACCCGGCGCAACGGGCGGCCGAAGCCGAGGTACTGGTGGAACTGCTGCGGCGTTACGGCAAATAGCTGGGTAGTGCCGGCCGCTGGCCGGCAACCTCATGTCCTGCGGACGATGCCTGCAGTTGTCGGCCAGCGGCCGGCACTAGCTTCTGCGGTGCCGGTGCTGCGCGTTCCACAGGTGCGTGGCGGCCAGCAGCAGGCTGCCGGTGACCGTCAGCGGGGTCTCCCAGGCGTGCGAGGGCAGTGCCAGCGCCCCGGCCATCAACAGTGCCAGGCCCATGCCCGCGCTCAGCCATGCCAGCGCAGGCAGCGGCTGGCGGCGTTCGGCGCGCCACAGGGCAAAGCCGGTCATCGGCAGCGCGATGGCGACGAAGACCAGGTGCACCCACTCCGCTTCGGCCCAGACGCCGAACAGCGGCAGTGCGGCCGCCAGCAGGGGCAGCGCCAGGCAATGCAGCAGGCACAGGCTGGACAGGGCGACGGCGCCGGCATCAAGCAGGGCGGCAGAGGGCGACTTCATGCGGGGAGGATTCCTTGCGCGACAATTGTTATACAGTAACATTTCCATTCCGCAGCCAGCCCGCTCCGACATGAACACTGTTTCCCGCGCCGACCCCCGCCTTCCGGTCACCGTGCTTTCCGGCTTCCTCGGTGCCGGCAAGACCACCCTGCTCAACCAGATCCTGCGCAACCGCGATGGCCTGCGGGTGGCGGTGATCGTCAACGACATGAGCGAGGTCAACATCGATGCGCAGCTGGTGCGCGATGGCGGCGCCGAACTGCGTCGCACCGAAGAGACGCTGGTGGAGTTCAGCAACGGCTGCATCTGCTGCACGCTGCGTGACGATCTGCTGCAGGAGGTGCGGCGCCTGGCCGACAGCGGCCGCTACGACTACCTGCTGATCGAATCGACCGGGATCGGCGAGCCGATGCCGGTGGCGGCGACCTTCGCGGTGCGCGACGAACACGGCTTCAGCCTGAGCGATATCGCACGGCTGGACACGATGGTGACGGTGGTGGATGGCAGTGCCTTCCTGGCCGATTTCGGTTCGACACTGCGCCTGGCCGAGCGTGGCCAGCAGGCGGGGCCGGATGATGATCGTGGCGTGGTCGACCTGCTGTGCGAGCAGGCGGAATTCGCCGATGTGATCGTGGTCAGCAAGGTGGACCAGGTGGACGACGAAGTGCTGCAGGACACGCTGGCCGTGCTGCGCGGCTTGAATCGCGACGCGAAGCTGCTGCTGTCCAGTTTCGGCGACGTGCCGCTTGCCGAGCTGCTGGATACCGGTCGCTTCGATTTCGAGCGCGCGCAGCAGGCCCCCGGTTGGGTGAAGGAACTGCGTGGCGAGCACACGCCGGAAACCGAGGAGTACGGCATCGGCAGCTTCGTCTATCGCTCACGGCGGCCGTTCCATCCCGCCCGTTTCGCGCGCACATTGCAGCACGGTATGCCCGGGGTGATCCGCAGCAAGGGCTGGTTCTGGCTGGCCAACCGCATGGACTGGGTGGGTGAGTTGAATAGTGTGGGCGCGGCCACACGCACCCAGGCGGCGGGCTTCTGGTATGCGGCGCGCGAGCGGGTGCGCGCCGGCCAGGAGGACACCACGCCGCTGCTGCCGCCAACGCCGCTGCCTTACAGCGATCTGGGCTGGGCCCGGCAGCAGGCCGACTGCTGGAGCGCTCCGCTGCCGGACGTACGGGAATTCCCGGACGCGGCCGCGCACTCGGCGATGGCACGCCTGTGGCATCCGCTGTGGGGTGACCGCCGGCAGGAACTGGTGGTGATCGGCGTGCACATGGACGAGCGTGTGGTGCGGTCGGCCCTGGATGCGTGCCTGCTCAACGACACCGAGCTGCAGGCCGGGCCCTTGCTGTGGCAGCAGATGCCGCAGGCGTTCCCGGTGTGGAAGCGTTGATGCGTCTGCGCCATGCGTGGATGAAAGGCTGGCAGTAGATCCACGCCATGCGTGGATGAAAGGCTGGTAGTAGATCCACGCCATGCGTGGATGAGAGGCTGGCAGTAGATCCACGCCACGCGTGGATGAGAGGCTGGTAGTAGATCCACGCCATGCGTGGATGAATGCCTGCAGGAGCCGAGCACCCGCTCGGCCCTACAACGCATCGCGCCACCGCCAACCTGCATCACCGACCTGCAGCACCTGCGTTGGCCGCAGCGCCTGCAGCAGGTGGGTGTCATGGCTGACCATCAGCAACGCGCCCGGCCACGCCGCCAGCAGTTCTTCCAGCGCCTGCAGCGCGGCAAGGTCCAGCGCGTTGCCCGGCTCGTCCAGCAACAGCAGCTGCGGGGCAGGATCGGCGTACAGCACGCTGGCCAGCGCACCCTTCACCCGCTCGCCATCGCTGAGGCTGCTGGCCGGGCGTTGGACGCGCTGCGCATCCAGGCCCAGCAGGGCAAGACGCGTACGCAGTTCACCCGCATCGGCCGCGGGATTCGCAGCGCGCACGGCATCGAGGATGCTCAGCTCACCTGCAAGCCCCAGCAGTTGCTGGTCGAGCAGGGCCAGCGGCGCATGCCGCTGCACCTGACCGCTGCGCGCCGCCAGCTGCCCGGCCAGTACGCGCAGCAGGGTCGACTTGCCGCTGCCGTTGTCGCCCACGACGGCGATGCGCTGGCCGCGCCTGATCTCCAGCTGCAGCGCCGCGTTGCAGCCATGCGGCAGCACCAGATCGTGCGCCTGCAGCAGGCGGCCCTGGCCACGCTCGCCTTCGCCACTGAACAACGCCAGTTCTGGCGTCACGTGCACCGCCGCAGCGGCGGCGCGCACCTGCGCTGCGCTGGCCTGCAGCCGATCACTCTGGATCTGCTGCGCACGGCCGTGGCTGGCTTCGGCGCGCTGCTTCTGCCGACCGAGCAGGATCGGTGCCTGGTTGGCCTCGCGCGCTTCGCGGTTGCCACGTGCCTGCCGCTGCTGCTGGCGCTCGTTCTGTTCGCGCGCGCTGCGTTGCTGCTGTCGGTGCTGGGCACGGGCATGCTCCAGCTGCGCGGCGGCGGCCTCGCGTTCGGCGGCGCGTGTGTCGGCATAGTGCTGCCACGGTCCGCCGTAACGATGCAGGCCGTGCGCGTCCAGCTCGACGATCTGCGCCATCTGCGCGAGCAGGCCACGGTCGTGGCTGATGGCCAGCAGGCCGCCCTGCCACTGCTGCAGCTGTGCGTACAGCTGGTGGCGATGACGGGCGTCGAGATGATTGCTCGGCTCGTCGAGGATCAGCCAGTCCGCGCCGCTGGCCCACGCACCGGACAGCGCCACCTGCATCGCCTGGCCGCCACTGAGCCGGGAGGCGGGCTGCGCCGGATCAAGGCCGGCCGGCAGCTGCATCGCCTGCCACTGCTGCTGCAGGCGTTCGCGCAGGTCCCAGTGGTCGCCCACGCAGGCGAAATCGGCTTCATCGATGCTGCCTGCTTCGATGCGCGCCAGTGCCGCCAGTTCGGCGCCGACGCCGGCCAGTTCACCCACCGTGCCACGTGGCGGATAGCCCGGCGTAGGCAACAGGAACACCTGGCCACTGCGGTGCACGCGGCCATCGTCGGGCGACAGCTGGCCGGCGAGCAGGCGCGCGAGCACGCTCTTGCCGGCGCCATTGGCGCCGACCAGCCCGGTGGCCACCGGTTCGAAGGAAAAGGACAGATCGGAAAACAACGGACGGCCATTGGCCAACCGATACGACACGCGATCGAGCGTGAGGGAATGCGAAGTCATGCGACCTCCATGGATGCCTGGTTCTCCCCTGCGCGCAGGGGCGGGAAGAGTCGGGCCGTCTAGTGCGAAGACGGCGGCATCACTGGCGCATTGGTCGCGAGCCTCGGTGGGGAATGAGCGGGCAGTATAGCGCCGCGAGCTGAATGGTCGCGGCCGTGGCGCTGGGTCAGGGCACCGTATCCAGCCGCGCGCCGACGAATTCGATGAATACCCGCAGCTTCGGCAGCACGTGGCGGCCGGAGGGCCACAGCAGGTGGAAGATGCCGCAGGAATGCACGTGCTCTTCAAGCACGGTGACCAGCCGGCCATCGGCCAGTGCATCGCGCACCGAATGCACCGGCACGAACGCCAGGCCCCCGTCGCGCAGCGCCAGTGCCACCCGCGCTTCGATGGTGTTGGCGACCAGGTGCACCGGCAGATCCTGTGCCGTTTCGCCTTCGGGCCAGAGGATCGGCCATGGCTCGAGCTTGCCGGTGCTGGGGAAGCGGTAGTGCAGCAGGCGGTGCTGCAGCAGGTCGGCCGGCGTGCGTGGAACGCCATGCCGTTGCAGGTACGCCGGCGATGCAACCACGCGACGTGGGAACACACCGAGGCGGCGTGCCGTGAGGCGTGAATCGCTGGGCTCGCCAACGCGCAGCACGGCGTCGAAGCCTTCCTCGATGACATCGACCAGGCGATCGCAGAAATCCAGCTCCAGGCGGATGTCCGGGTAGGCTGCCATGAACTCGGCCATCAGCGGCAGCGTCAGGTCGCCCACCAGCGGCAGGCTGATGCGCAGGGTGCCGCTGGGGGTTGCATGTTGCTGGGCCAGTTCGGTGCGTGCGGCATCGCGTTCGTCGAGGATGCGGCGGCAGCGTGCCAGGAACAGCTGGCCCTCGGCCGTGAGGGTGATGCTGCGCGTGCTGCGGTGGAACAGGCGCACGCCGAGTGCGTGTTCAAGCCGGGCCACGCACTTGCCGGCGGCCGAGGCGGAGATGCCCTGCACGCGGCCGGTGTCGACGAAGCTGCGGGTGTCCGCGGCGTGGACGAAGGTCTGCAGGTTGGCCAGGTTGTCGAGGACGGACATGGGTAGGGTCGCTGCGAAAGTGGGCAGGGTAGGGCGCGGCAGTCCGGCCCGCTGACGTGGCCCGCGCAACACTGCGGTGCGCGGGCCTGGAGGGTCGCTGCGGCCCAGTGGTTCCGGGCATCATGCCGATTGCGGACCTTGCGGTCCATGATGCACGGAGCCCCGCCCCGCTTTTTGCCGGTGCCGGAGCTGCCTACCGTGGCGGGCCTCTCCCCACGGACCACCCCGATGACACTCGCCCTTCCTGTTGATACCGCACCGGCGCTGCCCGCGGTGAGCGCACTGCTGCGGACCGTGCATCCACAGCGCCTGGTCGGTGCGGTGGTACTGGTGCGCGAGCACGGCGTGCTGCGCCACGCCAGCGCCAGTGGCCTGGCCGACCGTGAATCGAACACGCCGATGCGCCGCGACCACCTGTTCCGGCTGGCCTCGGTGAGCAAGCCGCTGCTGACCACGGTGATCCTGCGCCTGGTAGCCGAGGGGGTGCTGGACCTGGACGCGCCGGTGCAGCGCTGGTTGCCGGCGTTCCGCCCGGCACTGGCCGATGGCAGCCGCCCGCCGATCAGCCTGCGCCAGCTGCTCAGCCACAGCAGTGGGCTGGGCTACCGCTTTCTGGAGGCCGATGCCGAGGGGCCCTATGCCCAGGCGGGTGTGAGCGACGGCATGGACGCGAACCCGGTGACGCTGCAGCAGAACGTGCAGCGTATCGCGCAGGCGCCGCTGTTGTTCGCGCCGGGCAGCCAGTGGCTGTACTCGCTGGGCGTGGATGTAGCGGGCGCCGTCGCTGAAGCGGCCACCGGCGAAAGGTTGCAGGTATTGTTCGACCGGCTGCTGGCGCAGCCGCTGGGCCTGCGCGACACCGCGTTCGCCACCGCCGAGGGCGCTCGTCTGGCCACGCCATATGTCAGTGACACGCCGCAGCCGCATCGGTTGCGGGAGGGCGAGGTGGTGCCTGCGTTCGAGGGCTCGGTGGGCATCGAATACAGCGTGGCGCGGGCGACCGACTCACACCGCTATCCGTCGGCAGGCGCGGGGCTGGTGGGCAGTGCCGACGAGGTGATGGCCGTGCTGGAAGCGTTGCGCGATGTGCGCGCCTCGCAGCTGCTGCCGGACAGCGTGGTTGCACAGATGGGAACCCCGCAGGTCGGCGAGCTGGGACCGGTTGATCCGCCGGGTTGGGGCTTCGGCCTCGGCTTTGCGGTGCTGCGTGATGCAGCGGCCAGCGGCACACCGCAGACCGCAGGGACATGGCGTTGGGGCGGTGCTTACGGCCACAGCTGGTTCGTGGACCCGGCGCGTGGCCTGAGCGTGGTCGCGCTGACCAACACGCTGTACGAAGGCATGCATGGCGCGTTTGTCGATGAACTGCGCGATGCGGTGTACGCCGATCTGGAGACGGTGCGATGAGCGGCCACGCAATTGATGCAGGGGCTCCGGCGGGTGAAGCAACGCGCCTGCCGTGGCGCGGGCTGCTGGCACTGGCCGGTGGTGGCTTCATCACTCTGCTGACCGAAACGCTGCCAGCGGGCGTGCTGCGGCCGATGGGCGAGAGCCTCGGCGTCAGCGACGCGGCCGCAGGGCAGCTGGTGAGCGTGTATGCACTGGGCTCGGTGCTGGCTGCGTTGCCGATGACCGCGCTGACCCAGCGCCTGCCACGTCGTCCGCTGCTGCTGGCGGCGATTGCCGGCTTCATGGTGGTCAATACCGTGACCGCGCTGAGCCACGACTACGTGCTGACCCTGGTGGCGCGCTTCCTGGCGGGTGTGGGCGCGGGCCTGCTGTGGTCGCTGGTGGCCGGCTATGCCGCGCGCATGGTGGTGCCGGAACTGCAGGGAAGGGCGATCGCGGTAGCGATGATCGGCTCGCCGCTGGCGCTGTCGTTGGGAGTGCCGGCCGGCACCTTGCTGGGCCAGCAGATCGGGTGGCGCTGGGCGTTCGCGTTGATGAGCGTGCTGGCAGTGCTGCTGCTCGGCTACGCCCGATGGGCGCTGCCCGCGTTGCCGGCGGCCGGTGCAGGCCGGCGCATGTCGCTGGGCTCGGTCTGGCGCATGCCCGGCATCCGCAGCACGCTGCTGGTGATGGTGCTGTACGTGCTAGCGCACAACGTGCTGTACACCTACATCGAGCCGTTGGCAGTGCAGGCCGGCGCCGGGGCGTGGCTGGACCGGCTGCTGCTGGCATTCGGCATCGCCGCGATCGTGGGTATCGCCATCGCCGGCTGGGGCGTGGACCGCCACCTGCGCGCGCTGGTGTGGGCCAGCGTGATCGGCTTCGTGATGGCGGTGGCTTCGCTGCTGCTGTGGCCAGGCGTGCCGGGCGTGCTGCTGCTGGTGACGATCCTGTGGGGCGTCGCGTTCGGTGCGGTACCCACCCTGTTCCAGACCGCCCTGGCGCGCCGCGCCGGTGCCGCCGCCGACCTGGCGCAGTCGATGCTGGTGACCGGCTGGAACCTGGCCATCGCCGCCGGCGGCGTCGGCGGCGGCCTGATGCTGCAGGCCAGCGGCGCCCAGCACCTGGCCTGGCTGCCGTTGCTGCTGCTGGCGGTGTGCGGCCTTTGGGTCTGGGCGCGGCCGAAGGCTTGGGCGTAGGCGTCGATCGAGGATGACGGGGTTGCCGGCCAGCGGCCGGCACTACCCCAGCCGAAGCTCAACAGCGCGCGCGAGCGCAGCGACCCGCTGTTGCTTTTCTCTTCTCTATTTACGTGGTGGAACGCCGCAGAGATCTGTACCACCCGGCCAACCCACGAACAGCTTTATGCGACCCACCACGAGGGGCGTCGCCGTTCGCCGGCTACTCCCCCGCCTGCTCGCGCTCGAACGGCACGCTGCGCGGATTCTGCATGTGCTCCCGCGCCGCGCCGTACTGCTGCTGGCGCTTGCGGTGGAAGGCGATGAACTCATCGCGCGGCAACGGCCGCGAGAACAGCCAGCCCTGGCCGAACTGCACGTGCTGGCTGTGCAGGTAGGCCAGCTGCGCTTCGGTTTCCACACCTTCGGCCACCACCCACAGGCCCAGCTCGCGGGCCATGCCGATGATGTGCGGCGTGACCGGGCTGGTCGCGCTTTCGGTGCCGATCGCATCGACGAAGGACTTGTCGATCTTCAGCGCATCCAGCGGCAGCTGCTGCAGGTACTGCAGGCTGGAATAGCCGACGCCGAAATCATCGATGGCCACGCTGTGGCCCGCGCGCCGCGCCGCGGCCAGCATGGTGCGGGCACGGTCGATGTCGAGGAAACCATGTTCGGTGGCCTCCAACCAGATCTGCTGCGGCAGGATGCCGCTGCCGGCCATGCGCTGCGAGATCACCTTCAGCGCCCGTCCGCTGCTGATGTCCTCGGCCGCCAGGTTGATCGCGATGTGTGCACTGCGATCCTCGGCCAGCAGCTCACGCATGTCGGCAACCACGTTCTCGATCACCAGATCGGTGATGGCGGCGATCATCCCCGCTTCTTCGGCCAAGGGAATGAACAGGTCCGGACGCACCTGCGTGCCGTCGGGGCGCTGCCAGCGCACCAGCGCCTCGGCGCCGACGCAGATGCCGGTGTCCAGTTCGATGATGGGCTGGTAGTGCAGGTAGAGTTCGCGGCGGCGGATGGCGATGCCCAGTTCGCCGCGCATCGACAGCCGTCGTCGCGACAGCCAGATCACCAGGCCGGCACCGGCGGCGGCCATCAGCAGGCCCAAGGGCACGAACAGCCACGCCTGCTGCCGGAACGTGGCCGCCAGCGCGGTGCGCGGCGCCGTGGCGATCGCCAGCCATTCACCGCTGCGCGCGCTGGCATACAGGGTGTCGCGGTCCAGGCCTTCGCCGGGCTCACGCAGCAGGCGCTGCAGCAGGGCCTGGTCCATGCCATCCTGCTGTGTCAGCAGCCGTCCATCCGGACTTGCCAGGGCCAGCCGCACGTCCGGATCGACGATGACGTCGACGAAGCGCCGAGGGTCGACCAGCACGTCGTAGGACCCGTACATCATGGACAGCATCGGCCGCCGGCCAGCCGCCTCGGGGCGCACGTTGACGGTGATGCCGGCACCATCGCTGGTGACGTGGTCCGGCGTGGGCTGGTCCACATCCTGCTGGAACGGCCCCCACGACGTGCAGCGCAGCTTGCCGCCCTCGAAGTAGCCCATCTGGTCCGACGACGGCGTGGTCATCACCAGGGTCTGCATGCGCTGGATGTGTTCGGCCCCGCAGGGCGGCAGCACGGTGGCCTCGGCCGACTTCAATGCCGCCAGTGCTTCCTGGTAGGACACTTCGGTACGCCGCAGGCTGCGCTCGGCGATGGCATGCAGCCGCTGCTGTTCGACACTTACGGCACGGTCCCAGGTGGCATAGACCATGACCGCGATCGGCACTGCCGCGGCCAGCACGGCCAGGACGGTGCCGCCGATGATGACCCGCAGTCGGCTCATGACCGGGGCTCCAGAGAGGTGTGCAGGGCTGGGCACATGGGCGGGGCCGGTCCTTGGACGATGGCGGTATATGAACACGGCGCAGGGCTGGGCGGAATGGGACAAAGGCGGTAACGGGTCACATTGTGGTGAAAGTGACACGTGCTGACGGCCCTGGGCCGTCCGGCGCTGGCGTTGTGGCAGCGGGAGGACTAACGTCGAACGCTTCACCCGCCCCTTCCCGCGCCCATGACCGAGCCCGCCACGCCCCCCGAGCACCTGCGCCGCAGCCTGTCCAACCGCCACCTGCAACTGATCGCCATCGGCGGTGCCATCGGCACCGGCCTGTTCATGGGTTCGGGCAAGACCATCAGCCTGGCCGGCCCGTCCATCGTATTGGTCTACCTGATCATCGGCGCGATGCTGTTCTTCGTGATGCGGGCGATGGGCGAGTTGCTGCTGTCCAACCTGCAGTACAAATCCTTCATCGATTTCTCCACCGATCTGCTTGGCCCATGGGCCGGGTTCTTCTGCGGGTGGACGTACTGGTTCTGCTGGATTGTCACCGCCATCGCCGACGTGATCGCCATCGCCGCCTATGCGCAGTTCTGGTTCCCGGGACTGGAAGCGTGGAAACCGGCGCTGGCCTGCGTGATGCTGCTGCTGTCGTTGAACCTGGTGACGGTGAAGCTGTTCGGCGAAATGGAGTTCTGGTTCGCGCTGATCAAGATCGTGGCGATCTGCGCGCTGATCATCACCGGTGCTGGACTGGTGGCGTGGGGCTTCACTTCGCCCAGCGGCCACACCGCATCGCTGTCGAACCTGTGGAATGACGGCGGCATGTTCCCGATGGGCCTGGTGGGTTTCTTCGCCGGTTTCCAGATCGCGGTGTTCGCCTTCGTCGGCATCGAGCTGGTGGGCACCACCGCTGCGGAAACGGCTGACCCGGAGCGCAACCTGCCCAAGGCGATCAACTCGATCCCCGTGCGCATCATCATCTTCTACGTGCTGGCGCTGATCGCGATCATGGCGGTGACCCCATGGCGCCAGGTGGTACCGGACAAGAGCCCGTTCGTGCAGCTGTTCGTGCTGGCCGGCATTCCCGCCGCCGCCAGCCTGATCAACTTCGTGGTGCTGACCTCGGCCACGTCCTCGGCCAACAGCGGCATCTTCTCGACCAGCCGCATGCTGTTCGGCCTGGCCGAGGAAGGCCACGCACCGCGTGGCCTGTCCAAGCTCTCGCGCGCTGCGGTACCGGCACGGGGCCTGCTGTTTTCCTGCCTGTGCCTGCTGGGCGGCACCCTGCTGATCTACCTGATCCCCAACCTGGTGACCGCCTTCACCTTGGTGACGACCCTGGCGACGGTGTTGTTCATCTTCGTCTGGTCGCTGATCCTGGTGGCCTACATGGTCTACCGCCGCCGCTACCCCGAGCGCCACGCGGCCTCGATCTTCAAGATGCCCGGTGGCGTGGCGATGTGCTGGGCCTGCCTGGTCTTCTTTGCTGCGGTACTGGTGCTGCTGAGCCTGCAGGCCGACACCCGCCAGGCGCTGATCGCAAGCCCAGCGTGGTTCGTGCTGCTGGGCGCCGGTTATTGGCTGCGGCGGAAGATGGCGAGATAGTCAGGAAGACCCTCGCCAACAGATCCAACGGCCTCGGTGAGCCCCATCCACGCATGGCGTGGATCTACGTGTCGACCAAGGTCGACACCCACCAACAGCCGCATGGTCGACATCCTCCAGCAACCGCGGGAGATGGCGTAGTAGTCAGCAAGACCCTCGCCAACAGATCGAGCGGCCTCGGCGAGTCCCATCCACGCATGGCGTGGATCTACACGTGTCGACCAAGGTCGACACCCACCAACAGCCGCGTGGCCGACATCCTCCAGCAACCGCGGGAGATGGCGCAGTAGTCAGCAAGACCCTCGCCAACAGATCCAACGGCCTCGGTGAGCCCCATCCACGCATGGCGTGGATCTACGTGTCGACCAAGGTCGACACCCACCAACAGCCGCATGGTCGACATCCTTCAGCCGCCGCGGGAGATGGCGCAGTAGTCAGCAAGGCCCTCGCCAACAGATCGAGCGGCCTCGGCGAGTCCCATCCACGCATGGCGTGGATCTACACGTGTCGACCAAGGTCGACACCCACCAGAAGCCGCGTGGTCGACACCCATCAACAGCCGCACAGAACACCGTTCCCAGATCGCGGAAATCTGTCGAAGGCGGGGTGGGTCCGGTTGCGGGGGTGTCCGCGGCATGGATGCCGCGGCCAAGCCCCCAGGGATGGGTTTACGGCGTCCCCCGCAAC